>NZ_CAUOLF010000009.1:0-90211 GCF_963456385.1 uncultured Streptococcus sp. | reverse complement strand
TAATGGCACCCACTGCTATAATTTTACCACCAATTTCAACCCACTGCAACCAGCCCTTGTTGTTTGTAGTAGTCACAATGCGAGCTCTACTGGGCAAAACTGGAACGAGAAACCAAACGGCGTAAAAAGAAAAATCGCCCCACTTATGAGTAAGTGGAGCGTCTTTTTTATTCTGTTTCCGTTTCTACCTTTTTCGCTTCTTTCTTATCTTTGCCCTTGCGGCGTGCCAAGACATCGGCGTAGTACTTGCGGCTGTTGTTGAGGACAGATAAGGTCTTTTGGTAAATAGCGTCTTCTTTCAACTGAGCTAGAATAGCTACATAGTCGCTTAGTTGTTGGTAAGGAACTGCCAAGTCCTTGCGCAGTTGCTTGGTGTCAAAGCTGACTTTAGCGAGCTTTTCTTGTGAGCGGTCAGAGAAAACTTTTTCAAAAGCAGCTTGGCTTTCGGTCAAGTTATTCATAAAGCGCCCAATTCCTAAAGTCTCAATAGCAGATTGGTATTCTGCTTTTCTGAGTTTTTCTAATAAGCTGTTTAAAAGTGCTGTTTCTTCTTCATAGGAAACCTTGGTCGCTTTCTTGTACTGGTCGAAAAGCAAGTCTAAAGTCTTGTAAGCTGCCTTTTCGTTTTCGCGGCGGCTATTGCGGTAAGGTTTAATCGCTTCGCGCAGTGCTTGAAAATCTTCATCCCGCAACTGATCGGCTTCGGTAATCGTGCTGGATTTTTCACTCGCCCGAACTTGTCCCAGCGACGCTTGATAAGCAGGCAAATTAGTCTTTAGCTGACCCAGCAGGTTAGACAAGATTTCTTCTTTCTTAACATCCAAGTTTTCTTTTTCCACATCATCCAAGAAACGCGCGATAAACTGAGAAAACTCGGCATAGCGTAAACTGCTCGTTTTCAGATTTAATAATGTTTGTTTTGCTGGCATATATCCACCTTTTCTTTTTCATTTTTATCCGTTCCCCCTCGGATATGGTCATTACTTTTGAAAAGAGCTTGTCCGACCCTCTGACAGAGTAAACTGGAACAGATTTGCCTCATCTGAGCCTCGGATTATGCTAATGAGAACAAGGGCAAACAATCTGAGGCTCTGATGGAGTCAATCAGAACTCGGGCACTCTTTCCGAGGGTCAGATTGTCTGAATGAGAACAAATCCACACAATCAGAGGATTGGTGTGTGCGAATGAGAACACGGACAAACAATCTGAGCCTCTGACGAAGTAAACCAAAACTAGTCGACCCCGTCCGAGGGTCAGACAGAGTGAGCAAGTATGAGATAAAAGCAAATCATGCCTCTCCCAATCTCCCTCAACACTTACTCTTCCCAAAAGTAATAAAATTAGTATAGCATAAGATGAAAAGATGTCAAGGTAAATTGTATTGAATAACAAAAATACCCCAAATGTTATACTTTTCTTGATTAACATTTAGGGTACCAACAAATTATACTCTCTGTTTTAAAAATCTAATCCAATTATAATCCATTCGTCTACCAAAGCCCAAAAGTCAGACTGCCTTTTAGGAAGTTCTCTTGACGACCATAAATAGGTGTTTCCATTTTCGATGTCTAAAACAACGTATTCCCCCATACCGTTACTGAAAAAATTATAAAGTGGGATTAAATCTATGTCTAACTGTTGCAAATATTCCCAGTCATAATCTGCCATAGAGTTCACATTTTTAAGGTTATCAATCCCCATGCTTTTACTTGTATAATCATAAAAACCGTTGTGGATATGAGTATAGAAATCTGTTATTGATTGTTTTATAGTTGGTGCGTTTTCTCCAAACTTTTGTTTCAGCACCTCAATTGTAACGGGTTGCTTCCCTTCATAATAGATTTCTTCTCCTGTTTGGTAAGTCAAAATCGTATACAAAAGCGAATATTCGCCGTCTAAACAAATCAAGTCTATATTTTTTAAATAATCGCCTAAATAAGAAATTGTGTTTCGCAAATCAGAAGAAGAATATTCTTTCCACACTGAAAGAATTTTTTCTTTTCTTTCTTCCAAACTATCTGACAAAAGTGCTTCTTTCCAAAAATTTGGAATTGGAGCCTCTACAATTTGGCTTTCATCCGTCACAATTTCTACACTTGAACTAGATAAACTATATTCGTTTAAAAAATCTATTTTATTAGTCACTTTTGTTATCCTCCATTTCCTTTCACATATGAGTCTATCATATTTTGAATAATTCCTTCAAGTTCTTTTTCCCTAGCAATCATTTTTTCTCTAAATTCTGGATTGATTGGAATACCTTCTTTGACATACGTTGTCCATTCCTCATAAGTTTTTGAACCTTTAGAGGCATTTGCTGATTTGCTCAACCCAACGAAATTATCCTCATAATTTAATATTTCTAATTGTTGTTCTCTAGTTAGCTTATCAAAACCTTCCATTTTTGCAATTCTATCCATTGATACTATATGGTCAGCTTCTAATGTTTCTCCCTTTTCTATTGTATGTCCTGGAATAGCAGGGTCATCCATAGGCAAAACTACATCTTTATTGACTTTTCTCCTCATTTCTGGAGACGGCGTTTTCCTTCTCAGGCTTGCATATTCTGTGTCTGATATTCTTCTTTCACCATATCGAGGCTCAGTTGTTCCAACTGATGAAAAGATGTCAAGATAAGCTAGAAAAATTTATAAATCTGATTGCTAGCATTAGAAAAAGAGGACGATTGCCCTCTTTTGACATTTATTTTGCTTCTGCGATTTCTAAAAAGGCTTGTTTGAAATCCTCATAAATCTTAAAAGCTGTTTTTAAAATATCTTCCAATTCGTCGTAGTCACTGCAATTGGGCATTTTGATACGATAGTCTGGATCAATCATCAATCTGGAATAAATTCCCCACGGCATGCCTGCAATTGATTTTTCTTTATCTTTAACAGCCCAAATGAGCTCTACTGTTCCATTATAAAGTACAATATGCAGACCGAACCGATAATCTTCTATCTTTTCATAAAATTTAAAAAATTTCTCTTTGGGGTCAAAACCGGGAATATAGCCAGCCTCTGAAATCATATCCATAACTAACTCACCGTCAAGATATTTCAATCGAGTTTTATCACCCAATCTTTCTAAATCATACTCTTTCGATAAAGCCTCATAGCGTTTGATAAAGTCAATATTAAGCAGAGCCTGCTTGACTTGTGGATCTATTTCCATTATTCTGCTTTCAGCCTTTTTCTCGTTTCCATGAGAATAATTCCCAGCATATTTTTACCAGTCCCGTCACCATTATCCGCCCAGTAGTTATCATTTTTCGTATGTTCAATCAAAGTAGCATGCCCAGTCGCTAATAGCTCTCTCCTAATTGCAGGATTCTGGCGGAATTTTTCAAAAACAGCTAACCTCATGATGTTATCCTTTACCACTTCCCAGTCCGAACGCAAGGGATTTTCTCGATTGCGCCCCTCTAAAGCAGCGTCCATTGGTGACTTCAAGCGGCGAATTTTTTCTTGAATAGCTTTGTCCAAAAACTTTTGAGCTTGAAAATAATGCTCCGAAGTTGACCAGATTAGTCCATTTATCTCAAAAGGGTAGGGAGCGAAATTCGACAGATAGCCATAAGCATCATTTACCCGATAAAATTTAATTTCAGTCATTTTCTTCTCCATCTAAGCCAAAATCAGCCAATGTTTTGCCTTTTTCAGTCAAGATTTTCTGAACAAAAGGTTCATCCACCTCTAAAAGCAACTTAAGAGCGTCATGAATGCGCCAATAGTTCCTCTCTTTATCGTCAATAATAGCTGTCAAAAAGTCCTCTAAAACTGGGATATATTCTGTATAAACTTCTTTATGAATATCTAAATCTTTTTTTATTAACAAACCAATTTGCGCAATACTATAAGATGAATGTACTGCTTGCTTAATGATTGAAATAATCGTAGGATATATCCTTTTACGAGCTTCTTGTTCTTTATGTAAATCAGTTTGACTCGCCCAATAGCCAATTAACGCATCTAAAATATGTTTGTTGGTGTCATCATAAGGATGTAGATGATGAGGGATAAATCCCTTCGTTTCTCCTTTCTCAAACAAGTCTATCAAAGTATTCAGACCGTCTTCCACCCCCCAATTTGTCAATAGCAATGCAGCATCAAAACGCACTGCCAAATCATCTGAATGGAGTAAATCTCGTAATTTATCAACTCTTTCTTTAGGAACATCTTCTAAATCCAGCTCCTGCGGAATATCCGTATAATCAACATTCTCTGGAATGTCGTAAAGTAAATGATGAATTTCTTGTTCGTTCATTAGTTTATCCATCTATTCGATAAAATGAAAATACTCTGGTGGAATGGCACCCTTGATTAAGACTTCCCCGTCTCTCTGGGCATTCGCTACATCCCCCTTAGCTCTTTCAATTTTTTCTTTTAATTTTTTAGAACTTATTGCTATTACACTATTCATCAAAAATCAACTTTACCCGTTCTAAATATTTGGGGTCTTCCTCAACCGAAAAATCACCTGCTGTAAGCATGGTATTTACTTTATCCATGTCCTTTTTTATATCACCAGATAAAGACAGTTTCTCCACTTTTTTCAGCAAATACTCTAAATAATCTGGAAACAAGCCATTATCTAAACCAATCAAAGACAAAGCTATGGTAGCACCGGCAAAGTTAGTTTCGCTTTTTTTCATAAATACGGCGCAATCTTCAAGAGCGGCAGCAAGTGCTTGACTTGTTGTAAAACCTTCTTCTGTAAAATCTTGAAAACTTTCTATAGTCATTTCTTTTGTTTCTTTATAATCCGTCATTTAAAAACCTCATTTCCATAATACATCAACTTGGATGTTAGGAAACATCCTTTTGAATTCTTCAATAATATTACTACAGCTATCACAGGGAGGAAGTTCCGTAAAGAGAGTTATTTTCCCTTTAATTTGAGGGTCTGTAATTTGTGAAGCTATATCTTCTAATATCTTAGCTTCTGTATCATTGAATCTAGGGAACTTATCTTCAACATATGTTGTGAATATTTTATCCTCTTTGCTCATTGAGAAGTCAGCAACATCCGCCCCTTTACTTGTATCGGAATGAATCCTACTATGAGCCACAAATTCTGACTTCAGCCCTTCAATTTGAACATCTGCAATTGCCATGTTACCTCGGTTTCTTAAGGCAGAATTTGGCATTGATTGACGAATTTCTTGAACTTTCGATTCAAATTTAGTCTTTAAACCTGATGTCTCACCGTTATTCCCAGCCTTAGTTGCTTCGGTATCCACCTCTTCTGGCTTCTGCACCTTCTTGCCAGCGTCAGGGGTGACTTCGGGTTGTCCGGCTTTAGGGAGGTCGGGCTCTTGCGCCTTGACCTTCGGAACGGCACTAGCACTAGCTGCCGCAGCGTCAATGTCCGGTTTGACCTTGGTTTCCATTTCTGGCTTAACCTTGGTCGGATTGACTTCGGCCGGGCGAGTCACTTCAATGTCGGGCTTCTTGGTCACATCCACTTCTTTTGGACGACTGTTTGGTGACGCCACCTCGCTCGGACGAGCTTGGCTGACCTCCGGTTTCACCGTCTTGCCTGTATCAATCTCGCTCGGCTTGCTGTTGGTATTATCCACCGCTGGACGGCTTGGATTGTCAATCTCGGGTTTCGCCGTTTTAGTGGTATCAATTTCTGGCTTCTTACTTGGACCAGTTATCTCTGGACTGCTTGCACGGTCAATCTCAGGCTTGCTTGTCTTCGTCACATCAAGCTCTGGCTTCTTGCTTGGGCTTGGTATTTCTTGATGTTGAGGCGTCTGAATCTCTGGTTTTGGCTTCTTGCCTGTACCAAGCGTAGACGGATCCATATCTGTGTCCGCATGGGTCTTCAAGCCTGCATTGCCCGCTGGCAGATCCACACCTTTCCCGCCACTTGGCAAGTCTACATCAGCTCCATTGCCACCCCTGCCAAATCTTGCTCGGGCTTTATTGCCTAAGACATTCGTGCCATGACCAATCGCACGCCCTATTCCAAATTGGAGTGCTGCGCCCAAGGGGTCATCCTGCATCGCGGTCACCGTATGAGCGATGTCATTGGCATCATCGGCATAATTGGCAACCTTGCCGACCGTCTGTACCGTCGTCGTTGCGGCTTTCCCTGTCTTGGCAAGCACGCTGGCATAGGTCGCGAAGCCACCGGTCGCTGCCGTCAAGACTGCGTCCACACCTGCCCAGATGCGCTCCCCGTCAGTCAGCCGTTTCCCCGAAATGGTCTCCCCGCTAATCGCCTGATAACCGCTATCTGCCACCAGGTAAGCTGTCCCTGCTCCGATAAGGATAGGAGCGAGTGTTCCTCCGCTCAGGACACTCCCTGCGATAATGGCACCCACTGCTATAATTTTACCACCAATTTCAACCCACTGCAACCAGCCTTTGTTGTTTTCCTTCCAAGTCGAGCGCGCCCGCTCGTACTCGCCGACTTGCGTCGGAAACATAGCTTCCATGAGCTGTTGGTCGCTCAAGCCCTTGAGCTTTTCGTAATTCTCATGATCTTCTTTCTCAATTTTCGCCAAGCCTTCTTTTGCCAGCTTGAGCTTAACATCGTAGAGTTCCTTGGCAGCGGGTATCGGTGTTTTGTCGCTATTGACAATATCCGAAATACTGTAGTGCTCTGTGGTGGTGTACTCTATCGCAGTCCCGTACTCATCGTAAGCCGTGTTGGTTTTCGTATAAGTCAAATACTTACTCTTATACTGGTTTTTCCCTTCGTTGACCTTATTGAGACTCTCCAAAGCATTATCCAAACCCTCAAAGAATTTCCCGTCAATATTTTGGACGATTTCCTTGTGGACTTTCTTAGAGGCATCCAAGCGATGAAGAGCATGGTGCTCCGCATCTTCAAAAGGACCGACGGGCATGTCACGCCCCAAAGTCGCTTCTCCCGTTGCCACATAGAGATGAGCTAAGCCCTCAGAATTGACCTTATTTGACACTTCATCAATATCGCGTAGCAAGTCCTTTACGCAGTTGATGTTGCTGTGAAACCAACCCGTCTTAGAGCCTTCTTTAAAGTCAGGTTCATTCGTATAATATTTAGCCATTGTAACTCCTCTCTATCAGGCTCCACCAGTACCGATGATAATATCAGAAGACTTGGTCCCCTTCATATTCTTGTGAATTTCACCATTCTCGTCTTGAATAGATTTTTTCAGCTTGTCAACAGAGCCCTTAGGATCGTCTTTTATCCCCTGCTTGTCCTCAGCAGAAGTCTCGGAGCTATATAAAATACTGTTGGCGATGTCCATAGCCAGTATCTTATCAGTATCAATAAATTCGCTATAGGTGGTCTGTGTGTGCTTAAATATGACCTCGGTCAAAGTCTGAAAAGTCTGCGCTTTCGTGACAAATCGAATCAGCTGATTCTCATTTCCAACCATACGATTATGCACTTCTCCCTTTGAAGTGAGCGCAGGCAAGCCGTCAACTCCTTCTTTTAATTTCGTACTCAGCTGGGTTGCTGAAGTGACCATAGTTCGGATATGGAGCAAAAGCTGTTCCTGCTGCGTTAGGTCAATACTAATTTTGTCTGCCATATTACACCCTCACTTTCAAATCGTGGATAATCTCATCTCGTAATTCCTCACCGTCCACCGAGCGAATGCGTTCATGCGCCACATCAAACTCATACAAGCCCGATGGCGCCTCCAAAAAGAGACTGTCTTTCAGCAGCTCCTTGCGCCGAAATGTCTGCAAACGAATGGCTTCATTGTCGGCATAGTAAGCCTGTAAGCGAAAAGCCGAAAAAGGTTCCCAGCTGTAGTAAGCGTAGTTCTTGCGCTTCTCTTCCAAGTCCTTCAAAATCGGATGAATGTCTTTCAAATGCGCCAGAAAAACCAGGCTATGCAAAGTTTCAATCACATATTGATTATCGCCAATCTGCTTGATGACCGTCGTCGTCCACTTGTTGCTGTCGGTTTCCTGCGCGCAGAAATAATTGCTGTCCACCTGACAATGGTAAATCGCCTTGTGATAACGCTCCAGAAAAGCGCCGTAATAAGCGCACTCTTCCGTCGGATCGTTATCAATCACCAAGCCCATTTTCCCCAAGTCCTCGTAGCCTTTTTCTAAAACCTGGCGCAGATTTTCCAAGCGAGTTTTTCCCTCTTCGCTAGGCAGGGGCAGAAAGAAGAGGTCATCCGAATAATCGTTAAACATGTGTAAGGCGTAAATCGCCTCCAAAGTAAAAGTCTTCATCCGTTGTCAATCTCCTTTTTTACATTGGCTTGGGAAGTTGAATTGAGCAGGGTTTCCAGCCCCTCAACAGCCGTTTTCAGCTCCTTCACGCTAGAAGAAAAATCACCTTGGTACTGTTTGAGAAAATCCTTCAGCCCCAGATATTGCTCCTTAGCCTTTCCGCTCCAGAGGCTCTCACTGCTTTCCATAGCGGAGATATTAGAAGGAATGGTTGTCTCTATCAAAGTCACGGCTGCTTTTAGATTTTCCAACACCGCAGCAATATTGCTACTTTCGTATTGTACCGTCTCAGCCGTATAACGGTCTTGAATATCATTGATATTTGTATTCATTTATACACACTCCTCCTTAATTACCACATTCTTTCGAAAGGATTCCATTTTCCTTCATTGTATTCAGATTTAGCACTATCAATCTGACTGTCAAGGCTACTGATTTTCGATTCTAAAAGATTGTGCAGATTGACGAATGACTGATTGGCGTCACGAACATAGTCGCGGTATTTTTTCATCGTTTTGACATCTTCTTTGAGATGTTCAGAAAGATTGCTGATGTAATGATAGCCCTCTTCACCGTCTACAATGCCGATGATTTTTTCACAATAATCGATAAAATTGTTCATATCATCCAGACTACGCATATGACTCAAACTATGCGACCGAATACTATTTCGCACCCGCTCATATTTTCTCTTTTCACCGCTCAGGTTTTCTACCCTGCTTTTCAATTCTTCATCACTTGCCATACTCTTCTCCTTCCTTAATTACGATACTGTTGGATAATCTCGTAGATTTCCTTTTTTTCTTTCTCTGCCATGCCCGACTGATAGCTTTGCACAAAGACAAAAGCCACAACTGCGAGCGCTGGAAGAAGCATCAGATAACGTTTTTTCCGCATAGACATAGGCACCGCGACCTCTTTGGTCTTAACAGCTTTAAATTCTGGGTGCTCTTTTTCTATTTGATTTTTTGCCGTAAATAGAGGAAAAGCCCCGACAAACCAAATAGGGAGCATAATAATCGTGAGAATAGAAAAATACCTATTGTAGGACGGTAAATCATTATATAGTAATATAATGACACCCGCCACTCCAATAAGGTATGCAAGTCCCCACCAAAGAAGCCAATGATAGGCCTCTTTTTTGATTATCAAATACTCCCTAAGCTGCTCATTTTGTTCCATACAGAACCTCCTTGCGTTGTTTTTATGGTCTCCCCTACCAAGAAGTTTAATGAGACTAATCTTAGTCTAAATGTACATTTCTATCATACCATGAAGTAAAAAAATATGCAAATGCTTCCAATCTGTCTATTTACACACATCAGAGCCACAAAAAGCCTATTTTGTCAAATCAATTCGTCTGGCAATCAGGTTAATGACGATGGCTCCAACAATCAAGGAAGCAAATTCTCCAATGGCTGTTGTAAACCAAGTCAGGAAGAATGGCAGGCCTTGCAAGAAATGTAATTCTGCAGCAATGGTCACCATCGAAATAGAGAATAAAACTGCAAAATAGAAATGATCCAAACGAATCAAGCCTTTAATCAGATATTGATTCTTATAGCGACTGAAAAGATAGACACCCAGTGACAGGAAGACTAAGGTGGATCCGCCACCAACAAAGACATCAACGATTCCAAAACTATAGAGATTGGCAATCATACAACCAATGGTCACACCCATGATATACTTCCGATTATAAAAAGCCATAAAGTTCATCATTTCAGAAATTCTGAACTGGTAAGCACCATAGCTAATAGCATTTAAAGGGGGCGTAATCGTAAGAGCTACATAAATGGCAGCAACAATGGCAATCTGAGCCAAATCACGAACTGTCAGTTTTTCTTGTTTCATGTTTTCTCCTTTAGCGGCTTTACCGCGTGTAATATGCTTGGCGAAAGAAGCTAAGCGCCAAGGGTTGCGTCACATGAGAGGGGCATCATTAGATGATTCTCCCACAGATTTGGCAACCCAACTAGTATAGCATAAATCCTAGAAATATGATAGACTATCTTTATGAAAACTTTAATCAAAAATTTCTTTGACAATGAGGTTCTGTCCTATCTCTTCTTTGGTGTGGCAGCTACCCTTGTTTATATGACTACTCGTCTCCTTATCTTCGCTCTTACAGGACAGACATTATTTGCGACCATTACTGCTAATGTCACAGCAGTACTTTTTGCCTTTATCACAAATGATACCATTGTCTTTAAACAGCAGCGCAAAGGTTGGCAAAAGCGACTTTTTAAATTTGCTCTGGCGCGTTCTGGCACTCTTTTGCTAGACATCGTTCTTGCAAAATTATTAGTGGATACTTATCCTAATATTATCGGGCAATTTGTCAACAATAACCGCAATCTTATCAACTCTATCGAGTCACTTTTTTCTCAAGTACTTATTATTGTTCTCAACTATGTTTTCAGTAAAGTCTTTATCTTTGAAAACAAGAAAAACTAATTGACTATGATACTTCAACCTTAAAATATCAAACCTGGACCAGATAATTCTGATCCAGATTTTTTAGTCTCAGATTTCCAAGCTTGGATTGTCAAGCGTCAGATGAGTGATTTCACCTTTGACACCAAAATAGTCCTCAATCAAAGTCTGGAGTTCTATCATGGCTGCTTGGGCACGTCCTGCTTGCTCTTTATTGATAGCCTCAATAACTAAGATTGCGTCCTTGGTCTCCTCTGTTAACATAGTCCGCTGGGCTTCTCGCCAGTTAAGGCAACGGCAGACAGCCCCCTCTTCATCATAGTAGATGATTTCTTCTGGCAGTGCAGGTGCGTCACTCTCAGCGCCCAGCGGGAAAAAGGCTTCCCCACCCTTGGCTTTTCCTAAATGAAGACCTCCGACAATCTTATCCAAATCCTCACCGCCACATGGAACCGCATAAGACAGCGAGACACAGTTGTATATATCGACCAAAGGATTGATTGGATGAAATTCCCGCCCCTGACTAACCCGCTTGAGCAGAGCTTCGATAGAGGAGCGTGCTCCTTTCTTGGTCTTGAATTTGCTGAAAGCCTGCCGCCACTCCTGAATGACTTCATTTTGAGTGAAGTTCTCATCTAAGATAAAGTCCTCAGCTCGTTTCGCTCCCTTATCCAGCAGGGATTTGAAATATGGGTCCTTACTTTCATCCACACTATTATCCAGTCCCTTGACCACTAAAACACTAATCTGACCTTCCGGAAATACTTGCCAAAATTCATGTTCAACTGTAACTTTCATGATGCACCTCTTTAATCTTAATAGTTTCTTTTTTGTCCTTTTTTGACGGCTTCCCAGTCACCTGTGATGTTTTCACGCACTCGGATCAGCATTTTCTCCAAGGCTTGAACTTCCGCTTGAGAAAAGCCCTGCAGGGAAGTCTCTTCAGAATAGTCATTCTCAGCTAGGATCAAAGGATAAAGTTTTTCTCCTTTTTCCGTCACAAACCATTCCTTGTTCTTCTTGTTGCCCTTGGCTGCCTTCTGCTGGACCAAGCCCTTGGCCTCTAGCTTCTTGACAGAGCGGGCAATCGTTGAGCGATCCACCTTGAGAAGCTCCGACAGCTCCTCTTGGATGATCCCTGGATTCTCCGCGATTCGCACCAAATAAAGGTATTGACCTCTTGCTAGCTCTATATCACGGAACTCAATATTAGCAATGGAATCCAAAGCTCGGGCAATAATCCCAATTTCCCGCAATACTGACATATCCCCTCCTTTTAATTTTGATTTGAATCTATTATACCACTTTTTGTTGCAAATGCAATAAAAATAGCTGAAAAGAAAAAAGAGGAAAATCCTCTTTAAATTTGGCAAAAATGTCTTTTTCTAGTTTTCTCCTTCCTTATAGTATTTTTGTAATTCTTCCGCTGAATTAATGACATGTTCCCGCCCATCTACTGAATATTTAGCTGGGATAGTCACGTTCTCAAATACATTAGTCCCTGGCGGAAAGAAGAGTTCAGCAACCTTCTGAACCAACTTGATATCAGGTTCTTCATTCAAGAAAGCTACACGAGAATCATAACCTTGCAAAATCTTGTGCAATTCGGGATAATCTTGACCAAGGACTGTTTTTTTAAGATTTTTGCGAGGATACGTATCATTTAAACCAACACTGGTCATAGATACGCTTACTCCTTGAGTCTATTTCAGAAGGAACAAGATTATCATCAAAAGAACGCACCATCTTAAAAATATCAAATTCTTTTCTTTCTAGTTTTTCTCCCACCAGTTTATAAACAGCCAACCTCCAATATTCTCCTTTTTCTGGTACATTCCGATTAAAATCATATAGCCCTTGCTCTGGATTATTCTTCAGCTTCATATAGTTATTTACAAAATAGCCATAACTAAATTCCCTTACACTAGTAAACTTACTTGCTTCTGACTTAACTGTTGCCATTTTCTGCATTTCTTCCGAGTCTACAAGCTCCCAATTATAAAATAAAGCCTTTTTTCCTTCAAAAAATTTATAATTCGGTCTATACTCAGGAACATAGTAGGTATATTGACCATAATTTTCTTGAAATTGTGCCTTTTGACAATTATCCCAGATATAATAGCCTACAAATCCTAGAAGCAAGAGCAGAGTGATCAAAATACTCTTCCATTTAGTTAGTTTTTTACTTTTCATACTTATTTGTCCTTTTTCACTCTAAAACTACATCAGTCCTCTTCTTCATCCTGCTCTTTCTTTTTGAAAGTAAAGCGTCCAGTGCTTTCAACTTGAAAACCTGACTCACAGCAGCTCTGGATACTGGCATTGAGCACTGCGCCAACAATCAAAATTTTAGCAATCATGATAAACCAAAACATCATCACAACCATAATGATGGAGCTAAAAAAGCGGACATCAACTAGGTGATTTAAATAATTATCCATGTAAACGGAAAAGATATTCAGTAAAGCCAGAATAGTCAGAAGCACAAAGGCGCTTCCTGGCAGAACATAGCGTTTTTTGTTGATTTTCACATTAGGCAGGAAATAATAGAACATAACCAAAACCGCGAAAAGTAAGGCGTAAATCAGGGGCTCCGTAAAATTCTGCAAGTGCTGATAAAGCTGGTTATCTAGCTTCCAGTAAGTACGGAGAAAATCCAGCGACATATGGCCGAACATGGTCAGAAAGAGGGCCAAGGCAAAGAGAATCTGCAGACCTAGACTCACAAAGAGACTCATGACGCGATGAGAAATCAGCCCCCGGCTCTTGGCTACTCCATAGGCTTTATTAAAGGCAATTTGCAGGAAATTCATAGACTTGGAAAAAGTCCAAAGAGCCGACAAGACTGAGAAGCTCAGCAGGCCAGTGGAAGGCTGGGTCAGCACTTCACGCATGACTTTTGCTACAACATCATATAAAGTCTCTGGCAGCATGTCCTTGATGGCTGTCAAAAAATCCGCAATTGGAATATGGAAATAAGGCAGAATATTGACGACAATCAAGAGCAAAGGAAAAACGGAAATCAGCCAATAATAAGCAACTGCAACGCTGCTCAGCTCACTATCTGACTCTTTATAAAAACGGAAAAATTCTCTTAAAAACTGATTTTCCCGAACCTTACTAAATAATTTCTTCACTCTCTTCTCCTTCAAAAAAAAGCTGAGACAACTGCCCAGCCTTTGATTTCTAATAAGTCCCTTCTTCTCCCTGGCTGGTCAGAATGACAGGACCATCTTTTGTAATGACAAACTGATGCTCATACTGACAGGACAGGCCGCCATCCAGCGTTTTGTGTGTCCAGCCGGTCTCAAAGTCCGTATCAATTTCCCAGGTACCTGTATTGATCATGGGCTCGATAGTCAGAACCATTCCCTCACGCAAGCGCAAGCCGCGTCCTGCTCGACCGTAATGCGGCACCATAGGCTCCTCATGCATGGTTGGGCCAACACCGTGCCCCACCAAATCCCGCACAACGCCATAGCCATGACTTTCAGCATATTCCTGAATAGCTGCGCCAATGTCTCCGATGCGATTGCCAACTTTGGCAGCCGCAATTCCACGGTAGAGGCATTCCTTGGTCACATCCATCAGCTGCTGAGCCTCTGGGCCAATCTTCCCTACTGCATAGGTCCAGCAAGAATCTGCCACACCGCCCCGGAAGCTCTCTGTGTGCTGCTTCATCTGCGCTACATTGTCAAAATCTAGCTTGGACACATCCAACTCTGCCTTATCAATCAGGCCAACTACCATGTCAACGCTGATGACATCACCTTCTACCAGCTTCTGATGACGGGGAAAGGCATGGGCTACCTCGTCATTAAGAGAGCAGCAGGTCGCATAAGGATAGTCCATGACAGAGCCTTCAACACCAATTTGCAGAGGCAGCGCATTGTCTTCTTTACAACGCTTGCGAACATACTCTTCAATGTCCCACATGTCAATGCCAGGTTTAATCAAATCTCTCAAACCGATATGGACCGAAGCCAGAAAATCTCCACTTTTGTCCATCAAGTCAATTTCACGCTGTGATTTTAAAGTAATCATTCTTTCTCTAAATTCCTTTTCTTAATTAATTTTCACTGTAATTGTGGCTTTGGCAACCAGCATCGCTTCCAGATACATCTCAAAGTCAATAATAGCTGTCCGCCTAGTCTGACGGATAATGCGCGGCTGGATATGCAGCAGGTCATCAATCTGAACCGCCTGAAAGAAATAAATCATCAGCTGGTCGATTATCAGGCTTCGGCCGCTGTTGACCATGAGCTGCTGGGTAATCCGAGTCAAAATTTCTGTCAGCACACCGTTGGCCAGCACACCATTTTGCTCCAGCATAAAAGGCTCAACGGTAAAGGAAAACAAATCATCCTGACGGCTAATCTTCTGTCCTACTTGCTCACTGAAAGTCGGCAGGCTAGAAATTTGAGAACGGCTCATTTTTTCCATAATGTCCCGCCGCGTAATCACACCTAGTAAGGTCTGATTGCTGCGCACTACTGGTATCATTTCAAAATCTTCTGCAATCATGCGCTGGCTGATATTGGCAATATTAGCCGATAGGCCTGTCATAAAGACGTTTTTTGTCATAACCTTATCCAAAGTTGTCAGCGGAGACTTATCCCCCGCATCCCGCATGGTTACTACTCCCACCAGCATCTGCTGTTGGTTGATAACCGGAAACCGGCTGGCGCGATTGCGACGGACCAAGTCCAGATAGTCACGAACAGTATCAGTATCATGCAAGAAGCCGTACTCGTGGCTGGAGCGATAGACCTGCTCCACTGTTAAAATATCGGTCTTGATCTGCATATTGGACAGGGCTCGATTAATCATGGTTGCAACGGTGTAGGTATCGTGCTTGGTCCTGAGAACCGGTATATTAAGCAGATTAGCCATCTTCAGAACTTCCGAGCTGACTTCAAAGCCTCCGGTTACCAGCACCGCATTCTCATTTTCCAGAGCCAAGAGCTGAATTTTCGTCCGGTCTCCGACAATCAGAAGACCACCCTCTGTCAGATAGCGCAGGATATTCTGCTCCGTCATGGCTCCGATGGAGAATTTATTAAATTCTTTTTCTAGACCATCTTCTCCGGCCAATACTTCTGAGCCTGTAATATCAACGATTTCCTTGTAGGTCAGATGCTCCAAGACAACTTTCTTGGACTTGATCCGAACCGTACCACTCCGAGGCCTAGTCTCAACAATACCGCGGTTCTCCGCTTCCTTGATCGCTCGATAAGCCGTTCCATCGCTGACTCCTAGATAGTTTGAGATACTGCGGACACTGACCCTCTTACCGATTGGAAGATTTTCAAGATAGGTTAAAATTTCCTGATGCTTACTCATTAAAATCTCCTCTCTCATAACGGTACTCCAGATAATCTCTCATCTTCCTGGTGTACCGATCGCTCCCTTTAAACTGCCGGTAGAGGCTGAAGCCAGATTTTTGAGCTACCTTTTGACTAGCTAGGTTCTCTGCATGAGTGATAATACTGAGGCGCTTGAAGCCAAAGCGGGTAAATGACAAAAAAACAATCTCTCGAACAATTTCTGTCATCAGCCCTTGTCCCCAGTAGTCTTGCCGCAGAAAATAGCCTAATTCAGCTTCTTTCTTAATCTCGTCCATCTTTTCAAACTTGACAGAGCCAATCATTTCCTGCGTTTCCTTGCGACAAATGGCCCAAATCCCCAGAGGATTTTTCATAAAGAAATTGGCAATGACGTATTCACTTTCCTCTAGGCTTGCTTCTGTCGGAAAGATGAACTGAGTATTTTCCGGATTGGACGCAATCTTATATAGGGCCCCTGCATCTTCAAAGACAATGGGCCGCAAAAAAGCATGCTCCGTCTCAATAAATGAACAGGCTGCTAAATGTGTCCATAAATTCATCTACTACCTCTACAAAAAATAAGCGAAAAACGCTTATTCTTCTATCAACTTGATATCTGCACCCAGACTTGTTAATTTTTCAATAATATTAGAATAACCACGCAGGATAAACTCGATATTAGTAATTTCTGTCTTTCCTTGAGCCATCAAACCTGCAATAACCAAAGCAGCTCCTGCTCGCAAATCAGTCGCCTTGACCTGAGCTCCCTGCAGTTGATTTGGTCCCTCATAGACAATCTGATCACTGCTGGTCGAAATCTTGCCTGCCATCTTAGCCAGCTCTGCCACATGGTTAACCCGCTTCTCATAGATGGTATCCGTAATCTTACCATGGCCATTAGCCGTCAGCAAGAGCGGGGTAATAGGCTGTTGTAGGTCAGTTGCAAAGCCTGGATAAGGAGAAGTCTTAATGTTTATAGCTCTCAGAGTTTGCTGCTCTTCGACAAAAATGCTGTCTTCAGAAACCGTCATCCGCACACCCATTTCCTCAAGCTTGGCAATAAAACTCTCCAAATGCTCATAAAGGACATTATTAATCTGAATTCCCTGACCAATAGCTGCAGCAAGAGCGATATAAGTTCCTGCCTCGATACGGTCAGGAATTACTTGATGACGCGTTCCATGAAGGTGTGGAACCCCCTCAATGGTAATAATATCAGTTCCTGCTCCGCGGATGTGCGCTCCCATATTGTTCAAGAGAGTTGCCACATCGATGATTTCTGGCTCTCTCGCTGCATTTTCAATAATAGTCCGACCTTTGGCCTTGACAGCAGCCAACATCGTGTTGATGGTAGCACCCACGCTGACCGTATCCATATAAATGCTAGCGCCTTTCAGCTGCTGACCTCCTGTGGATAGGTTCATGTAGTTGCCGTCCATGGTCATCTTAGCCCCCATGGCTTCAAAAGCCTTGAGGTGCAAGTCAATAGGACGTGGACCCAAGTCACAACCACCAGGCAGGCCTACCGTCGCTTCACCATAGCGGCCAAGCAAGCTGCCATAGAAATAATAGGAAGCTCTTAGACTGTTAATCTTCCCATAAGGCATAGGGACGTTTCGGATACCACGCGGATCAATTGTCAGACTGTCCTCAGAGCGAGTAACACTAGCTCCCATGGCAATCATAATATCAATCAGGCTATCCACGTCCGAAATATCCGGAACGCCATCCAACGTTACAATATCATCTGCCAGAATCACAGCCGGAATCAAGGCAACGACACTGTTTTTAGCACCATTAATAGTCACCTCTCCTTTTAAGGGGCGACCACCATGTATTACAATTTTTTTCATGTTTAAATTAAAGCTCTTTCAAGGTATTGCCATTTATTATACCACAGATTCGGGAAATTTCCTATACTTTTAGATAAATAAGACAATTGAAATTAAAATGAAACAGGGAAAATAGCTTTTTCAATAATTTTTCAGAAAAAATAGTATTGCAAAAAATGAGAGAATCGCAAGTCTAGACTGCTTGACTTTTAAAAGTTGCCTGTATAGAAATGACTTTTTCTTTAAAAAAATAGAAAAGTTCCCAATCATTACGATTGAGAACTGTCATCTTACTGGACTGCTGCTTTCAAAGCCTCTACCTTATCCAACTTTTCCCAAGGTAGGTCAATGTCTGTCCTACCCATGTGGCCATAAGCTGCCGTCTGACGATAGATCGGACGTTTCAGATCCAGCATTTGAATGATACCGGCTGGACGCAGATCAAAAATCTGACGAACAGCTTCCTGCAATTTGCTTTCTGCAACAGTACCAGTTCCAAAAGTATCAATTCGAACAGAAACCGGCTGAGCCACACCAATAGCATAGGCTAGCTGCACTTCTGCTTTCTTAGCCAACCCAGCAGCCACGATGTTTTTAGCGATGTAGCGAGCTGCGTATGAAGCTGAGCGGTCAACCTTGGTTGCATCCTTACCAGAGAAGGCGCCGCCGCCGTGACGAGCATAACCACCGTAAGTATCCACAATAATCTTACGTCCAGTCAAGCCAGAATCCCCTTGCGGACCACCAATTACAAAACGGCCGGTTGGATTGATGAAGAATTTTGTCTTATCATCCAGATACTGAGCTGGGATAACTGCTTTAATCACCTTTTCAATCACATCACGATGAATCTCTTCATTCGTCGCTTCTGGATCATGCTGGGTCGAAATAACCACCGTATCCACGCGTACAGGCTGGTTATTTTCATCATACTCAACGGTCACCTGAGACTTAGCATCTGGACGCAGATAGGCAATCTCTCCTGATTTGCGCAATTCCGCCAATCGACGGACTAGCTTGTGACTGAGCGAGATAGGCAGCGGCATGAGCTCTGGCGTTTCATCCACAGCAAAGCCAAACATAAGCCCTTGGTCGCCAGCACCGATTAAGTCCAATGGATCTTGATCCGCATTCCCACGAACTTCCAGAGCTTCATTGACACCCTGAGCAATATCTGGCGACTGCTCCACCAAAGATGGATGAACACCGACCGTCTCTGCTGAAAAGCCATACTCTGTATTGGTGTAGCCAATTTCTGCAATGGTATCACGAACCACACGATTGATATCCACATAAGCTGTGGTCGAAATCTCACCAAAAACATGAACCGAGCCCGTATAAACAGCTGTTTCAGCAGCCACATGGGCGTCTGGATCCTGACTCAAAACAGCATCCAAAATAGCATCGGAAATTTGGTCTGCAATCTTATCAGGATGCCCCTCCGATACAGACTCAGACGTGAAAAGTTTACGTTCTGACATAGAAATGTCCCCCCTTAAAAAATATTAAACAAGTAAACAAACTCAAAAACTCTTTAAAAACATGTCACCTGCGAGTTACGACGCGAAAGAAATAAAAACAATACCTTTTTATTTCTGAAGCTAGTAAGACGCATAGGTTGACCGCAGAATAGCGGCAACCGTAGAATGACGTGCGACTTTTGGAGCCGTCATTGTTTGCGAGTTACAAAGTACTGATAGAAGTTTCCTACCACCTTATCGGGACTATATAACTTCTTCATTATACCACTTTTCGCTAAAAAATTCAGAATTTTTTAAATAGAAAAAGCTATAATCAGAAACTATAGCTTTATTGCAATGATAAACTAAGGGCAGCTTGCTAACAACTCTTCAACTTCCGCCTTACCGATAGCATCACCAGCTTGGTCAAAAAGTCTGATAGCAGCCGCAAAGTTGGTTCTTGCTTCTTTGAGATTTCCCAAAGCTTGAGCAATTTCACCCAATCCTCGGCAAATACATGCATGGTTTACCACATCATCTGACTCCTTAGCATAGATATGCGACTTTCGCATAAACTCCTGAGCTTGAGTCAATCGGCCTAATTTAAGATTTAGGTAGCCTAACTCATAGAGATTTACTGATTGACGATAATGGTCATCTGGGAAATACATCGCTAGGAAAGCAGCTTCTTTTTCTATCCACTCTAAAGCTTGATAAAAATCTCCCGCAGCTCTAGCAACATAGCCTAGCTGATGATAAGCGATATGCTCATTTTCAATATCACTATCATTCTGAGCCTGAATCAGATAAAGCTCCAAATTTGCAAAAGCATTCTGATAATCTTGCCTTTCTACAGCAAGATAAGCTCGCAAATTCCAGCGGCTAAAGGAATCTTTTTCAAGCTGCCGCTCTAGTTCTTCGGCCTTATTTAACCGTCCTTCAAAGAAATGCTGCCAAGCGGCTGCCAATCTCTCATTCATCTGCCTTCTCCTTTTACCTCCAGAACTTCTCCCACTAAACCAAATCCGTTTGAGCGATAGCCTTCTTGACATCATCCAGCGGCAGATGAACTAATTCCACCTCTTTTTCCTTGTAGAGATATTGAGCATAGTCATCTATCCGATATTGGTTGATGTAGACCACGCGCTTGCAGCCGACCTGAAGCAGTTGCTTGGTACAGTTGAGGCAGGGAAAATGGGTCACATAAGCCGTAAATCCCCTAGGAACTCCCCGCTCGGCTCCCTGCAAGATAGCATTGACCTCAGCGTGCAAGGTCCGTACGCAGTGGCCGTCAATAACCAAACACTCATGGTCAATACAGTGCTCAGTCCCCGAAACAGAGCCATTGTAACCAGTTGAAATAACCTTATTATCCTTGACCAAGACAGCGCCAACTTTGGCTCGCTTGCAGGTTGAGCGATTAGCGATTAAGAGAGCCTGAGCCGCAAAATACTGATCCCAAGCCAAACGATTCTCTGACATAATTTCTCCATTCTACTGATTTTTTATTCACATAAGTATTTTTTTCTATTATATCGTAAATTCCTATTTTTAACTAGCTTTATCATGAAAGCTATCTTATCAGCAACATGCCTTTATCTATAATATAAGTGGCATGGCAGACTATTTCCCTCCTCATACTTTTCATTAAGAATTATCGAAAAAGAACCAAGGAAATCCTCAGTTCTTATTGTAATTATTTACCAAGCTTAGCTTTAGCTGCGTCTGCAAGAGCTGTGAAAGCTGCTGCATCGTTAACAGCCAAGTCAGCCAACATTTTACGGTTAACTTCAATCTCAGCCAATTTCAAACCATGCATCAATTGTGAGTATGAAAGGCCGTTCAATCGAGCTGCCGCGTTGATACGAGTGATCCAAAGTTTGCGGAAGTCACGTTTTTTCTGACGGCGGTCACGGTATGCATAGTAGTAAGAGTTCATTACTTGCTCTTTTGCAGTACGGAACAAGATATGTTTTGCTCCATAGTAACCTTTAGCTAATTTTAAAATACGTTTACGGCGTTTGCGTGATACAACGCCACCTTTAACACGTGCCATTTATATTTCCTCCAATATTTCCTAGATAATCGTTACAGTAGCTCTTATTTCAGACCTGTAAGCATTGCTTTGATACGCTTGAAATCTCCTGCATGCACCATTCCTGCTTTACGAAGATGACGGCGTTGTTTCTTAGTCTTTCCGTGGAAACGGTGAGAAGTGTAAGCACGGAAACGTTTCAAGCCACCAGAACCTGTACGTTTGAAACGTTTAGCTGATGCGCGGTGTGTTTTTTGTTTTGGCATAATGATTTCTCCTTTTTCTATCTTTCTGACAATCTATTTTTTGTCAGGAATTGGCGCCATCTGCATGAACATCTGACGTCCATCCATCTTAGGCTTTTGCTCAATGATAGCAACATCTTGAGTCGCTTCAGCAAAATCTGCTAAAACTTTAGCCCCGATTTCTTTGTGGGTAATCATCCGGCCTTTGAAGCGGATAGATACCTTAATTTTATTTCCTTTTTCAAGGAACTTGCGTGCGTTGCGAAGTTTAGTGTCAAAATCTCCCTTGTCGATGGTTGGACTGAGACGGACTTCCTTCACAGTAACAACACTTTGTTTCTTGCGTTGTTCTTTTTGTTTTTTCTGGTACTCAAATTTGAACTTACCGTAGTCCATAATTTTTGCAACAGGTGGTTTAGCTTGTGGCTGAATCAGGACCAAATCGACATTTGCTTCATCCGCAAGAGACTGCGCTTCGCTCAGCGGTTTAATACCTAATTGTTCGCCGTCAAGACCGATCAAGCGAACTTCACGCACACGAATTTCATCATTGATGAATAAGTCTTGTTTTGCTATGGTTTTCACCTCTTTTTTTATTTTTAGAGAAAAACAAGTGCGGACCTGCTAACGCAAACCCGCACTACACGATAGTATTTCATTACTGAAACTGAATCCTGTAGAGCCAGACAACGTTAGTCGCAAGGCGAGAAGCTCTCACTTCTGCTTTTCTCAACTCTACTATCATACCAAGTTTCATTTTATTTGTCAATGATTTTTTTCGCTTTTTCTTCGATAAATGCAACAACTTCAAAAATGCCAACACCCGTGGTATCAAAATGAATGGCATCTTCTGCCGGTTTCAGTGGCGAAACCTTGCGGTGACTGTCCTTATAATCCCGCTCGGCAATTTCTTCTTTCAGTTTCTCCAAGTCAGCAGGAATACCTTTAGATAGATTTTCCTTGTAGCGGCGCTCAGCTCTTTCCTCAACCGAGGCTACCAAATAAATCTTGAGCTCAGCCTGAGGCAAGACAACTGTTCCAATATCACGGCCA
This sequence comes from uncultured Streptococcus sp., assembly GCF_963456385.1. Lineage (GTDB taxonomy): Bacteria > Bacillota > Bacilli > Lactobacillales > Streptococcaceae > Streptococcus. The sequence continues at coordinate 67,624 of NZ_CAUOLF010000009.1, read as the reverse complement.
TCCATGACAATCCCTCCCTGAGCTGCAATTTGCTGCTGCAAGGCCACCAGTTTCTCACGGACTTGAGGAATGGCAGATACCCAGGAAACATTATTGGTAACTTCATTTTCCCGAATCGGGTGAGTCACATCCACATCACCGACAAAGACTAGCTGCTCACCATCTTCTGCTCGACCAAAACTGACCGAATGATTATTGAGCAAGTCTACAATTTCAGTGGCATCTGCTTCTGTCAGATGATGCCGCAGAGCCAGATAGGTTGCAGCCCGGTACATGGCTCCTGTATCTAAATAAGTATAGCCAAAGTCCTTGGCAATAATCTTGGCAACAGTCGATTTTCCACTGGAAGCAGGACCGTCAATCGCAATTTGAATCTGTTTCATAGCTGGCTCCTACTCAATCTTCACAACGTCACCTGGATTGGCATACCAAGAACCAGTGGACATATGAGAAGGGTTAAGCTGTTCAAGCTTGGCAATAGAAATACCTGCACGCGCCGCAATGGCTGCCTCACCTTCACCAGGCTGGACAGTCAGAGTTCCTTCAGATGATTCTGTGGTATTTGCCGCCGTCTGCTCTGCTGTAGAAGACGCTTCACTGCTAGAACTTGCTGCTGAAGTGCCGTAGAAACCTTCCATTTGGGTCTGTCTATTACTTCCTCCAGTAGACAGATAGGTCAGGAAGCACACCACCGCAACCACTAAAATACAGAAAATAATGGTTAATATGGTCAACAAACGGTCTGCATTCAAGGCGCTAAATTTCTTGGTTCGTTTCAGCTTATCTTCTCCGTTATCGTATACATCTTCTTCCCATGGTTCTTTTTCCATGACTTCCTCCTTGAGTTTTTCTTAAAATCTTATTACAATATGGGTATGAAAGTAACACTCATTCCCGAACGGTGCATTGCCTGTGGGCTTTGTCAAACCTACTCAGACCTTTTTGACTATCATGACAATGGCATCGTCAAATTTTACCAGGACGACCAGCTCCTAGAAAAGGAAATCACTGAGGTTCCCGATGTCGTGGAAGCCATCAAAAACTGCCCAACCCGAGCTCTTTTGAAAGACTAGGATTTTTTGGACTGACTGCCATAGTAAGCTTCAAAATAGTCAATATGGGTAAAATTATCTACTAATTCTACCTCACCCTTAAAATACTCATTAAGGGCCAGGGCATTGACAAAATATTTCTTAGGCCACTTGCGCATACAAAAACTCCGGCTGCGGCTCTGCCCTTTAAAATATAAGGTAATAGACGTCTTAGTCACTTCGACTTTTTCAATATCTGAAATCTTGACCTTTATCGGAGTAAAGGGATTGGCTGTGATAATTCTCAAGGTTCCATCGTCATAAATGGTAAAATAACGATGAACTCCCATTCCCAACAAAACCATGAACAAGAAGAAAGAAAACAGAACAAGAGTCGGCACTCGTGAGCTTTCATACATCAAAGCCAGGCCAACAAAAATCGGAATGACCGATAAAGACCAATATATTATCAGGATAGCTACATCTGGCTGCCAGTGATAGCGAACCTTACCGAAAATCTTTATCATGCTCACACCCCCATACTACTAGTTTAGCATAAATTAAGAAAAAATAGAACAGGTAGACTTACCTATTCTATTTTTTTATTTATGAACTTTAAGTTTAGAAATATTATTTAGAAAATTTGAGTAAAGAAGTAAATTATATAAGTAACCAAAGGAAAGTACGTCACAACTACTATACCATTGAGAAATGTTCGTTTAAGTTTTGCTATATTGGGTATAAATGTCAGTAATAGCAAGCTATAGGCGATAAAATACCTTTGTTGAACTCCTTCAATTATATCAGAACCAACGAGAGAAAATTGAAGATATAAAATAAGGAAGGTGGATAAAATAATCGCAAAGAAAGAGAATATTTTGCCTATTTGAATTAAATTGAATTTTTTAATATCTATTTTAGTCACTCTATATTCTTTTTCTTGATAAAGCCAACTGAGTCCATAGGCAACATAATACAGTATGGAAACTAGGATAGGAGGCTTTTGATAAGTCACTTCCTCTGCATACCCTAGCTGAATCACTGTATAATCATAAGAGAAAATCTCTCGAAGATACATGCTTATAAATTTAAAAATATTTGAAAAAATATGAGATAACTGCTTAAAGGTATTTACATTTCTCCCAAAATAAGCACCTGTATTTACATCCTTTATCAATACAATCAATAGTAATGAACAAAGTATTGAGAAGAATAAAGTAAATAGCAGAAAAATATTTATAAATCTACTAGTTAGCTTTTCTTTATTTGCAAAATAGAGCATCGGGAAAACAGATATTATAATTAAGAAAGCTGGTACTTTAGCTAGAGAAACTAAGATAATCGATATTCCTAGTTGTATTGCATCTAACTTTTGAAAACTTTTTAACTTTGCTACTTTATAGGTAACTTTAGTTAAACAAGCTACAAAAAAAATGATAGAAACATTTGTAAAAACATCAGCTGAAATAGCGCTGTTTGTTAATAAGATTGTAGGATGAAGACTTAGCGCAGCAATTGTCCACTTACTAAATGGCATTATTCGAATGGACAATATTAAAATGAAAAAGGCAAAGGCCAATCCGGATAATCTCATAAAAATAAATTCAGTTGCTGGAGTTAAATGCAAAATTTTATTCAATAAGACAATCAAGACATAGGGAAAGTAAACAAGAGGATGATAAGGAACGGCATTGGTAGCTGCTTGAAATCTGTTTTTTTCAGAATACTGAAATTTACCAACATTTGATAAAGGATATAGACCAAATGTATGGTTAGGCCCATTTTTTATAAAATAATCCATAAAAGATTGCTGGGTTTCTGATACCATTCCTCCAAATAAAGCCATATTCCCATTATCATTTTTGTAAACATCTCCATTACTAATTTGAATCGCTCTATAATAATGAGATTGTTCATCCATCCAAGAACCGGGATTTCTATATAGTACTGCACCTAAGGCGACAAGAAAACTAATACAAAGTGCTATAAAAACATGGCGAGCATATGTTTTATCTTTTATTCCTAATAATTTTTCAATTCTCTCCATTTATGTACTCTCCTAATATATTTATTATTAATACTCCGCATTAAATTGATAAATTCTATTTCCGTCTTTATCTGGACCATATAGGAGTTGGAATTCTTTCCCAAACTTGGTCTCTAAATCTCGACTTGAAATAACATAATTAACATGTAATTCTTTTAAAATTACAGTGTTGACTTGCATATCTAAAACATCTGGACTACTGTTAGACATACTTACTCTATCAGCAACTAAAATTGGCTTAATATGAGCATAACGATTCCACTCATTAACATATTTACCATTGATATCTATCTTCTTCATTTCTTCTATATCCGGATAAAATCGGACACCATTAATCATTTTTGCTCCAAACATTTGTGGATAATTATAAAGCATGTTGTTGTCTGTCAACCAAATAGATTGTGGATTTCTTTTAACCATGTCTTTAATTGCTATTCCAAGCTTTTTATTCTCAACAACTGCTGTTCCTCTAACAATTGGATTCACTGTAAAACCAGTTAATAAAGATAAAATTAACATAGATAGAGTAAATAGTTTCTTATATTTTAAAATTCCTAGCAAAAATGTTAAGAAAAGCAGAAAAGCTGACAGTAATATATAGCTTCTTGAGATATAATCCTTATAAACTTGATTGTAAGATATCAAATAGGCAAAGAGAATAAAACTAAGTATACTTATAGGCAGAAGAACTTTAAAAAGCTTCTTGCATTCCATTTTCCAAACAAAGTCAATAAACCAAAAACTAATAAATACTGCTATAACAGCCAAAGCCTGCCAGGCTCTTCCTGATGTCACATAACTGAATAAAGTAATTTTTGCTAACCATTCTGGGACACCAACGAATATATACAGCATGAGAAATACACTGTACAAAGACAATAGAATTCCAAATAGATTTTCCTTAATCTGCTTCTTAGATATGATAAAAGGCAAAGCCAAGAGCATAAAAGGAAGAAAATTAAGAGAAGAGGCTAATTCTACTTGATTTAATATAGTAGGAAGCTTATAAGGCAGAAAAAGATTTAAAAATATAGTGACTAGAAATATGAGAGGAATTCCTCCACCTGTAGAAACTCGACTGCCTGGATAGACTGTTTCTAATGATGCAATAATAGCATCTAAACTTTGATAAATACTAACTCCCAGAATCACAGCAGTGACACAAAGCGTTGTAAACATAATAATCCAATCATTTCTGGACAGTTGCTTTTTTCTCAAAGCTGTAAAAAACTTCACGAGAAAATATATCAAAATAATATAGGCAAAAACAACTTGAAATGCGGGATAAATAACTAAAACAAAGCCGATCAGACTACTGGATAGAAGTGTTGCAAAACTGATCTTAGCAATTAATTTTTCAGAACTAAAATAATAATAAATAGAAACCAAAGCTAGTAAAGTAAACCAGACTACATCTCCCAAATGCTGCATGAACCACCACTGTACGACTGGTGTATAAGTGATAAAGAAAGCCGCTATAAAAGACAACACCTTATTTCCCTTTGTCAAAATCATAATAAACTCAAAAGACAAAAGAATAAGAGTAATAATCTTAAAACACCAATACCAAGATAGAGCACGAGAAGGACTGAGGAATAAAGCTCCCCAGTTAAACGGTTTACCCAAAATAGAAATATGATTGACTGGTGAATGATAAGCTACAATCATATTCTGACCAGACAAACCATAATTCTCATTGACAAGTTGATTGCCAGAATTAACCTGAGAGATAAAAAATGAAGTTTGAACCATCCATTCATCAGATCTAATTCCTCTTGGAATGCCAAAAATAACACCATCTGTATTTGAAAAAGGTGATAACCATTGGCTACCATCTCCTTCAATTCTTGATTTTGACTGAACTCCATTCTGAAGCTCAGTCACCCCCATTCTATTCCAGCTCGCTATGGAACTACCATTAAGATTCAGTGCTAAGCCAAGAATAAAGACTACCAGAGCTAAAGCATATCTGTATTTTATAGCCTTATTAAAAGCATTAATCATAGTATTGATAAACCTCGAGTTCATACTGCATTCGGTTTTGTCGAACTACTGTATCTAAAATGATACCAGCAATAAAAAACAAACCTGCTAAAATCATAAATCCTGTCGCTAAAACTGCTGATGGCAATTTGTCAATCAGGCCTGTATTAGCAAACTCTGCAATAACCGGTAATCCAATAATAAGTCCTACCAAAAATAAGAAAAAAGCTAAAATAGAAAAGAATACCAATGGCTTATAGTCTTTAAATAGACTAAAAATCATTTTAAGAACCTTAAAACCATCAGAAAACGTGCTGAGTTTAGACTCACTTCCCTCAGGACGATCCTTGTAAGTGATTGGTACTTCTACTAGTTTGAAACGCTTATCCATAGCATGAATAGAAAGCTCTGTTTCAATTTCAAATCCTGGAGACAAGACAGGAAATGTCTTAACAAAAAGTCGGTTAAAGCCACGGTAGCCAGTCATAATATCATTGTAGCTTCCCTTATATAGAGAGTTAATCAAGTACTTGACTAAATTATTACCAAAATCATGGAAACCACGTTTATTTTCTTGGGAATAGGTTCCGTTTGAAAGACGATCTCCAATGGTCATATCAGCCATTCCTGAACGCAAAGGAGCTAGCAATTTTTCAACTTCAGCTGCTGGATAGGTATCATCTGCATCAGCCATAATATAATAATCAGCATCAATTTCTCTGAACATAGAACGGACTACATTCCCTTTGCCTTGCCTAGGCTCAAATTTTACAAAAACTCCAGCTTCTCTAGCCAGTTCATTAGTTCTATCCTTTGAATTGTTATCATAAACATAAATGTCTGCTTGAGGTAGAACTGTCTGAAAATCCCTTATAACCTTTTGAATAGTTATTTCTTCATTATATGCTGGAAGCAATACCGCAATTTTTTCTTTCATTTTATATTCTATCTCCTTGTTTTATAAAAAACACTATTGTTACAACAGTCTTACCATCTTGCTGAGGAATAATAATCCACAATATACGTCTCCATCTTTTCTTCTTCGTGTTTAGATAAGTATCGAACTACAGCATCAGATGTATTTGCATAAGTTAATTCTGAAACAAATAAGCTGCTAAAAACTGTCCTGTACTCCTTATTAGCAAATAATGAATTACCTAAGAAATAATTTTCCCTAGAAATATCTAAATAATCTAAAATAGTTGGAGTAAGGTTAACAGAATTTTGCCCCTGAGCATCTAGTATTTGAGGATCGACTCCTTTATAATAGATGAAAAAAGGTACTTTGTCAAGATTGCCCATTCCTCTAGACTGATTAGGAAATGACTTCCTGTATTCATCATCGACATAAGTTGCATGGTCGGTTGTGAAGACTAAAATTGTATTTTCCGAATATTTACTATTGTTAAATTTTTCGATGAATTTCCCAAATTGTATATCTAAATCATAAAAACGGTTTAACAAACGGTCATTTCCATCTGAGTATTTTCTATCAAATGAATTCATGCCAATATGTGTACCAAAAGTATACATTGAGATAAAGAAAGGCTGACCATCAGGCTGATTAGTTATCAATTTATTAAGTTCTTTATAGGCATCCTTATCGAATGTACTTTCCTCCCCCTTAGAAGGCTGTGCATCTAGAACAGAATCAAAACCTAAATGATTTAAATAAGAAGTGAATTCTTCATTATGAGCTTCTGTATTAATAAAAGAAGTATGATAACCTTCTTTCTTCAAAATACTCTGCAGAGAAATCAGATGGTTCTGATCAGAGTTATCTAACTGATAACCTGAATACAGTTGACCAATTATCCCTCTATAAGTTGCAAAGGTATGATTATAATAATTTGAAAAATTCAAAGATTTTGATTGTAATTCTTTAATATTAGGAGTGATATTTCTCTCATCATCAATAATATGCTGAGACATTCCCTCTGTAAAAATAAGAATCACATTAGGTTTCTCTGGTATATTTTTCGGTTTTTTGATAAAGTCTCCAACTTCCTCTTTGTAGAAAAGTTTTTTCTTCTCTGTAGACTCTCTTTCCGCTTTTTGAATCAGCTGAATATAATCATACTCAGCAACTGCTAAATCATAGACCGACTTACCTGGAGAATACTTAAAACCAAAGAATCCTCCCAAAGATAAGTTTAGAGTGAGTGCAGCACTCAAAAGAAACAGAGAAACAACATTATATTTATAAAGGTAGTAGGTAATCTTATTCTGTGTTTCAACATACTTAGTCGGTAGGAAACTAAAGGTTAATAATAAAACAATACCTAAACCAAAAATAAAAATTCTTCCTTTAAGAGCCTCCCAGGAGCTTAGATTATTTAACATAATAAGAGTTACAAAGCTATTTCCAAAAAAAAGAACTAATATCTCGACGTTATAAAAGAGAATAAACAAATTATTAATAAAGCAACCAATAATTTGATTTTTTTTAATGATAAAATTTGAAACAAGAAAAATAATAATCAACTCTAGTAAAGGAATAATGACATATAGTAAATTCCCTGTTGTCTTCAACGTTAGAAAGCTAATTACAATAGAGAATAGATATTTAAGCACCGTAAATTGATAATCTTTGTATTTAACATAAAAAGAACTATAATCTATTTTACGCTTTCTTTTTCCAAACATTTTAATCTAATTCCTAATCTTTCTAATTATCCTCTTAACAATATATTTAATTGCACTTGCTGGACCAAGGAAAATATATTTAGCCGCACCTTTCAAACCTCCTATATTATCAAAGTTTACATAGGTATTTGGTAAGGTGTCCGGACGAATATTTAAAACATTATTATCAACAAAAGGTGTGATATATATTTCATTTCGAGAAATAGCATAATCAAATCGCTGCGACCAAGCTAGATAAACTAAAATGCGCTCAATAGAGTGTAATATTGTATGCTGCGGAAGTGGCTCTTTCGGAATATCCTCATCTTTAAGTTTTATGTCAAACAGAGGCTTTAGTGCATCATATTTGAACCATATAAATGTACCATAACTCATAATAAAAGTGTTCAAACTATTAAAATCTATAGCTCGATCGATATTCATTCTTTCCCAAAGGATATTCATATCGTCCGCAAATTTATTTTCATTTAAAGGATCCACAATCTTTGTATAGCGGAAAAAGGTTGGTATATCTGCAATCACAAGTCCCAATCGTTCATTATTTTCTAAATTAACGAGAATCGAATTGGCAGGTTTTATCAGCATATCAAAAAGTTCATTTCTCCAGGAATCACCAACCCAATATGGATATTCTGGAGACTTTTTGGTATGGAAGTGTCCAATGTAATCATAAGACGATAGCTCTTCCTTTAGCTTCAACATAGGAATAATGTCTCGTCCACGATTTCCTGTTAAATAAATATTCGCTTTTTGATGCCGTTTTGCTAAAATAATTTCAATTTCTGATTTTTTATTTTCCGAATCAGTTGTTAAAAATAGGTCATAATCAAAATTAAAATATTGGAATCCATCCAAAAACTCTTCTAAGAGGTCTACATAAAAAGTATGAAGATGTACTGCTACTTTCTTCTTGTTTGAATATGCATCTTTTTTATTTTGAAGGATCTTTCTATCAATCAGATACGGCGGTGTTGGTTGACTGACATCTGACATATGAGATAAGATAAATTCTACCGGATAGTCAGACACCTCTTCAATCTCTTTCAGTAAATATGGAGATAAATGTTGACTTAAATCAAAAGTTTTAATTTTAATAAAAGGAACCTTATATTCCAAAAGAATATGTGGATAATGAATAGTAAAATTACTATGGAAAAAATCTTCCTTTAGTGGAAGAGTATTTAAAATAGCTTGATATTGGAATCCTGCATCAGTAAATTTTTTCGTATATTGTGTTTCATAATTGTCAATAACATTTTGTACATCTGTATAATTTTCAACAGATTTCCAAAAAATTTGAAAAATTTCTGATTGAACTAGATTTTTCTTGAAAGAAATAAAATATGATTGAAGATGCTCGTTAATAAACAAATTTCGTTGCTTAACTTCTTGATGATTCGTCATTCCCCAAAAATCAATATCAGAATCTGATTCATATTTTTGATAAATTGGCTCCATATCCCAAAGTGGTCCAAAACAAGTATCATTCATGACAGTCACCGAATCATACTCTTTCAGTGATTCAAAACCAACCAACTCCATTCCATCATGCCAAGCACCAAAATCATAACCAGTATTTTCCCGTTGAAGGAAGACATCAATCAACCCTTTTTCACGAAGTTTATCAACTTCAGATTCACTAAGTTGACTATTTGAAATAAATATTAATTTTTCAAATAAAGGTCTCATATGCTCAAGTTGATAATGAACATGGCGGCTGATATGATCATATTTATTAAAATGAACATAAATTAATAATCGTTTCATTTCTTTCTCCTAAAGAAGTTTATAATTTTAGTCGAAAGCTGCCAACGCCTGCTTCCGATTATAGCATGATATTGCTGGTTTAATGCCTGGTATTGCTCTTCTAATTGAATTATTCTTTCTTGCAAAGATAAATTGTCTAAATGAAGTTCTGATAATTCAGTTAAAAGTGATCCTTCCCTCATTGGTTCAAAAATATCTTTCATCTCATAAAAAAAGGTAAATTTCGTTTCAGAAATACTCTCTAAATTATAATGAATTTGAGGATCATTTTTACCGAAAAGTAAACTATCTGCTAAAGCTATTCCATTTGTAAAATCAATGGGAATCTCCTCATGTTTTTTATAGGTCTGCAGTTTTACATTTTTATAATAACTGGGAATCTCAGATAAATCGACCCTCAACCTCATAACATCAGAAGGAAGTTTAACGTAAATTTCATCAGAATATTCCAATGGAAATCTCAAACTGTTTTCTTCTGAAAAATTTTCTCCTAATTTTGAGTAAAAGAATGTTACAAATTGTTTCTTAATATCAAATACACTATGGTTTGGCAAAGTATTTCCCAGTAGCAATTCAATTGCTTGCAAGCTATTCTTTACAGGAGAAAAAGATTTTTCAATTCTACTTAAAAGGGCTTTATAACAATTTTCAATGGTGTAAAGTTGCTTAGCTACTTGACTGGTCTCCAATGAAGCACATTTATAAATTTGGAAATTTTCAATCACATTTTCTAAAGTTTCTGTAAGAGATTCTATATTGCCTAGAGGATATACAAATCCTGTATTAAAAATATTACGAACTGTAGAATATCCTAAATTATCAGAAACAATTGTAGGAACTCCTTTTAGAATTGCCTCAATGAAAACCAAGGAGAACGATTCTGATTTAGAATTGAAAACACAGATATCCGAAGATGTGATTTCTTTCCATGGAAGATTCCGATATCCTAAAAACCTTACCTGAGTCAATGAATGTTTCTCTATAAATTCGTCACATTCCTGCTTAATCTCTTCTTCCCAATCTCCTATAAAAATTAAGGGGATATCAAATCTTCCTAGCTTAAGATAGGCTTGCAACAGCTCCATCTGATTTTTATTTTCATTAATTAAACCAACGGAAACTATTCTTATTTGTTCTCCTTTACCAAGTGATTCATTAGAGATTTCTGTAAAAGGAATAAACGATTGCAACTTAAGATTTCGATTTCCAATTTTTTCCAACGACTTTTTCAAATTGCCTTGGACAGCAAAAACCTCTTCTGAATTATCAAGCATAAAATCGAACTTGTCTACATAATAGGCAAACTCTCTTTCGGGAAATTCGTGAATAAGCCAAAAATGTGGAACTGATTCACAAGCCGCTGCCAAAGCACCCTGAAATACATTCGCAGTATTAGAAATAACCAGTTCAATTTTATTTTTTGAAATAATATCCCTTATATCTTGAATATTCTTTTGGTAAAACAGAACTCTTTCTTCTTTCGACAAAAGAAGATTCCCTGGCGCTTCTTCCCACCACCATTTTACAGTCGTAAGTGGAAATAATTTAACACCTGCATCCTGTAATTTATCTCGATACGCTCTATGTGTAGGATGTCCATTTTCAGGATAAACATTAAAAATATTGTAATCTAACTGTGCTAGATAAACCATCAAATTTGTAATAGATCTCTCAGCACCGTTATCCAAAGTTCCTGTTGGTGAAACAAATAAAATATTTTTGCCCATATCTCAACCTTTAAAGACCTTTACTCATTTAATTCATGCCAATTGCCATTTCTAACCAATAGCCCCGTCGCAGAATCAAGTGCAGATTTATCGTTGTCAGGAATATCTTTTCTTTCGATAAATACAATCGGTGCTTTTGCTGATGATGCAAAAGCTAGAACACGTTTCTCTGAATCACGAATAGTTGCTTCTAATCTAAGCCGAGCTTGATTAAGAAAGGGAAGTTTACATTTATATATTATTTTTTTCTTTCCAATACCTTGCGTTTTTAGGTTCATCGAATTGTCATTGTAATAGCCATAATTGGTATTAATATCCACAAAAGACATAGCAATATGAGATTCAATATCTTCTAATTGTTTAAATGTAAACTCAAATTCAAGTTCTTGTTCTGGAGTAACTTGCGCTTTTGATAATAGCTTCACTTCAAAATCTTCAACCAAAAGCCTTTGTTCCCTTAATTTTTCAGATTCCTGAGACTCTTTAATTGGTTGAATAGCAGCATTATCAAAACTGTACTGGTTGGCCACATCATCTGGATTGCCGATAGCCTTGACCAAGCCATTTTCAATCAAGACAGCCTTATTACAATACTTTTTAACAGCTCCCATATCATGGGTCACCAGAATGGTCGTCTTACCTGACTCCTTACGATCTTTGAAGTAGTCATTACACTTACGCTGAAAGGCTTCGTCCCCGACAGCCAAGACCTCGTCCAAAATCAGAATATCCCCCTGAGCCTTGATGGCCACAGAAAAGGCCAGACGCACTTGCATACCGCTGGAGTAGTTCTTGAGCTTTTGGTTCATAAACTCACTCAGCTCAGCAAACTCTACGATATCATCATACATGGCGTCTACTTCTTCTGTTGAGAATCCCAGCATGGCACCGTTCATATAGACATTTTCGCGGCCAGTTAGTTCTGGATTGAAACCGACACCTAGCTCAATAAAGGAAACCAACTTACCGTCAATAGTTACCTTGCCCTTCTCCGGAATATAAATCTCAGAGATTATTTTCAGGAGGGTGGACTTACCAGAGCCATTGCGGCCGACAATCCCGTAGAAGTCACCTTTTTCAACTTCAAAGGAAATATCTTTCAAAACATGCTGTTCTTTGTAGCCTTTGATCCCCTTAAAACGATTGACCAAACTGGTTCTCAAACTCTGAGTAGCCTCAGTAGGCAATCGAAAGAATTTACTTACATGGTCGACTTTTACTGCAATATTATTTGACATTATAAAATCTCCGCAAATCTCTTAGCATTTTTATTAAAAATATAGTAACCAATCAAGAAAATGAAAATTGGCAAAATATAGGGAATGATAGAAATAAAACGATTCCCGATCAAATCCCATCCACGCATACTTCCTGAAAAAACAACAAAATGACGTAAATCCTGAATAATTTGAGCAAGAGGATTAAGCATCATAATTTTAGCAATAGTTACTTGGCCTCGTTGAATAATGAACGTAAGCGAGTAAATAATTGGCGTTGCATATAAGCCAGCCTGCAATACTACTTCCCAAATTGGTCCAATGTCACGATATTTGACAAAAAAAGTTGCTAGAATAAAAGCAAATCCTGTAGAAACTAAAACCAACTCAACAAACAGAGGCAGGATAATTAGCCATCCTAGTGTCAAAGGAACACCATTAATCAAAGCAAAAACAGCAACTACCAATAAATTAATAGCATAGTTAATCGCTGCACCTGCAATAGATGAAAAAATAATAATTGACTTTGAAAAATTTAGCTTTCGTAATAAATCACCTCGCGAGACAATTGACATCATTCCCATATTAGTTGCCTCTGTAAAGAAATTCCAAGTTACCATTCCTAAAAGGAGAGACACTGCATAATGTGGTGTTCCATCATCAAATCTCAAAAATCGAACGAAAACAAGATACATAATCGAAAATAGCAACAAAGGTTTTAAAATTGACCATAGATGTCCAATAAAGCTTCCTTGATAACGTAATTTAAAATCAGTTTTAATCATCTCTCGTAAGAGAATCCTGTTTTTTCTATTAAAAAAATCCATGAATATTACTCCTTATAAGCAAACTTTGTGAGAATGAGGCTCGTAAAAACAAGCGTATGAAAAGTGCGGTTTTTACGGTAACCATATCGGCGAATCCTGCGCCAGCGCTCCTTAAAAGGCACCTCCATAATGGTCACAAAGTTCTCAATTAACTCTCTATTTTCAGCAGTCAGCGGCAGGACTAGCAAATTTCTAGCCTGGATCTGACTATCTTTTATCAATTTCCAATATTTGGTAAAAAGAACATGGGGACGCACCCAGTTTTTTACTCGTTTTCTGAGCGTTCGAGCTCCCAGCACATTATTCGAATGCTGACGATAGAGCTCACCCGGCTTGTCAATATAGACTAGATTGCCAAAAGCCGCAGTCAGCAAGCCCAGATACCAATCGTGCATGAGCAGTTCATGCTCTTCCTTCCCAGTCCAAAGTTGGGCCAAGGCGCGATTAATCATAGAAACGCCACCCGTCACCGTATTCTCCGTCAACTCTTGGACTAGTTCTGTATTAGCGTGATCTGACTGAGTGCGAATCATACTTTCATGAACAACCTGCAGCTCTTGATCCACGACCTTCAAGTCAGTATAAACCAGCAAGGGCAGACTGCTATCATACTTGTCTGCCTCAGCTAATTGCATGGCAATCTTGTCTGGCAGCCAAACGTCGTCTTGGTCGCTAAAGAGATAGAAATCCGAATCTTGGTATTTAAGCAGGCTATGAAAACTCTGAATGACACCCAGATTTTGCGGATTTTTCCGATTGATAAATGCAATGCGGTCATCCTTGTGACAAAAGTCCTCAATGACAGCCCGCGTCCCATCTGTAGAGCCATCATCACGAATCAGCAGCTGCCAATCCCTATATGTCTGCTCTTGGATACTCTTAATCTGCTCGGCCAGAAACTGCTCCCCATTATAGGTGGACAGAAGAATGGTCACTTTCATGATAAAAATAAATCCTCGTATTCACCCACAATTTTTTCCCAGGTGTAGTTTTCTTTCATATTTTCTTTGGCTGCTTGACCTAGCTCCGTAAACTCTGTTTGCGCATCTACTCGGTCAATTAGCTGGGCCAGCTGGCCAGCTTCTTTTTGCCAGTAGAGAGCCGTTTCTTTTGCTACCTTACGGTTAAAGTCCACATCCAGCACCAGATTGGCATCTGTCTGAGCCAGTGCTTCCAAGAGTCCCGGATTGGTCCCGCCAACCTCATGGCCATGTATGTATGCAAAAGCATGATTACGGATATATTTGAGCAGATTTTGATCGTAGACCGTACCGACAAACTTAATGCGAGAATCACGGTCAAAGCCCGTTTTCTGCTTGAGTTCTTCAAAATAGGGATTGCCCTCATGATTGCAGATAATCAGCAAGTCACGTTGGGTTTTGGATTTCATAAATTCTTGAATGATGGTTTCATAGTTGTTTTCCGGAACGAAGCGTCCGACAATGAGGTAATAAGCTTTTTCCTTACTAGCCCACTTTTCAAAGAAGACCCTGACCTTGCCTTCGTTTTCCGTCAGATTGGACAGATAAAGGTCGGTTCCATAAGCGATACAGGTCGTTTTAGACCAAGGATAAGCTTTTTGAATATAGCTTTCGATGCCTTGATTATCCGCAATAACCAAGTCTGCATGCTTGGTCATGACCTTTTCAGAATACTTGAGATAGGCTTGAACTGGCTTAGACCACTTGGCCCGCTTCCATTCCAACCCATCAGGATTGATAAAGAATTTACCGCCTGCCTGATGGATACGACGAGCAAAGGGAAAGATAAAAGCACCAATCGTATTTCCAAGAATGTAAAAAATTGGCTGCTCAATCTGCTCTTTCTTAGCAAACTTGAGGGCATAGGAAACGGCCATCATATCATAGGCAATTACGCGGGCCGGGCCAAGCTTAGGTGGCTTGACTGTAAAACAGTCTACCCCCTTGTAGTCAAAATGATGAAAAGCTTCATCATCTGATAGGCAAGCCACATGATACTGTATTTGAGAAGAGATTTGATGCTCTGTCAATTTCTCAACAAAGGTTTCAAATCCTCCATATTTGGCAGGAAGTCCCCGACTCCCGATGATGAAGACATGTTTCATGATTTCCCTCAATTCAAGATTTTACAATCCATTCTATTATACCACTTTCTAGTGTGTTTGTATAACCAGAAGCAAAAAATCCATTATTACCCTTACAAAAAAATATGAAAGTCACTTTGTTTTTAAATAAATCTATCCATTGTAGATTTATTTAGATTACTTTCAAACATAGTCGTTTATTTTATCTTATACTAGTTCGCTATATCTACGCCAGTACAACCTACAACTATCCTACTCGGACTAAAAAACTATCTCCTTAAATACAGAAAGCATACAAAAACCCCGTTTTCACGGGGTTTAGTGTCTGACTATAATTGTTATCTGGGAACGGAATCGAATTAAGCTTCGATTTCTGTAACCATACCTGAACCAACGGTACGTCCACCTTCACGAATAGAGAAAGTAGTACCTTGTTCAACGGCGATTGGGTGGATCAACTCAACGTCGATTGTTACGTTATCACCAGGCATTACCATTTCAGTACCTGCTGGAAGTTCGATTGAACCTGTAACGTCAGTTGTACGGAAGTAGAATTGTGGACGGTAGTTGTTGAAGAATGGAGTGTGACGTCCACCTTCTTCTTTAGTAAGGATGTAGACTTCACCTTTGAATTTAGTGTGTGGGTTAATTGAACCTGGTTTAGCGATAACTTGTCCACGTTCGATTTCATCACGTTGGATACCACGAAGAAGTACACCTACGTTGTCCCCTGCAAGACCTTCGTCAAGCTGTTTACGGAACATTTCAACACCAGTAACAACTGCTTTTTGGATTTCTTCTTTGATACCAACGATTTCGATTTCGTCGTTGACTTTAACGATACCACGGTCGATACGTCCTGAAGCAACTGTACCACGACCAGTGATTGAGAATACGTCTTCGACTGGAAGAAGCAATGGTTTGTCAGTATCGCGTTCTGGTTCTGGAATGTACTCATCAACAGTGTTCATCAATTCCATGATGATGTCTTCGTATTTAGAGTCACCTTCAAGAGCTTTAAGAGCTGAACCTTGGATAACTGGAAGATCGTCACCTGGGAAGTCGTATTCTGACAAGAGGTCACGGATTTCCATTTCAACCAATTCAAGCAATTCTTCATCGTCTACCAAGTCAACTTTGTTCATGAAGACGATCAAGTGCTTAACACCAACCTGACGTGAAAGCAAGATGTGCTCACGAGTTTGTGGCATTGGTCCGTCAGTTGAAGCTACTACAAGGATAGCTCCGTCCATTTGAGCGGCACCAGTGATCATGTTTTTAACGTAGTCCGCGTGTCCTGGAGCGTCGATGTGAGCGTAGTGACGCTTAGCAGTTTCATACTCAACGTGCGCAGTGTTGATGGTGATTCCGCGTTCGCGTTCTTCTGGAGCAGCATCGATAGACGCATAGTCTTTAGGTTGGTTAACTGATGAAGGCAAGCGACGTGCCAAAACAGTTGTGATAGCTGCAGTTAGAGTAGTTTTACCGTGGTCAACGTGTCCGATAGTACCAATGTTAACGTGTGGTTTACTACGATCGTATTTTTCTTTTGCCATTTGAGTAAAAGCCTCCAATAAAATATATTTTATAGATAGACAGTAGGCAATACAGTCTAACTTTCCTTACTATTTTATCAAATTTAAATGAAAATGCAAGTCTTTTAGCATTTTTTTGTGAATTATTCCTTGTCTAATTTGTAGTAAGGTTGATTTTGAATAGAGGCTCCAATACTAGAAGCATGGTTCCATTCTTTACCTTCTAGTTGGGCGAAATTTTCGGATTTTCCAGTAAGGATGACACCTGAAAAAGTCAATTGATCTCGATTCTTTTCCTCGCGAATATCTAACCGACCAAATTTCTTGAGATAGGACTCAACATCGTTGTACATGTTGTACTTGTTGACAGTTGGGAAAAGGTTTTTATCGGCCTTTTTCAAATAGTCTAAGAAAGTCTGTTGCTCTTGCTTAGCCTCTTCGCTCTCTTTTTTGCCGTCCGACGGATAGGGATTAAGCAGCGTACTATTAGCTCCGTAAGTCGTCTGAGGATCGGTGCGCAATGCCATACCATTTTCACCATCTTCTGACTGACTGCCAATCCAGTACCAGTTAATCTTGAGGTTGCTCGGTATCATCTGCTGGATTTCCTGATAAGTGTAAGGTTTATCAAAAGTCAGAGCTATTTCTACCAATTGATTCGGCATTTCTTTGACAGAAGCCAACTCCTTAGGTATGGAATTACTATCCTTTGTTCCTTTGGCATTGATATTATAGAAGACCGGATATTTCTGCCGAAGTTCTCGCGTATAGGTCCCTGATTTAGCGGAATAAGTTCCCTCCGAAGTCGGATTTTTATAAGAGCCTGTTAGTGAATAGTTCCCCTCATAAGCTGGATAAGCCACTCTCACTCCATTCAAGTCTTTAAAACGATCGGAACGTAAGGTTCCTGAGAAATAAGAAGTTTGTGTGTAATAAAGACTGTCATAGTCAACATTAGGATAGGCGATTTCGGACATAACTTCGTACTGTTTCTGCAAGTTTTGTCCATTCATGGAGGCTAATTCTATTAGTCCCTTTCCGAAGAGACCTAAAATCACTAAAGAAACAAAGGTACTAATAGCGACTGTCTTCCAGAGTCTTTTTCTTCTGCTTTTGTTTGCAACAATTTCAAATGTTTCCATTTAGGTATCCTTTCTTTTCCAGTTTCTTTCGGAGCTTAGCACGGCTGCGCATCAACTGAATCTTGACCTTGCTCACCGAGTAAGACATGATTCGAGCAATCTCCTTGACTGTAAAACCCTGAAAATAATAGAGTTCTAAAAGTGCAGCTTCCTTAGACGGAAGTTCTTCTATTGCACTTCGTAGCAGCTCATAATTTTGATTTTCAAAGGGAATAACTGAGTGATTTTTAAAAAATTCCTTTTTTAAAATCTGCAAATATCGCTTATCTCTCCTATATCTGTCTATGTAGCGCCGGATAGAGACCCGATACATCCAAGCTCGCATCTTCTCTGCCGGGATAATAATTTCTGTTTCCAACATCTTAACAAAAACATCTTGAACCACGCCTTCTGCTTCTACTTTAGACGCGCCTGATTTCTGCAAATAGGAGACAATCTCACGAGCAAAACCTATCAAAGTTGTTTCATATTCATCCAGTCTAATAAGCTCACCCCCTCCTCGCTAATATAACGAATTAAAAAGCCCTTTGGTTTCAAAAATAGAAAAAACCGGAACAATTCCGATTTTTTCTTTGTATTAGCCAGAGTTTCTCAGACCAGTTGCAATACCATTGATGGTGATATGAATCAGTTTTTCTTGATCCGGTGTAAGCTGGCCGTTTCGCTGACGCTTGATCAGTTCTAGCTGGATATAGTTCAAAACATTAAAGTAAGGCATACGATAGTGCAAGCTATCTCTCAGATAGGTGTTTTCTGCTAGGAGCTCATCATGACCTTCAATCTCCAAAATAACATCCTTAGTCAACTGCCACTCATCCAAGATAATATTGAAAATATCACGCACATTCTGATCTTCGCAAAGCTGCGCATACTCAAAAGCAATATTCATATTTGACTTGGACAGAACCATGTCTACATTTGATAAAAGTGACTTGAAGAAAGGCCATCTCTTATACATAAACTTCAGAAAGGCTAGGTTATTTTCTGGATCTTCATCGATAAATTCTTTAAAGCTAGAGCCAACACCGTACCAGCCCGGGAACATAACCCGACTTTGAGACCAAGAGAAGACCCACGGAATAGCCCTTAAGCCACCGATTTCGGTAATGGTTTTACGGGCTGCTGGACGAGAACCGATATTGAAGCTAGAAATGGCTTTGATAGGGCTGGATTCGAAGAAATAATCGTAGAAACGCTCGTCGCCAAAGACCAAATCACGGTAAATCTGATAACTGCGATTGACTACTTGGTCCATGATTCGCTCATATTTATCAGACGTATGGCTATCGCTCTTCTTATGAGTTACCATGCGGTTAATGGCAGCAGACACCAGCATTTCCAAGTTATAGTAGGCTGCGTCTTTGTTTCCATATTTATTGCCAATGACTTCCCCTTGCTCAGTGAGACGAATCCGGTCATTGATACTGCGGAGTGGCTGAGAAGTGATGGCTTCATAAGTTGGACCACCACCACGTCCTACTGTACCTCCCCGGCCATGGAAGAAGGTAATTTTTACGCCAAATTGATCACCAATGGCTGTCAGCTGCTGCTGAGCCTTGTAGAGGGTCCAACAAGAAGACAGGTAGCCACCGTCCTTATTACTGTCTGAATAGCCCAGCATGATTTCCTGATAATTATCCTTAGAAGCAATCCACTTCTGCGCAATCGGCAGAGATAGGTATTTCTCCATGGTATCGCAGGAATTGTCTAAGTCTTCAATGGTCTCAAAGAGCGGAACAATCTGGACACGAGCGCCATTTTCATCAATCAGCCCCACTTCCTTGAGCATAATCGCTAATTCTAGCAAGTCAGAAACACTGGTCGAGTGAGAAATAATATTTTGCTTAATCACTTCCTCACCGATTGCATCTTTTAGCTGACGGGCTGTTTTGAAAATCTCCAATTCTTTTTGCAGGAGTTCAGATTTAGATTCGTGAGTAGCTGACAGGATACGAGGATCTTCTAGCAGCTGTTTGAGGAGAACCTGGCATTTTTCTTCTTCCGACAGACTACTATAATCTTGAACAATATTAGCTGAAGCCAAGAGCTCAGCCACACAGGCTTCATGAACACTGGAATCCTGCCGCATATCAATGCTGGCCAAGAAGAAACCAAAAACATCAACTGCTTGGAGAAGTTCAGTCAAGTCGCCTCTTACCAAGGCTTCGCCATGATGTTCGATAAGAGAATCATAAATGACCTGCAAGTCTTTTTTAAATTCCTGAGCTGTTTTGTAAGAAGGTGTCTCCTCCTTCTTCAGCTCAGTCAAGGTCTCGCTGATACGAGACTGGATATAATTAGGTATAATTTCTCTTCCTTTATTGCTGACAGAAAGGTTGGCCTTCGCAGACAATGCTTCCTCAGCTCGGTCAGTCAATCGCTGATCGTCACTTGAAAAGTTGCCTTCTTTAAGGTAAAGCAAGGTCTGAATCAGCTTGGACTGGATATAGTGGAAAGCTCGGCGGTAAGGCTCATTTTCCCGATAAACAGACTTGTCTGTAGACAGAGCTGCCATTTCTGCTACTGCCTGACTGGTTTCTGAGAGATTGGTCGAGAGTGAGAAGGTGCGATAGAGTGTATAAACCTTGTCAATGTAATAGTTGAGGATGACTTCACTCTGGAGGGTGGCTGACAGTTTCAGGGTTTCTGCTGTTACAAAAGGATTGCCATCCCGGTCACCGCCAATCCACATTCCCATGGTAATAGGCTTAGGATTATCCAGCTTAATCCCCCGCTCTTCCGCCAAGCGTCTGTATTCGACCATAAAGTTGGTGATCGCTTGCAGGAAAGAGCTGTTGTAATACTCCATGACATTGGTAATCTCATTGGTCACTTTCAGCTTTTTCTCACGGATCATATCCGTCTGCATCATGAGCTCAATATAGCGACGGAGATTTCCTAGCCACTTCTTCTCATTGACCAGACCCGCTTTAACATCACGATGCTGGCGTAGCAAACTATGGATATGATTGGTTAAGTCCAGAATAGTCTTGCGCTGAACTTGCGTCGGGTGAGCAGTCAGTACTGGAACAACATTCAGATTTTCCAAGATTTCCTGAGCATTTTCCCGCGTTGAAATCAGGTCAATGGTTGTTGACAGCTTCCCAAGATAATCTTGATTGATATTGTTCTGATGGTTGATTTCATAAGCCAAGTCCACGTCTTCTGAGATATTAATCAAAAGCGGCAAAATAGAGAAATAACGAGAAATATAAACCATTTCATCTGTCGTTAGTTCTTCTACAATCGCTTTTAACTCATGATATTTGGAGTTAACCGCCAACTCCTCCATAAGGGAGATTTTTTCAAAAGTCTCAGGGCTGAGAAGATTTCGAGTAATGTCGGCAAGCAAGTCTGTCAAAATAGCGACTTCTTCTCGAATCACTTCTTTATTGCTGTAGCTTTCTAATTTGTTAAATGACATAATCTGCACCTTTCATTTTTGCAACAACTGTTCATACGAACTGCGTTTAAGCTTCCTCAGACTGGTCTTGCGCCTCCGCTTCCATCTGTTCATAGAGGGCATCACGGCGCTCGTTGGCATCAATATTAAGTACCAAGGCGATGGCTACTGACAAGACCAGAAGACTGTTCCCTCCTTGCGATAGGAAGGGGAAGGTTACTCCTGTAGAAGGAATGAGACCTGAGATTCCACCGATATTGATGAAGGTCTGCATGAGTATCATACCGCCGATTCCCAAAGCCATCATGGAGTTAAATGGATTCTTAGCCCGAATCCCTACCAAGATAATTCTCAAAATTAGGAAAAAGAGCAAGGCCAGAATCAGACTGGCACCAAAGAAACCAAACTCCTCTATCACGATAGAAAATACAAAGTCCGTATGAGCTTCCGGCAGATAACCGCGCTTCTCAATAGAGTTACCCAAGCCTAGACCAAACCAGCCGCCATTACTCATAGCATAGTAGGAATTAGCCAATTGGTGGCCAGAGCCAGACAAATCCTTGAAGGGATTGAAGAAAGCGCTGAAACGCTTGGCCACATACCCAAAGACTGGAATCTTGGCCACGCGCTCAACCCCAATCAACCAAATGCTCGCCAGAACCAATCCCGAAACACTGACAATGGCTCCCAGCATCGTAGAAAACCATCGATAGCCAATCCCGCTGACAGCTATCATTATTACGACGGTCAAAAATAGAATAGTCGCATTTCCAAGGTCTGGCATAATCGCTACAATCCCAATCAGAATAGCCACCATGGTCCGCCAGTCGTTAAAAGCTTTAGGAAACCAATGGTTGTGAGTCAGAGCTTGATAATCATAGACCTTTATCTCCTCCTGCCTCTTAGTGAAGCGAAAAGCTAGATACCAGACCAGAATAATCTTCAAATACTCCGCAGGCTGAATACTGAAAGCTCCAAGCTTGAGCCAACCATGGGCACCGTTAATAGTCCCCGTTATAAAACGAGATAAGAGCAAGAGGATAATCTCAGCAAAGATAACTATAGTCAGGATACTTCCTTTTTTTAAGAAACCCAAGCGGATTCTATATAGGAGCGCAATTATAAAGAGACTTATTACCCAAAAAATCCCCTGATTCAAGACCATGCCAAAACCATTTCCTCCGGCCTGAATCGAGGTAGGACTCGTCGTTGAATAGACCACAATCAATCCCAAAACAGATAAAATCAAATAGGGAATCAAGATGGAATAATTCAACAAGTGCTTCTTGTCAATTTTCATATTTCACCATCAAACTTCTAAAAATTCAATTCTCATTATACCACCTTTTGGATTGAAAAAAAAGCATTAGTACAGAGACTGGAATAATATGAGCTTGCTTTCTCTCTTTTACATAAAATTGTGATAAGATAGGAAGCAAACATAGGAGGAGAACATGACAGACATTTATGATATCGAAATCCAAAAACAAGACGGAAGTCTGCAAAAAATGAGTGATTATAAAGGAAAGATTCTGCTGATTGTCAATACAGCGACCGGCTGCGGCTTCACTCCTCAGTATCAAGAACTGCAGGAACTCTACGAGCGCTATCAGAAAGACGGATTTGAAATTCTAGATTTCCCCTGCAATCAGTTTGGCCAGCAGGCACCTGGAGACGCTGCAGAAATCAACAGCTTTTGCAGCCTTAACTACGGAACAACCTTTCCTCGATTTGCCAAGATTGATGTCAATGGTCCTCATACCGCTCCTCTCTTTGACTGGCTCAAAAAAGAAAAGGGCGGCCTTCTGGGTGAGAAGATTAAATGGAATTTCACAAAGTTTCTGGTCAGCCGAGACGGAACAGTCATCAAACGCTTCTCACCACAAACCTCTCCCCAAAAGATAGAAGAACTCATCCAAAAGCTATTATAAAAAGTAGGAAAAGGCAAAACGATTTAGCCAATGGCAACTCATCTTCCACAGCTTGGCTAAGCTCTTTAAAAAACAAGACATTTTGAGCTTTCAAAACGTCTTGTTTTTGCATTATAATATTTCAATTATATTACATTTCATTCATTTTCTAGCAATTCTAGGGATATTTTTTGCTTTTTTATTTGTTTTAAGTTAAAATAAACCAGTATGAGGAAGAGGATTAAACCGCTTGCAATCCTAATTTTCTTTGCTTCTTTTATCGCTTTTATTTTGATAAGCAAGCAAATTACTGACTCTCAGGAAAAGCAAGCACAGGCAAAAATTTCACAAACTAAACAAACTCCAAGTTCCTCAAAAAAAGAGGAAACATCTGATGATTCGTCCTTGGATGAAGAGTTTATTTCCAGACCAATCATTGACATTTCTGGCTGGCAGTTGCCAAGTGAGATTAATTACGACTTACTCGCACAGAATGTTTCAGGAGTAATTGTCCGTGTTCATAGTGGAGCGCAGGCAAAAAAAGAAAACGCAGCAACTCATCTGAATGGTCTGGACAAATCTTATGAAAGACACATCAAAGAATTTCAAAAGCGCAACATCCCTG
Source organism: uncultured Streptococcus sp. (assembly GCF_963456385.1). GTDB lineage: Bacteria > Bacillota > Bacilli > Lactobacillales > Streptococcaceae > Streptococcus. The sequence goes on along the minus strand of NZ_CAUOLF010000009.1, from coordinate 43,699 downwards.
TTGCTGTCTATGCCTATGTGGCCGCCAATAGCAAAAAGGAAATGGAAAAAGAAGCCGAAAGTTTCTACAAGGCTTCTGCCAAGTACCATCCAACCTATTATTGGCTAGACGTCGAAGAAAAGACTATGTCTGACATGAATGCGGGAGTTGAAGCTTTCCGAGCCAAGCTAGAGTCACTTGGTGTTAAAAATATTGGTATCTATATTGGAACTTATTTTATGGAGGAACACAGTATCTCTACTGATAAGTTCACGGCAATTTGGATTCCAACTTATGGTAATGACGACGGCTACTACAATGCCGCACCAAATACTGAGCAAGATTACGACTTGCATCAGTACACATCACAAGGTCAGCTGACTGGTTTCTCTCATTATCTTGATTTGAACCAGCTGTCAACCTTGAAAGACCAGACAGCTACCTATCAAAAGCTATTTACAGTTCCTAAAGAAAGCCAATAGCTCAGAGCGACAGCTCAAATCTCAAAGATTGCTGTCGTTTTTTATTGTCACAAAATAGGAAATTCCCAGCCGTTTCTTCTTAATAAAGCCTATATTTTATGATATAATGATTTGATGAATGAAATTAGAAAAGGAAAATACAATGATTTCTTGGTTGAATAGAATTTTCAAAGGAATGGTCATTGCACTTGGCTTTATTTTGCCAGGAGTTTCAGGCGGTGTTTTAGCAGCTATCCTAGGTATTTACGAGCGCCTGATTCATTTTTTAGCACATTTAAAGGAAAACTTCATCGAAAATGTTCTCTATTTCATACCAGTTGGAATCGGAATGATTTTAGGAATTGCCGCCTTCTCCTATCCTGTCAATCTGCTGCTGGACAACTACAAAGTGATTGTCCTTTGGGGATTTGCCGGAGCCATCATCGGGACTGTTCCTAGCCTCATTAAAGAGTCTGTTGCTAAAAGTGAGCGTGATCGGATTGATATTCTCGTTTTCTGGGTCAGCCTCATCCTTTCTGGAATCTTTCTTTATTTCTTAAATGGCATGGTCGGCACCTTGCCAGCCAACTTTCTCTCTTTCATCTTAGCAGGAGCCTTGATTGCACTGGGCATTTTGATTCCTGGACTCAGTCCGTCCAACCTTCTCTTAATTTTAGGACTCTATGCACCTATGCTGAATGGCTTTCGCAAACTGGATCTCTTGGGTACCTTCCTTCCTATCGGAATCGGAGGAGCCTTAGCACTGATTCTCTTCTCTAAGCTCATGGATCATATTTTGAAAAACTACTACTCCCGTGTCTATCACTTTATCATTGGCATAGTCCTATCCAGTACACTTCTCATTGTAGTGCCGCAAGCAGGAAACAGTGAAAGCATCAGCTATCATGGGGTTTCTGTATTGACACTTGTCCTTGCAGCCTTTTTCTTCGGTCTGGGAACCTGGCTGGGACTCTGGATGTCACAATTAGAAGAGAGATACACTAATGGCTAAAAAAACAAAAATCAAAAAAACACTGGTCGAGCAAATTTTAAGCAAGGCTAAGATTGAACATAGAGGCCTGCAGCTAAATGCCTTAGCAGAACAGCCAGCCAATGGTTTGGACCGTTCGCAGATTTATAAAACCTTGGCCTTGACAGGAGACAAGACCGGCACACTAATCGGTATCTTACCTATCACAGAACATCTATCTGAAAAGAAAATGGCCAAGATTTCCGGTAATAAAAAAGTCAGTATGATTCCCCAGAAAGACTTGGAAAAGACAACGGGCTATATCCACGGAGCCAATAATCCTGTCGGTATCCGGCAAAAGCACAACTTTCCAATCTATATCGACCAGTCAGCTCTAGAGCGAGATAGCATCATCGTGTCAGCTGGCGAAGTCGGCCGCAGTATCGAAATCAAGGCTCAAGATTTAGCAGATTTTGTTCAAGCTGACTTTGCAGATCTCAAGGAAAATCCTAGCTCATAATTCTTCAATACTGCACCTAATATTCTCAATAAACCCTAATAAGAAAGAAACAATCAACCACTATGAAATTATACTTTGTCCGACACGGAAGAACGGAATGGAATCAGGAAGGCCGCTTTCAGGGAGCCAGCGGTGATTCGCCACTGCTGCCAGCCGCCGTTGAAGAACTGCATACCCTAGGAAAACATCTGGCTCAGACACAATTTGGCAAGATTTACAGCAGCGACCTCCCTCGTGCCGTTCGCTCTGCTGAGATTATCCAAGAAGAAAGCCAGTTTCCGACTGAAATCGTATCAGTACCTGAACTGCGAGAATGGCAGTTGGGAAAACTGGAAGGCGCAAAAATCTCTACCATAGAAGCCATCTATCCACACCAGATGACTGCCTTCCGTCACAACCTCTCACAATTTAATCATACGTTTTTTGACGCTGAGTCGGTTTACCATACAACCCACCGGACCATTTCCTTTATCAAGACCTTAAAGGACAAGGACTATGAACAAGCGCTCATTGTCGGTCACGGAGCTAACTTAACCGCCAGCATTCGGACCATGCTGGGCTATGATACACCTCTTTTACGCAAGAATGGCGGTCTGACCAATGCCAGTATCACCATCCTTGAAACAGAAGACTTTGAAAATTTTGAGCTGATCACTTGGAACAATACGGATTACTTAGTTGAAAAGGCAGAAAAGTAAAGCTGGATTTCTAGCTTTTTTTCTTACTTTATAGCCAAATATAGATGAATTTCCCTATCTTTTGTGATAAAATAGGTAGGAAAACTTTTGGAGGAAAAACATGACTACTGAACATATTGAGGAATTAAACGACCAGCAGATTATCCGTCGTGAAAAAATGGCTGCGCTGGCTGAGCAGGGAATTGACCCTTTTGGCAAACGCTTTGAGCGGACTGCTAACTCTGCTCAACTAAAAGAAAAATACAACGATAAAGATAAAGAAGAATTAAACGAACTCAATGAAACAGCTATTATCGCTGGCCGTCTCATGACCAAGCGCGGCAAAGGAAAGGTTGGCTTTGCCCACATCCAAGATCGTGAGGGCCAAATCCAGATTTATGTGCGTAAGGATGCTGTTGGTGAAGAAAATTATGAAATCTTCAAAAAGGCGGACTTAGGGGATTTCCTCGGTATCGAAGGTGAGATTATGCGGACGGATATGGGTGAGCTTTCTATCAAGGCAACCCACCTTACTCATTTGTCTAAGGCTCTGCGTCCCCTACCTGAAAAATTCCATGGCCTGACAGATGTCGAAACCATCTACCGCAAGCGTTATTTGGATTTAATTTCCAACCGCGAAAGCTTTGAACGCTTTGTCACTCGTTCAAAAATCATTTCAGAAATCCGTCGTTACTTGGATGGACAAGGTTTCCTTGAAGTTGAAACTCCTGTTCTCCATAACGAAGCAGGCGGTGCTGCCGCTCGTCCATTTATTACCCACCACAATGCCCAAAATATTGACATGGTACTGCGGATTGCAACCGAGCTTCACCTTAAACGTCTTATCGTTGGCGGTATGGAGCGAGTTTATGAGATTGGCCGTATCTTCCGTAACGAGGGAATGGATGCAACTCACAATCCAGAATTCACTTCCATCGAGGTTTACCAAGCCTATGCTGACTTCCAAGATATCATGGACTTGACTGAAGGCATTATCCAACATGCAGCTGTCTCTGTCAATGGAGATGGACCAGTCAACTACCAAGGGACTGAGATCAAGATCAACGAACCATTTAAACGCGTTCACATGGTTGACGCCATCAAGGAAATTACGGGCGTTGACTTCTGGCAAGATATGAGCTTTGAAGAAGCTGCTGCCTTGGCCAAGGAAAAGAAAGTTCCGCTTGAAAAACACTTCACCGAAGTTGGCCATGTTATCAATGCTTTCTTTGAAGAATTTGTGGAAAAAACCTTGATTCAGCCAACCTTTGTCTACGGTCATCCTGTAGCAGTATCACCTCTGGCTAAGAAAAATCCAGAAGATCCACGCTTCACGGACCGTTTCGAGCTCTTCATCATGACCAAAGAATATGCCAATGCCTTCACCGAGTTGAACGATCCAATCGATCAATTATCTCGTTTTGAAGCACAGGCAAAAGCTAAAGAACTGGGTGATGACGAAGCAACAGGCATTGACTATGACTTTGTCGAAGCTCTGGAATACGGCATGCCACCAACTGGAGGTCTGGGAATCGGTATCGACCGTCTGGTTATGTTGCTGACAGATGTGACCACTATTCGCGATGTCCTGCTCTTCCCAACGATGAAATAATCTGTATTTTATACGATATTAAGAAAACAAATCCTGCTGGAATTCCAGCAGGATTTTTACATCAAAAAAAGTCTGGTTCCCCAGACTTTTGATTATATTATTCATATCTCAGTGCTTCAATTGGATCCAGTTTGGAGGCCTTGTTGGCCGGCAAGATTCCGAAGAGAACACCGATAGTTGCTGAGAAGAGAAGGCTGACGATGCTGACTGATAGAGATACCGTCACTGGTGTTCCTTCCAGCATTTGACTCATGGCCGAGCCTAGTACAGACGCAAGTCCCGCAGCTAGAACCAGTCCAATCAACCCACCAATCAGTGTCAAAATCATAGACTCAATCAAAAATTGCATCAAAATATTGCCACGCGTTGCTCCCAGAGCTTTCCGAAGTCCGATTTCCCGGGTCCTCTCAGTGACCGATACCAGCATGATATTCATAACGCCGATACCTCCAACAAAGAGAGAGATTCCGGCGATGGCACCGATAACTCCTGTCATGGCACCATAAATATTTTGTACTTCCTGATAGAGGGCACTATCATCTGTCACTTGATATTCTCCCTGTTGGAGACCAGCAATTTCTGTTAATTTCTTGGCAACCTTAGGGCCAAGTTCTGGCACCAAGCTAGTATCATTCACTCGAAGAACAATCTCTGAAATTTCATCTACTCCAAAGTTTGCGGCTATGAGTGTATTGGTTGTAATAGCATTACCTCCATAGACCTGCATAGAGCCAGATGCAGCAGCAGTTTCAGGATCTCTATAAACCCCAATCACCCGATAGTTACTGGCACCCACTGTCACAATTTTATTGATTGCCTCTTCAGCGGAAGAAAAAAGGGTCGCAGCCAGACCTTCGTCTAGCAGCACAACACTGGCAAAGCCTTGATAGTCTTGCTGTCTCAGAGCACGACCAGCAATTATTTTGTATTTTTTCACCTGAATATAGGTCATGTTTGCACCGACAAAGTTGACGCGCTCAGCCTTCTTATTTTCGTAGCTAAAGGTTTCCATAGCTGAGTTGGTCACATAGTAGCCGTCCACTCCCTTGATATGGGTCAATTCCTTAACCCATGCTTCCTGAGCCTTGGGTGGTTCCACCACTTCTTCGCTTTCATCTTCCACATTTACAGAATAGAGATCAGCCGTTTGTGTATAGGAGCCATCCTTGCTCTTTTTAGGAGAAAAGACGAGACGCATGTTTTTCTGACTTTTGGTAAAACTCTCATTGACCCGTCGGGTAATGGAATCTCCTAAGGCCATTATAACCACAACCGAAGCCACTCCGATAATAATCCCAATCATGGTCAGGAAAGACCGCATCTTGTGTCCAAGAATGGAGCTAATGGCAAATTTCCAGTTTTGCATTAGACTAGTCCTCCTTCCTTAGCGCTATCAGATGAGATGACACCGTCACGAATGACAATTTGCCGTTTGGCATAGGCCGCAATCTCAGGCTCGTGGGTTACCATGATAATGGTTTTCCCTTCTCGATTGAGCTCAGTTAAGAGCTCCATAATCTGCTCACCAGTCTTGGTATCCAAGGCCCCCGTCGGTTCGTCAGCCAGAATCAGAGAAGGATTATTGACCAAAGCACGCGCAATGGCAACCCGCTGCTTCTGTCCTCCAGAGAGCTCTGAAGGCAGATGGTGCATCCGCGTGTCCAGCTCCACCTTGGTCAGAAACTGCTCGGCCAAGGACTTCCGTTTAGACTGACCGACACCTGCATAAATCAAGGGCAGTTCCACATTTTGCAAGGCATTAAGCTTAGACAAGAGAAAGAACTGCTGGAAGACAAAGCCGATTTGCTTATTTCGAACCTTGGCCAGCTTCTTATCACCTAGCTTAGCTACTTCTTCGCTTCCCAGATGGTATTCACCAGTGGTCGGACGATCCAGCATCCCAATGATATTCATCAGAGTAGACTTACCAGATCCAGACGGCCCCATGATGGCAACAAACTCGCCCTCTTCAACCTCCAGACTGATGTCTTTTAGTACCTGCAGTTCCTGATCTCCATTGCGATAGCTCTTATTAATATTTTTTAACTCAATTAGCTTCTTCATAAGATTTCACCTCTTGACCGTCTTTCAAGCTATCTGTCGGATTGATGATAACTTTACTATCCTTTGTCAAACCAGATGAGATTTCTTGATTTTCAGCATCAGCATTTCCGAGCGTCACTTCTGTCTTCTTGGCAACTCCTTTTTCCAGGACCCAAACATAGTTCTTATCTCCGTCCATTACCACACTGCTGACTGGCACAATGAGTCCCTGAGTATTGTTTTTAACTTCGATATTGACAGAGAAGCCTTGCTTGAGCTCACCAATCTCGCTGGTAATGTCAATTGTAAATGGATATTTAGAACCTGAAGCTGTTCCGCTGCCACCAGTTCCAGATGGCTGAGCTGCTGCCTGCTGGCCGTCTTTTGGATAGTTGGAAATGTAGCTGATTTTACCAGTCCATTTCTTGTCTGGGTAAACCTTTGATGTAATGGTCACTTCTTGGCCGACAGACAAGTTAGCCAGGTTGTATTCGGATAATTCACCCTTAATCTGCAGATTACCATTGCTAACGATGTGAACCAAGGTTTGAGTAGCACCTGTTGTTGATTTTGAAACATCACGGTTGACTTCTACGACCGTACCATCTGCAGTGCTGGTCACTGTCAAGGCATTGAGAGTAGCTTGCGCTTTATTCATATTATCCACTGCATCAGCTCTAGCATCACGCAGGTCAGCTGCCTGAGACTCCACAGAACGCTGAGCCTGAGCTTCAGACGCCCCATCTGCTTCTTCGTCACCAGTAGTATTTACAGTCACACCATTGGTCTGCAAGTCATGCAATTGACGATCAGCTTTGCTAACCGCCCGAGCAGCCGCATCATAAGCAGCCTGAGCCTCTGCACTTTTATAAGTAACCAATGCTTGACCGGCAGTCACCTGGTCGCCTACATTGACCAGTACATTTTCCAAGTCACCCTTGGTGCTGTCATAGTAGATGTACTGCTCATTGCTGGCTGTGACATTTCCTGTCAGCAAGACTGAAGAAGCCACTGAGCCTTCCTTGGCCTTCTGAACCAGCGGAGTCGTATCGACCGGTGCCTCAGAAGGATTCCCTCCGTTTAAAAACATGAAGAGAATTGCTCCTGCAACAACTGCAATCGTAGCTCCAATAATGCTAAATAATTGCCATTTCTTTAACTTTTTCATCTTTTTTCCTCCTCTTGATGAAAACGATTTTCTTTTGTTATATTATATCACAAGGCTATCATAATTCTTCTAAAAAAATTTACAGTTTTTCACAAATGGTTGCTATTTTATCTCAGATAGTCACTCCATTTAAATCCGTAGCAGATTTTTGCATTCACCTGCTAAAAAAGGTACAATTACCTCATATAATAGAAGGAGATTCTAACAAGATGAAAGAATTTGATATGATTGCTATTGGCGGTGGCAGCGGGGGAATTGCTACCATGAATCGGGCAGGCGAATACGGTGCCAAGGTTGCCGTTATTGAAGAAAAGAAACTAGGTGGCACCTGTGTCAATGTCGGCTGTGTCCCAAAGAAGATTATGTGGTACGGAGCTCAAATCGCTGAAGCTATCCATCATTATGGGCCAGATTACGGCTTTACCTCTGATAATCATGCTTTTGATTTTGCTACCCTTCGGAAAAATCGCGAAGCTTATATTGACCGAGCACGTTCATCTTACGACGGTAGCTTCAAACGGAATGGTGTCGAACTGTTCGAAGGACGTGCCCGTTTTGTGGATGCAAACACTGTCCAAGTCAACGGCGAGCTTATTCGCGCCAAGCATATCGTTATCGCGACGGGTGCTCATGCTGCTATTCCAAATATCCCTGGCGCAGGCTACGGCGAGAATTCCGACGATGTCTTTGCTTGGGAAGAGTTACCTGAATCTGTAGCCATTGTCGGAGCAGGCTATATAGCAGTTGAGCTAGCTGGCGTGCTCCATGCTCTAGGAGTTAAAACAGATCTTTTTGTTCGTAAGGACCGACCACTGCGCAACTTTGACAGTTATCTGATTGACGGCCTGCTCCAAGAAATGGAGAACTCTGGACTCCAGCTTCATACCCATAAGATTCCGCAAAAGCTGGAAAAACTTTCTGATGGTCAGCTCAAGCTCTACTTTGAAGATGGCAGCAGTCACACAGCCCAGCATGTTATCTGGGCAATTGGTCGTAAGCCAAACGTCCAAGACCTCAATCTGGAAGCAGCTGGCATCACTCTCAATGAACGTGGCTTCATTGCTGTAGATGAGTACCAAAACACTGTGGTTCCAGGTATCTATGCTCTAGGAGATGTAACAGGTGAAAAAGAATTAACTCCTGTTGCTATCAAGGCTGGACGAACTCTGTCTGAGCGTCTTTTCAATGGTAAAACAAATGCTAAAATGGACTACTCAACTATTCCAACTGTTGTCTTCTCCCATCCCGCTATTGGGACTGTCGGCCTGACGGAGGTAGAGGCTATCAAGACTTACGGAGCAGAAAATATCCGTGTCTATACATCTAGCTTCACATCCATGTATTCAGCTGTCACCCAGCACCGCCAACAGGCCAAGTTCAAGCTTATCACTGCCGGTGAGGATGAAAAGGTCGTTGGCCTTCACGGTATTGGCTACGGAGTAGACGAGATGATTCAAGGCTTTGCTGTTGCTATTAAGATGGGCGCTACCAAGGCTGACTTTGATGCTACAGTTGCTATTCACCCAACTGGCTCCGAAGAATTCGTAACCATGCGATAAAAAATTCAAAATCAGAAGAGGTTTGGTATTCCAGCCTCTTTTTGACTTCTGCTACCATTTTATAATAAAGATGTTGACCGTTCCATAACCTAATCTTTCATTTTACTGACAATTCTTACATTTTTGTAAGATTGTAAATTTTAGCTATTTCAGATTCATTTGACTTTCCTTTCAAATATCAGTCTAATGGAAGAAATTCAGAATTTTTTCAAACCATAGACTACTGCTTCACTATTTAAAAAGGTTAATTGTCAAATATCTATCAAGAAACTCCAAAGATTATAAAAAGCGATCGTTGTTTTTTACTTATTATATGCGACAAGGAGCCTGAAATGAAATCTCAGACTCTTTTTTTTATGGTAAAATAGCTACAGCCCTCACTGGTGAACCGCTGGCTTGGTGCCAGTTGGGAAAGCTAATTGAGATGAGAGCACCCTTAGCCGGCAGCTGATCCAGATTGGTCATAACTTCTAGCTGATAAATGTCCTGCTCCAAAAGATAGTATTCATTGAGCAGCCCATGCTCCGCTGTGGGGATACCCGCATCTGTATCAAAAGTTTCGTGACCTATCGCCTTGACACCACGCTCATGGATAAGAAACTCTAGAGCATCTCGACCCCACCCAGGAGTATGCTGAATCTCCTGATCATCCAGATTGCGCATAGCAGATTGGCTTGGCCAACGCTTGGACCAGTCTGAGCGAAAGGCAACAAATGTTCCTGCCTCAATCTTCCCGTGCTCCGCTTCAAAATCTAAAATATCCTGCTTGCCCAGAATAAAGTCTGGATTCTCTGCCACTTCCTTAGACTTATCAATAACCACCAAAGGCAGGAAAAGATCTTTTAGCTCAATCTCTTCCAACCAGCGACCACCCTCCACAAAATGAATCGGAGCATCAATATGAGTCCCGTACTGGCCAACTACAGAAAACTGCTGAACATGAAAACCGTCTTTCAAAGTGAAAATATCCTTTTTCTCCAAGGCAGGCAGAGCTGGAAAATGCGGACTATCTTCCTTGATCTGATGGGACAAGTTGACCCATTTTTTCTCCTGTAGTACCTGATAAATTTTTAATAAATCTGTCATAGCCTTCTCCAATCTAGTCAGTCTTGCTTGGGAAGATGTTGATTACGCACCCACACCTCTAGCAAAAACTCTTATTTACTTTTGCATTATTATATCAATCAAAGTGAGCTGCTGCAATTCTTTACAGCCCTTTTAGATAATCCTTTTTTATTGATAAGAATATAGTTTGAAGCTATAGCTAATTTTTCTAATCAAGCCTATTCAAACATTGAAAATTTTGATATGATAGTACAAAGTAATCCAGAAACGAGGAAACTGATGAGTAAAACGAAAAAAATTATTGCAGCCTTGGGCATCCTTTTCTTTAATATTTTTGGCCTTATCGCCTTCTTTGTCTTGCTTATCAGAAGCAAGAAACGAAAATAAGAATCTGTCTGTATATTTGTCTCGTCCGATTAAGAAGGACTTGACTTTTTTTTATTTAGCTTTTAAAATAGTTACCATAAAAACAAAAAGAGGTTTACTATTTATGAACAATAACAAAGCATTTCTTCTTGCCCTCCCAGCTATCGGAGCCGCCTTCCTAGCTGTCCTGTCCCAATTAACTATTTCCATTGGCCCTGTCCCCATCACGCTGCAGACTTTTGCTGTCGGTTTGATTGCAACGATTTTTAAACCACGCGAAGCGGTTCGATCGGTCTTTATTTATCTTCTGCTGGGAGCTATTGGCCTGCCAGTCTTTGCTGGAGGAAGCGGTGGTTTTCAGGCTCTCTTTGGCCCTAGCGCCGGCTATCTCTGGTTCTACTTACTCTTTGCCCTTGTGACATCCAGTCTGACCCATAAGGACAGTCCTTTCTATATGGTTTTTATAGCCAATGTATTGGGTGATGCTCTCGTCTTTGTCGGCGGTATCTTAGGACTACATTTCTTGGGGGGACTCGATTTCTCTAAGTCAGTCGCGGTTGGCCTTACTCCTTTTATCCTGCCAGACTTGCTAAAAATGGTTGTCATCACCATTATCAGCATTCCTATTTTTAAGAGTCTTAAATTCCATCCCTACTTTTCAGAGAAATAGAAAAAACTGATAGAGCTTTCTCTATCAGTTTTTAAATGCATCCACGAGAACTTGGAATTCTTCATTAGAAAGTGTAATTCCCTTGCCCATTTTGCTGTGGTCTGGACTCCAAGTCCGAATATCATACTTAGCTGGTGCTCCATTAAAGCTAACGCGATTAAGCTCCTTGGTCCAGCCCTTGTCATTTTCAGACAAGACCAGAAGTTTTTCTTCGATTTCGAATGTAAATTCTGCCATATTTCACCTCTTGTTTTATTTTCCAACTAATAATTCGTAAAAGAATTTACAATTTAGGGAATTTTGTTATATAATATATTGTAACAAGTTATGGAGATTTTAGCTATGAAAAAATATCTCGAAATGATTTTACAAAGAGCCAACGAATTTATCAGTGGCAAAAAGAATGAACAAGGACCAGAGGACAGCGGCCGCATCCTGCGTACCATCGAGCTAGCTCTGCGAAAACAATCTGGTGTCCACGTTATCTTTCTGGATAAAAGCTTCACTGGCGATATTGTTAAATACGATCGCGAGCGCCTGCAGCTGATTATCAAGAATTTCAAGAAAAGTATGACCACTATTATCCGCGTGCAGGACATCAAGCGAATCAGTCTCGTACCCAATAATATCCGTGAAGCCCAAAAGAAGGACATTCGCATCACCAATCGTCGTTTCAAAAGATAACTCTTCTATCCAGCTGGATGGAAGAGTTATTTGTTTGTCTGAAAATAAATTGATTGATGCTTCTTGCATCCTGGATTAAAAGGATGAGCGCAGATAGGACAAGCATCCTTACAGTCAAGATACTGGGAAATAGTCAACTCGGTCCTGCAATGACCGCAGAGAACTACTCGATCTTCTGACCGACTGACAGGATAGGCCAGAAAAGCATGATCTTCGTAGCAGTCATGACAGAGAAAGCAAGGATAGTATTTCTGACAAGCAAAGCACTTAAGGGCTATGATATCTCTCTCACTGTGATAATGCTGGCAGCGAGTCTCCTCATCAAGAATATCGCCATAAACCTGAATCATGCTACTTCCTCTCTGAAAATCTCTATTCATAAAGATGGCTTTTGGATTAAAAAGCCACCTATGAATATAAGATTAAGCTCGGACGGTCACGCTAGTGCCATCTTCCTTGTAAAGATTAATCAAACCTTCCTTGCGAGCCCGCACCATATCGCCGGCCTCTACAGGCTGCTCCAAGTGAATGGTCAGAAGCTCCATCGGATTAGGAGCCCGATCAATTTTATTACCATCAGCATCACGAAGGTCTGTGACAAAGGTTTCAAAATGACGGAAGCCTGGTCCATAAAACTCAACCTGATCTCCTTCATGGATAACATTTCGCTGACGGATAGTCGCTGTCTGACTGTCTGCGTCATAAGCTACTACTTCAGCTACAAATTTGTATTCCGGAATCTTGCGTCGCGCTCCGAACAGCTGCTCATTCTCTGTTGGAGTATGATAGTAAAATCCTGTGGCCAATTCGCGTTGAGCAACCTTCCACATCTCATCAACCAAGTCCTGCTTGATAGCTTCAAACTTTTCAGGACTTTCTAAGTAGGCATTCACAGCTGCTTTATAGCAGTTAGTCACAGTAGAAACGTAATGAATGGACTTCATCCGTCCCTCAATCTTCAAGCTATCCACTCCATTTTCAATCATGTCTGGTATGCGATCAATCATGGACATATCAACCGCGGACATGGAAAATTCTTCTGGAACTTCCCCCTTCAAACTCTTACGTTCTTGTCCGAAAGGCATGTCGTAGAGATCGTATTTCCAACGGCAGGATTGCGAGCAGCCTCCACGATTGGCATCGCGCATACTCATGTGATTGGATAATGTACAGCGTCCAGAGTAGGAAATACACATCGCTCCATGAACAAAGGCTTCTATTTCAACGTCAGTCCGTCGGCGAATTTCAGCCAGTTCAGCCATAGAAACTTCGCGAGCTAGGACAACACGAGTCAGTCCTAGATTTTTCCAGAATTCCAGCGTTTCATAGTTGGTCGCACTGGCCTGAGTAGACAAGTGGATTTCCAGACCAGGTGCTTCTGATGCTGCAATAGCAATCAGAGCCGGATCTGAAACAATGACAGCCGCAATCCCGATATCCCGCAAACGGCGGAACCACTCACCAGCTCCCTCTTCATTACCCTCGTGCATAACCATATTGGCCGCGACATAGACCTTAGCACCATAACTAGCCGCAAACTGAACCCCTTCTTCCATCTGTTCAAAGGTAAAGTTCCCAGCCCGGCTGCGCAGACCATAGGCCTGTCCGCCAATAAAAACAGCATCTGCTCCATATCGAACAGCTACTTTTAGCTTTTCCAAAGTACCAGCAGGTGATAACACCTCTGGTCGTTTCAACTTTCTTGCCATCATTTTCTCCTATTTGCAATATAAAAGTGTTGATGTCTAATCCTTATTATTTTATAGTAATTTACCCCTAAAAGCAAGGTGCTTTGAATTATTTTCACAATTCTAATTTTCAAGTTTTTCGAATTAATTCAAAAAATTGTTGGGCATACATTTTTAGTATTGTTTTATCAATAATATTTTTGTAAAAAAAGAACTCCTAAAAAGAGTTCTAATTTCGATATTTATTTTACCATATCAGGGTCATAGTCATAAAATCCGGTATCGAGAAAACGATTTTTCGGATGCAGTTTATGAATCGCTTCATCCAGCACAAAGGCTTGGTCTGAGCTAAACTTGCCTGCTTCAATCAAATCTCTCGCCTCTACAAAAATCTTAGCAATCTCGACAAAGTTGTGACCAGGTGTGTAGAGCCCTTCCAACTTCCAGTGGCAGAATCCATGGTCAACCAATTCTATCAGCTTGGTCATCAAATCCAAGTCATTATTGGCAAAAATATGAGTACCATGATTGTCCTCAAAAATCGAGTAATGGCTCTGCGGGTCACTAGGTTCCGCCAGAAAGAGGTCTCGCTCCCGTGTCTTTTCATCATTGATATGAGTAAAATTATAGTAATTCTGCAAAAGAGGACGCTTGGAGTGATGGATGACACTAGCTCCGTAAACTAAGACTTCAGCAGGAATTTCCAAAATCTCTGGCATTTTAAAAAGCTCTGCAGAAGGAATCTCACGCGCCAAGACAGCTTCTGAAACACCAGCGTTCTTAGCCCAAAAATTAATCTGACGGCTGCTGGTAACCATGGTTGAGGCATCGTAAATTGTCTTTAATTTATAACCATCGCGCTGCAGCACATAGAAAACACCAGCATCACCAACGGTAATATAATCTGCCCCAATCTCCTGCAGAAAATCAAGGTAGGGCTTGATATTATCCATCATTTCCTGATGCATGAGCGCGTTCACCGCAACGGTCAACTCTTTTCCTGCTTGGTGAACTAAGTCAGAAATTCGAGTTAATTCGTCTAAACTAAAATTATGAGGCAATCGAAGGCCATAATTTTTCTCACCGACATAAATTCGATCGACATTTGCCTCTAAAAGTTCCTCAACTTGTTCTATACTTTCAGCTGTTGCTGTAATAATTATCTTTTTCATACAACCATTATAGCAAAAAAATATAAAGGAGTGGTTTTTCATTCGAATTTATTCGTTTTGTAATCCTTTTGTAATATTTAAAACTGCAAAAAAATGGTAGAATTAGAGGGTACTGTAAGGAGAGAGAATTATGCACGTAAGAAAATACCAACAATATGATGACCCAACTGACTACTACTACCAAGAAATTGAATCTGAACAAACACCACTCTATCAAGAGTACTTACCTGAAGCAGAAACATCACCAAGATTAAGTGAACTCTTTTTCTTCTTAAATATTGCTGTTTTCTGTGTCTTGACAGTTTTGTTTAGCTTTGTATTTTTGAGTTTAAAAATGAATACATTTATGTCCTTCACTTTGGCCATTGCTTCCAGCCTGATTAGCATTCAATCTTATCGCCTGTTCGCAAAGAAACGCCAAACTAGCAAATAAACCAACCTTGTGATTCTACGATTTTAAAATATAAGAAAAACCGACGACGCTTTAAGTCCTCGGTTCTTTTTTTCGTTCTTGTAAACAAAGAAGACTAGCAAAATTGCTAGTCTTCTTTGTTTTATTTTTCTTCTTGACTGTCTGTTTCAAGAGCCTTTTCTTCTTGTCCTTCTGTCGCTTCTTCTCCGAAGTCAATGATGATTTCTTCTGAAGATTCCTCTTCTTCCTCTTGAAAGATTACAGGCTCTTCCTCTGCAAAGCTGCTTTCTTCTTTATCAAATTTTTCTTTGATTTCGTTAAACTTATCTTGTGAGTAGTCAACGACTGATTTTGTCGTTTCTTTGACAGATTCGATGACAGTTTCAGTTGTAATCTCGCCTTTCTCAACCTTTTCCTTGGTTTGTTGAATTGCGCTGACAGCTTGATTTGAAAAGTCTTTAGCAGACTGAACGACAGCTTCGTGAATATCATCAGGATTTTCTTGGTATTCCTTAACAAAGTCCCGAACCTTATCTGTCGTTTCCTTTCCTTTCTTACTGGTCAGAAAATAGGCAGCAGCTGCACCAGTAACAGCGCCCAATAACAGTGATGAAAATTTTCCCATAATAGACCTTCTTTCTTATTTTTTAAACAATTTTGAAGCAAAACGCAAAGCAGATAAACCAGCTGTAGTTTTGACGGTTCCTTTACCAGCAGACACCGCTTTTTTACTCAGCGTACGCGCCTGAACGTTCAAATCTGAAACGGACTCAGACAGGTCCGCCACAGCTGTAAACAAAGGATCAATGGTTGCGACTTTTTGATTGATGTCGTCAGTTAAGACATTGACCTTGGCCAGTAAATCATTGGTTTGGTGAAGGGTCACGTTGACATCAGAAGTCAAGACCTTGATGGTATTTTCTGTTTCATCAAGCATCTTACCAGCTTTCTCGCCCAGATTTTTGACAGTAATCGTCAAATAAATCACGAAGATAATAAGGGCAACCGCCAGTAAAGCATAAGCAATTTCAATTATCATATTTATCTCCTTTCATCGCTGACATCTCTTATAAGAGTCAGCAGCTCTATGTATTTCTTATTCTTGATAATAAGGGGCTTTCTTTTTTCTTTGGTAAATGATGATGCCTATTCCTACAAAAATAAGAATCAGCGACAGCCATTGGGAAACGCGCAGACCAGCAAACATAAGACTGTCCGTCCGCATCCCCTCAATAATCATCCGACCAAATCCATACCAAATCAGATAGAAGGCGGCGATTTCTCCCTGTCTCAGCAACTTAGGCCGACGGCGGAGAACAATAATCAAGATAAAGCCAATTAGGTTCCATACAGATTCATAGAGGAACGTTGGCTGTCTGTAGCTGCCCTCGATATACATATTCTCACGAATAAAACTAGGCAGATAGTTCAAACTCTTAACTGCCGCACCGTAGGCCTCATGGTTGGCAAAATTTCCCCAGCGCCCAATACTCTGAGCAATCATCACACTTGGTGCTGCGATATCTAGAAAATCGACTGGGTGAATCAACCTTCTCCGACAGAAGAAATAGAGAACGATGGCACCAGCTATCAGCCCACCGTAAATGGCAATCCCGGCTATTCCGCCATTCCAAAAATCAATGATTTTTATCAGATTCTTACCGTAATAATCCCATTCGAATGCCACGTAATAAAGTCGGGCACCCACAATGGCTACGGGAAAAGCTACTAGGATAAAATCCAAAATATCATCAGGAATAATCTTCCGACGTGGAGCCTCCTTCATGGCAAGATAAACGGCTAAAACTAAGCCTGTGACAATACAGATGGCATACCAGCGAATACTGATAGGCCCAAGTTGGATAGCTACTGGATCAATCATGTTTCACCTCATTTCGGCTAATTAAATCAGTGAGGCGTTCTTCAAAGATCTTGGTAGCATCATAGCCCATTTGCTTAGCTCGATAGTTCATCGCTGCAGCCTCAATCACGACTGAGATATTGCGACCAGTCTTTACAGGAATCCGAATACGTGGAATTCTGACACCGGCAACCTCCAGCTCCTCTGTATCATTACCTAGACGGTCAAAAGTTTTTTGAGTATCGTAATTCTCCAAATAGACAGCTATCTGAACTTGAGAAGAATCTTTTACTGCACTGGCTCCGTATAAGCTCATGACATCGATGATACCAACACCACGAATTTCCAATAGGTGGCGCAGGATTTCAGCCGGTTCTCCCCAAAGGGTCACTTCATCCTTGGCATAGATATCCACTCGATCGTCCGCAACCAAACGATGGCCACGCTTAACCAACTCAAGCCCTGTTTCACTTTTACCAATTCCACTGTCTCCTTGGATGAGAACTCCCATGCCATAGATATCCATCAGGACCCCATGGACACTGGTTCTCTCAGCTAGCCGGGAATCAAGATAACTGGAAATTTCTCCAGACAAGCGACTGGTGGAGGTTTTGCTTCTAAGAATAGCAACCTGCTTCTCATCAGCCGCATCAATCATTTCTTTAGGAATCTCTAAATTTCGAGCAATGATAACCACCGGCGTCTCAGGCTGGAACATTTTCAGCAGTACTTGATGGCGATTATGAGAGCTCATCTTCATCAGATAAGACCACTCTTTCATCCCAATCAGTTGTATCCGCTCGGGTGTATAAAAATCAAAATATCCAGTCATTTCAAGTCCAGGCCGAGAAATATCTGAAGTTTTAATTTCTTTCTCCAGTAAAACTTTATCTCCGTACTCCTGAGACAGACGAGACATTTTTAAGAGGTCTTTGACCTTTACTGACATTGTCTTCTCCCTTCAAATTTGTCTGCTTCTATTATAGCAAATTTTTACCTCAAAAGAATCTTTAAGATTGATTTTAGGTCGAAAAAATATTTTGATTTAAATCAACTTTTTAGTGAAAATAGAAAAACAGCCGCGACATCAATCAATCAGGCTACTGAGAATTTTCTTTTGGTTCTTAAAACAAGGATGGTTTTCTACAAAGGCCGGGACCTCTTTCAGAGGCAACCAGACATGGGCATCTGTTTCGCCTTCCTGATAGCGGACTTGACTCTTATCGCCAGACACAAGCACTTCATAATAGTCGAAATGGCACTGGTCTTTGATAGAGCACACCTGCTCCAAAAGCCTGATGCTGTCAGGAACCAGGCCTGTTTCTTCTTCTAATTCACGCAGGGCGGCTGTCTGACTATCCTCTCCTGCCAGCACACTGCCTCCCGCTCCGAACTCATAGTAGCCAGGATAGAGACTTTTATTGGCTGACCGTCGCATAAATAAAATATCGCCATCCTGATGGCGAACCAAGACATTGACACAGAGATGAAACTGTCCTTCAGGAATTTTGTCTCCTCGAACCAGGAGATGAGGGAGTTGATTTCGATTTAAGTCATAGGCATTCCAAAATTCTGTCATATTTCCTCCTTGGATAAGTGCTTAGGTTTTCGTTGAATTTGTAAGGTTCAGTCTATTTCACTCTGATCATTTTCAGTTTGAGACATAGCTCGCTTTTTATAGTTAGAAAAATTGATTGAATGAGCTATAGAGTACACGATTGTATTTGAAACTAGCATACCAAAAATATAAAATAGGCTGCTAGGAAGGGAGTTTATAATTATTTGGAAACCTCCAACAAAACCATAAATTATGAGAGTTAGAACTGGCAGAAATAAGATAGATACAAGTCCTACTAAACGCTCTGAGCTTTGCTTCGGGGATAATACTTTCAAGAAAAAGAATAGATTCCACAAGCCAAATGGAAAAGCTAGAATACCTATAAAGAAAACAAACAAGCCAGCATATCCTCCTGCTACCATGCCAGCAGCAAAAATAAGAACTATATGTAGAATTAAACTAATAATCAAATACAGGAAAAATTTCCACAAATACACCGGTAAAGAAAATTGTTTCATAATGCTGCCTTTCTAATCTTCAAAATGATCTGATAAATCAAGTGACTCACTCTTTTCCATTTGTTTAGCTATACGGAGATTCTCACGCCCTTTTTTTATAGAATAAGCAAAGAAATAAAGAAACGTATTAACCAGAAGAATAATGAAGAATATTGGAATCATGCTCTTAAGGCTATTGAGCCAATTACTTAGACCATCTGCATGAGAACTATTCAAAAAGAAAACAGAAACTGCAATAAAAAGTGGATGCATAAAAATAGATAGTAGCAAAACACTTTTTTTAAGAACTTGACTAGTTGGCGGTGTAAACAGAAAGAAGAAAAAATTCAAAAAGCCATAGCCAAAAATCATCATCCCTAGACAAGACATTGTCAGACTAGTGCCGTAATTAGACTTAAGGAGAAAAGCCAGAAGACCAAGCCCTCCAAAACTAACAATAAATGACAGAATAATATAAAGCAAGAGCTTGAATGCATACCATATGATTGAAAATTTTTTCATGAAATCATTCTCTCCTCTTCATCTAGTAAAAAATCGGGAGTGCATCCCGAAATTTTCTATTTTATTAAGAATTACCAAAACCAACCGTCTTTATCGTCTTTGATAGCTTCCGCTTCTTTTCGTTTGCGTGGACCAGTTCCGTACATTTCTTCTTCTAAGTCTTCTTTATAAGGCATAACCATGGCCAGCAGGATATAGATGAGAATTCCCAAGCCGAAATTGACCACAGTAAAGATAATAAAGAGGAAGCGCACCAGGCTCAGATCAAAATCAAATTTATCAGACAGACCGGACAAGACACCGGAAATCAGTCGATTCTTTTTCAACTTATAGAATTTCACGTTCATGATAGAGACCTCAATGATCATATTTACTTTATTCTACCATATTTTATAAGAAAACAATCGGGCCAAAGGCTGATTATGGATTAGAATATTCATTCTTTTAAAAAAGAGAGTTCTTCAATGAACTCTCTTAATAATTATCAACCATTCTCCGACAAACGAAGCTTGCCCATACAGCGTCCGCAACGGTATTTTTGAAGATTGACTCTGCGTCTGCGACGGATAAGTGCTCCGCAGCTCAGGCATTCATAGATGAGAAAGGTTTGCGAGTCGGATAAGGATGGAGCGTAGCGCAGACCATCAACTCGCTTGAGCAGGTCTTTAAAATCTCTATCCCCATGGCGATAACCTTTACCCTGATAATAGAGATGATAGTGAGCCAGCTCATGGCGGACAATTTTTCGGAAAGTTTCCAGCCCAAAAGTTTCATAGATTTTTGGGTTAAAATCTAGATGGCCATCTTTAGGAAAGAAGCGTCCCCCTGTAGTCCGGAGGCGCTTGTTCCAATATGCTTGATGGCGGAATTCCCAGCCAAAATCCTCAAGCGAAACCCGCTTGACATAGTTAGTTAGATTCATTTGGTGCTATCAGAGAGAGGTTAACCTTCTCCCGCTCCACATCTAGCTTATCCACCCAGACAGTGACCAAGTCACCAACAGATAGGACCTGACTAGGATGCTTGATATAGTCTGTGCTCAGCTTGGAGATATGGATAAGACCGTCCTCGTGGATACCGATATCCACAAAGGCTCCGAAATCAACGACATTCCGAACGACTCCTTCCAGCTTTTGACCGATACGCAAGTCCTTGATATCCAAGACATCCTGCCGCAAGACTGGCGCGTCAAAGGAATCTCGCAAATCCCGACCAGGCTTAAGCAAATCAGCAATAATATCTTTGAGGGTTTCTTCTCCCAAGCCTAGCTCTGCAGCCAAACTAGCAGTCTGCACTGCTTTTAATTTGGCTTGGGCTGCTTCATCTAAACTGCTAATGTCAAGACGCTTAAAGAGCTCCTCCACCGCCTTATAAGACTCTGGGTGAACGCCTGTATTGTCTAGCAGGTTATCACTTTCGGGAATACGCAGGAAGCCGGCTGCCTGTTCAAAAGCCTTTGCGCCTAGACGCGGCACTTTCTTGATGGCCTCGCGAGACCGAATCAAGCCTTCTGTTTCCCGATATTTAACAATATTTTCTGAGATAGTCTTATTGAGACCAGCTACGTGGGCCAGCAGGGCAGGACTTGCGGTGTTGATATTGACCCCGACCTGGTTAACCACGGTATCAACGACAAAGTCCAGACTTTCAGACAGTTTTTTCTGGCTGACATCATGTTGGTACTGACCAACCCCGATAGACTTAGGATCAATCTTAACCAGCTCAGCTAAAGGATCTTGCAGACGGCGGGCAATGGAAATAGCTGAACGCTTTTCAACAGTCAAATCTGGAAACTCATGACGAGCCAGTTCACTAGCAGAGTAGACAGATGCTCCGCTTTCATTGACGATAACATAGCTGACATTCGGATGAGATTTCAAAACTTCTGCTACAAAGGCTTCGCTTTCTCGGCTGGCAGTTCCGTTTCCGATGGCAATGATTTCCACGCCAAACTGCTCAATCAGCTCTGACAACTCCTTCTTAGATGCTTCAATCTGAGCTGGCTTTGCTGGCGCTACTGGATAGATAACATGAGTCGTCAGCATCTTACCTGTCGCATCAACAACAGCTAGCTTAGCCCCTGTCCGGAAAGCTGGGTCAAAGCCCAGTACTACGCGACCTTTGAGAGGGGCAATCAGGAGGAGATTGCGGAGATTATCTGAGAATAGCTGAATCGCTCCATCCTCAGCGGCCTCAGTCAGCTCGGTTCGAATACGGCGCTCCATGGCTGGAATGATTTTCTTTTTAACTGCTTGCTGGACAGCTTCGATAATATAGGCATTTTTCACCTTGAAACGAACTTCAAAGAAGCGTAAGATCTTCTCAAGATTGTGCTCAAAACCAACCTTGAGAATACCTAGCTTCTCACCACGGTTAAGAGCCAGGGTACGGTAGCCTTGCATAGTTGCTACTTTTTCGGAAAAATCATAATAAATCTGGAAGACCTGCTTTTCATCCAAATCACCGTCTTTGAGACTGGATACGATAAAAGAATTGGTCTGCATCTCATGGTAGGTCCAAGCCCGCAGCTTGGTATCTTCAGAAATTGCCTCGGTCAGAATATCCACTGCTCCAGCAAGAGCAGCTTCTCCTGTCGAAAAGGCTTCACTAGTAAGTTTCTCAGCTTCTTCCTGTAGATTAGCCGCATCCTGTAGGATTAGGCGGGCCAAAGGAAAGAGACCTGCTTCACGGGCAAGGGTAGCCTTGGTACGACGCTTCTCCTTATAAGGCAGATAAAGTTCTTCCACATCTGCCAGCTTTTCAGCGGCTTCAATCTCAGAGCGCAGCGCATCCGTAAGTTTGCCCTGCTCCTCAATCTTAGCTAAGACCGTCGCTTTACGCTCCGCCAAGGCAGTCATGCTCTTATCTAGGTCAATGATTGCCTTAATCTCGACCTCATCCAGATTTCCTGTCATTTCCTTACGGTAACGAGCAATAAAAGGAATCGTATTTCCTTCAGCGGTCAGATCTAGGACCTGTGATACTTGGCTTTCTTTAAGGCCCAATTTCTGGGCAATTTTTTCAATATTTATATTTTCCATAACAATCCTATTATATCACAAGTGCTTTGAAAGATAGGCAGTTTTAGAACTATTTAGTACTATTTGTACAAAAAAATTTAGGGTAAATCAGCGACAAAGAGTCTCCTATGTTTCAAAATTTCATTTTTTGATAATTGGTAGTATAATAGAATTATTATCTTAGAAATGAGGTGCCTCTATGGCTGTTAAATTTACTAGATCAGACGATTTGGACAAAATGTTCGAGGAGTTTGCGACCCTGCCCAAGATGGAAAAGGTAGAGTTCCCTGAGGAAGACAAGAAAAAATCTAAAAACGAGAAGGATAAGAAAGAATGAGCTTCTTCTCTCAGCTGCCGGCCAGTGTCCTGCAAGCCGGTGCCATCTTTCTCTCCATTATCATTGAAGCCCTGCCTTTTGTCTTAATCGGAAGTATTATTTCTGGCTTTATCGAGGTGTATGTCACGCCAGACAAAGTTTATCGTTTCCTACCCAAGAACAAATGGGCTCGGATTTTCTTTGGAAGCTTGGTTGGTTTTGTCTTTCCTTCTTGCGAGTGCGGAATCGTCCCTATTATAAATCGGTTTCTGGAAAAGAAAGTTCCCAGTTACACAGCTGTGCCTTTTCTGGTAACGGCGCCAGTCATCAACCCCATCGTGCTTTTTGCGACCTACTCAGCCTTTGGTAATTCCTTCCGAATGGCTCTGCTTCGTGCTTTAGGTTCTATGGTCGTGGCTATTCTTTTAGGGATTTTCCTGGGCTTCTTTGCAGACAGCAATATTCAAAAAGAAAATCGCAAGGCTGTTCATGAGCATGACTTTTCACATCTCAGCAAAGGAAAAAAGCTATTTCAGGTATTTGTGCAGGCCATTGACGAATTTTTCGATACAGGCCGCTATCTGGTCTTTGGCTGTCTCTTCGCCAGCCTGGTCCAAGTCTATGTGCCAACCAGAATCCTGACCTCTATCAGCTCGACACCAGCTGTTGCAATTCTTCTCCTCATGCTACTGTCCTTCCTGCTCTCACTTTGCAGCGAAGCTGATGCTTTCATCGGTAGCTCCTTGATTGCTAGCTTCGGCCTATCGCCAGTCTTAGCTTTCTTGGTCATTGGGCCTATGCTAGATGTCAAGAATCTGCTGATGATGAAAAACTACTTTAAGACACGCTTTATCTGGCAATTTATCAGCCTGGTTACCGTCGTCGTCTTTCTTTACTCTTGGCTTGTGGGGGTAGTGCTATGATTCGATTTCTAATCTTAGTCGGCTACTTTGAGATTACCATGTATCTGCAGCTGACGGGCAAGCTTAATCAATATATCAATCTCCACTATTCCTATCTGGCATACTTGTCTATGATTCTGTCCTTTGTCTTGGCAGTCGTGCAGCTTATCATCTGGATGAAAAAGATGGAGGTTCATAGTCATTTAAGCACTCGCTGGGCCAAGTTAGGCAGCGTGCTGCTCCTCGTCATTCCGCTTTTTGTAGGAATTTTCTTTCCAACTGTAACCTTGGATTCGACAACAGTTTCGGCTAAAGGATTTCATTTCCCGCTGGCTGAGGGAACTTCAACTGCTATTCAGCAGGACGAAGGCACAACCAGCCAATACCTGAAGCCGGACACCAGCACCTACTTTACCAAGGGGGCTTACGAAAAAGAAATGCGGGCAGCCGCTAAGAAATATGTCAAGCAAGATACCATTCAGGTCACAACTGAGAACTACATGGAAATCATGGAAGTCATCTATGATTATCCCGACGAGTTTGTAGGCAAGACGCTGGAGTTCACCGGGTTTGTCTACAATGACCCCAGCGATCAGAAGAGCCAATTTCTCTTTCGCTTCGGTATTATCCATTGTATCGCCGACTCAGGTGTCTATGGCCTCTTGACGACTGGAAATACCCAGCATTTCGAGAATAATACCTGGATTCATGCCAAGGGAAAAATTACCATGCATTACCATAAAAGTCTGGGGCAAAGCCTGCCAACTCTAGAAGTCGAAAGTTTTGATAAGGTAGAAAAACCGGACAATCCTTACGTTTATCGGGTATTTGAATAAAGAAAACGAGGCTGGCACAATCGTGTCTAAGCCTCATTTTTTGTATTTGAATATGTTTCAAGCAGCGGTCAATTTCTTTCTATTTATCCCCCTTTTCAGAAACCGAATTTCTGAATACAATCTTTAGAAAAATTGTGATAAAATAGAGACATCATTTAGAAAATAGGTATCAGGATGTCTTCAAAAGTTATTGTAACAATTTTCGGAGCCAGCGGTGACTTGGCCAAAAGAAAACTCTATCCATCCCTCTTCAGGCTCTATAAGTCTGGCAATCTTTCCAAGCATTTTGCAGTTATCGGAACCGCCCGCCGGCCTTGGAGCAAGGAGTATTTTGAGTCTGTAGTTGTCGAAGCAATCGCTGATTTAGCTGACAGTCCAGAGCAAGCCCAAGAGTTTGCCAGTCACTTCTACTATCAAAGTCATGATGTGCAGGATACCGAGCACTACATTGAGCTGCGCAAGCTTCAAAACCGACTCAATGAGCAGTACCAAGCCGAGCACAATAAGCTCTTCTTCCTGTCCATGGCTCCGCAATTTTTCGGAACCATTGCCAAACACCTCAAGTCTGAAAACATCGTAGATGGCAAAGGATTTGAACGCCTGATTGTCGAAAAACCTTTCGGAACAGACTTGGCAACTGCCAGCCAACTTAACGAAGAACTCTTGGCTGCCTTTAATGAAGAGCAGATTTTCCGTATTGACCATTATCTAGGCAAGGAAATGATTCAGAGCATCTTCGCTATCCGCTTTGCTAATCTTCTCTTTGAAAATATCTGGAATCGTGACTACATTGACAATGTCCAGATTACCTTTGCAGAAAAGCTAGGCGTCGAAGAACGCGGCGGTTACTATGACCAGTCCGGTGCTCTGCGCGATATGGTGCAGAATCATACCTTACAGCTCCTGTCACTCTTAGCTATGGACAAGCCGAAAAGCTTCAGCAAAGAGGACATTCGGGCAGAGAAAGTCAAAGTTTTTGAACGCTTGGTAGAGCCGAATAAAGAAGACCTAAAACGCTTCTTTATCCGCGGTCAGTATAAGTCTGGCACAGTCAAAGGCAAGAAATACATCTCCTACCGGAGCGAACCTAATGTCAATCCTGACTCCATGACTGAAACCTTTGCTTCAGGAGCTTTCTTCGTAAATAGTGAACGTTTCCGTGATGTTCCATTTTTCTTCCGAACTGGTAAACGCCTCACTGAAAAAGGCACTCTTGTCAATATCGTCTTTAAGCAGATGGAGTCTATCTTTGGTGAGGAATTAGCACCCAATGTTCTGACCATTCATATCCAGCCAACTGAGGGCTTCTCTCTCAGCATGAATGGCAAAGAGGTTGGCGAGCGCTTCAGCTTAGCTCCTCTCTCTCTGGACTATCGAACAGACGCAACAGCCAGCGGTGCTTCCCCTGATCCTTACGAAAAATTAATTTTTGACGTCCTTAACAATGACTCAACTAACTTCAGTCACTGGGATGAAGTCCGCTCTAGCTGGGAGCTGATTGATCAGATTGAAGAGCTCTGGCATAGCAATGAAGTGCCTCTCCATGAGTATCCTGTTGGATCTATGGGACCGGATGCCGCCTTTGAACTCCTTAGAGAATTTGGAGCTGACTGGCAGTGGTCTCCAAACAAATAAAATTTAAAAATTGTTCATAAAAAAGCCAGTATGTGTACTGGCTTTTTTGCTTTATACTAAGCCTTCAAGCAGGCCTTTCATAAAGTTCTCTGAGTTAAACTCACCGATATCATCAATCTTTTCTCCAAAGCCAATCAGCTTGACCGGAATATCCAATTCCTGACGAATAGCTAGCACAACCCCGCCTCGAGCTGTTCCATCAATTTTCGTCAGTACAATTCCTGTGACTGGGGTGATTTTAGAAAATTCCTTGGCCTGAACCAGAGCATTCTGACCAGTTGAAGCATCGAGAGCTAGGAAAGTTTCATGCGGTGCTTCTGGATCCACCCGCTTAATAATGCGGCCAATTTTCTCTAGCTCTGCCATGAGATTGTCTTTATTTTGCAGGCGTCCCGCCGTGTCAATCATAAGAACATCAACCTGCTCTGCTTGAGCACGCTCCATACCGTCATAAACCACGCTGGCAGGGTCACTCTTTTCAGGCCCCGTTACTACTGGAACATCTACGCGCCGACCCCATTCAGCCAGCTGAGCCACTGCTCCAGCTCGGAATGTATCTGCAGCTACCAACATGACTTTCTTGCCTTCTTGTTTGAACTTATAGGCTAGTTTACCGATAGAGGTGGTCTTACCGACTCCGTTGACCCCAACAAAGAGCATGACAGTCAGACCGTTTTGGAAATTGATTTTTTCATTAAAGCGGCCATCTTTCTCATAAATGTCCACCAATTTTTCAATAATCAGCTGGCGCAGAGCAGCTGGTTTTTTAGCATTTTCCAGACGGGCTTCATAGCGTAGTTCCTCAGTCAGACTGGAAGCCACTTGAACTCCTACATCACTAGTGATGAGCAGCTCTTCCAAGTCTTCGAAGAACTCTTCATCTACTGAGCGGAAATTAGCAAAGAAGGCATTGAGCCGTGCTCCAAATCCTGTCCGAGTCTTCTTTAGGCTGCGGTCATATTTTTCCTGAGTGGATTCCTCTTGAGGAAGTTCAACAGGTTCTTCTGTAGCTGCTACTTCTGATTCTTCAGCAACATCAGCTGCTTGGTCGACCTGTTCTGATTCTGTTAGTGACTCAGCTTCTGTTTCTAGCTCGAACTCATTATTTGAATCAGTTATCACCTCGTCATAAGAAGCTGCTTCATGCTCGGTATGAGATGATGCTTCATCCGAAAGATCCGTTTGTTCAACAAGTTCTTCTACCGTTTCGTCACTGCTCTCAGCATGATGCTCTTCTAGAGTTTCTTCAGTCTGACTTGCTCCTTGAGCCACTTCTTGATTTTCTGCAATAATGTCTCTTTCATGCTCTAGCTCCTTGCTTTCTTCTTGGATAGTTTGAGATGCTAGCTCTTCAACATCAGCCAAACTATCTTTTGTATCCGAAATTTGGTCATCAAGTTGCTGCTCGCCCTGATAGAACTGAACAGCTTCCGCTTCAAGATTTTCTCTTGCTTCTGGAACAGGCGCTGTTTCTTCTTCAAGCTCGCCAATGTTTTCCAATGCTTCCTTGACAACTTCTTCAATTGGCGGTTCTTGTTTTTTTCGGCCGAAAAGGCGGTCAAATAATCCCATCGACTAATCCTCCTTTAGTACATATTCTTCAATAGCCCAAGCCACTGCATCCTCATCATTGGTCATAGGTGTCACCACATTGGCTGCTTCTTTGACAATAGCTACTGCATTCTGCATGGCCACTCCCAAACCAGCCCACTCAATCATAGACAGATCGTTGGCTTCATCACCACAGGTCATGACCTGACTTCTCTCAATACCTAAATGGGCAATCAGTTTCTCCAAACCATTGGCCTTATGGACATTTTTCGGTGACCACTCCAGCAGCATTTCTCTAGATTTGAAAATTTCATAGCGATCAAATAATTCCGGTGAAATTTGCTCAATAGCCGCATCCAGTGGTTCTTGAGCATAAGCAGTGACACATTTATTGTAAGTCTGCTTGCTGGACAAATCATTAAAATCAATGGACTCAAAAGTTAGATCAGGATTGAACTGAGCATAAAGCGAGTCTTGATCGGACTGAATCTGATAGACAAGTCCTTCACAGATAGCATCAAGAGGGATATGGAGCTTGTCTGTTTCCTCATAAATCCGGGCTACATCATCATAAGAAAAGACTGTTTTATCGAGGATTTCGCCGGTATTGCGCTGAACAAGACCGCCATTAAAAGTAATGGTGTACTCATCCTCTCGACCGTCTGTTCCCAGCTCATGCAGGAAAAAGTCCATGGCCTTGAGGGGACGACCAGTCGTCAGAACTACCTTAACTCCCTTATCCTGAGCTGCTTTTAGAGCTGCTAAATTGCGGTCAGAAATCTTCTTGTCTGAATTTAAAAGAGTTCCATCCAAGTCCAGAGCAATCAGTTTTATATCTGCCATTATAATCCCTCCATGTAAGTGATAACCGACTGAGCATCATGGTGACCGATGACTTCCTTGGCCACTTCTAAAATCTCAGGGCGAGCATTTTCAGTCGCGATCGGATAGCCAGCCACCTGCATCATGTGCAAATCGTTGAGATTATCACCAAAAACCATAACCTGAGAAAGATCTATGTCTAGCTTCTTGGCCAGCTCGACAATGGCAACCCCCTTATCCACATGGTCCAGAACGATGTCAATTGACTTGAAGCCAGTCGTCATAGCCTTAACTCCATCGATATTTTCATTGACCCAAGCTTCACCAGCTGCGACTTGGTCCTCAGCAAAATTGGTCGTAAACTTGAAAATTTCATCGTCAATATCAGCCAAGCTAGCCACTTTTTGAATGTTTTCATTATAATGAGCACTGAAGGAAAGATAGGTCGGATCCACAGTCTCCAAGACATAGCAGGCACGTTTGCCCGTCAAAAGCAGCTCATTGACATTGACATAGGGAGATTCCTGCAGCTTGTCAAAAACTTTAAGATAAAACTCTCGTGGCATGGTTGCTTCATAGAGATCCTCGCCGTGAAATTCCACCAAACTGCCGTTTTCAGCAATAAAAATAATCTCATTGCGCACTTCCTCAAACAACTTTTCCAGCGACAAGAGGCCCCGCCCGCTGGCTACGGCAAAATACATGCCTTTTTCTTTGAAGCGAGCCAAAACTTGCTTGAGACGGTCCATATCAAACTGACCTTTACTGTCTAAAAAGGTGCCGTCCATATCCGTTGCAACTAATTTTATACTCATTTTACATACTTTCTAAATCTTTTAACTTGACCGAGACAATCTTGGAAACACCAGACTCCTGCATGGTAACTCCGTAAATAGAGTCTGCAGCTGACATGGTTCCCTTACGGTGAGTGACCACGATGAATTGGCTGTCCTTGTCAAATCGATTGAGATAATCCCCAAAGCGTTTAACATTCGCCTCGTCCAGCGCTGCTTCGACCTCGTCCAAGATGACAAAAGGAATGGTCTTGACACGGATGATAGAGAAGAGCAGAGCCAAAGCTGATAAGGCCTTCTCGCCACCGCTCATCAGATTAAGCGACTGGATTTTCTTGCCAGGT
The DNA here is from genome assembly GCF_963456385.1 of uncultured Streptococcus sp. Lineage (GTDB taxonomy): Bacteria > Bacillota > Bacilli > Lactobacillales > Streptococcaceae > Streptococcus. Next base: position 13,995 of record NZ_CAUOLF010000009.1, on the reverse strand, counting down.
GGCTGCACGGAGATTTCTACACCTGCAGTCAGCAAGTCTCCCTCCGTCAATATCAGGTCTGCCGAACCACCGCCAAACATCTGACGGAAAGTCACCTTGAAGCTTTCACGAATGGCTTCAAAGGTTGATTTAAAACGTTCCTTGACTTCGTCATTCATCTCTTCAATCGTCTCTAAGAGCAGATTTTTGGCTGATAGGACATCGTCTCGCTGCTCGTTGAGGAAGTTCAAACGGTTGCTGACTTCTTCAAACTGCTCGACTGCTTCCAGATTGACTGGACCTAAAGCTCGAATGGCTTTTTCCAGATCCTTAACTTGGCTTTCAGCAGCTGGCAAACTTTCTAACGGACGAGCCTGACTGCTTGCTTCTTCGAAACTCATCTGATAGTCATCTGTCAGATTGCTTGCCAGACGGCGCATGACATCCATGAGTTTATCCTTTTCTGCCTCTGCTTTAGCCTGCCGGCGAATCAATTCTTCATTTTGATGGCGGGCTTGCTCCAAACGGCTGGCGATATCATCAGATTGACCTTCTAAATCTTCAAGCTCAAATTTCAAACGAATCAGTCTTTGATCCAGCTCAATCTTTTCTTGCTTGGCGGTCTCTAATTGCTCTTCCAGAATTGTAATATCCACCTTCTGCAGGCTGGACTGTTCCTTTTGCTCCATCAAAAGCTCCAAGGTTGCCTGCTCTTTTTCAAGGCTGGTTTTTTCCTCGAACAGTCGTTCCAAGTCATTCTTTTCAAAGCGTTGGTTGGAGGTCAACTCTGTCCGCTGGAGCTTGAGTTCAGCTAGGCGAGAGGAAAGCTTGTCAAAACGAGCCTGAACAGCATCTTTGTTCGACTTAACCTGCTCTATTTCTGCAGTGATGTCCGTTTTTTCTTGCTCAATCTCAGTCAAGCGGATCTGCAGTCGGTCTTTCTCTTCTGAAATATCCAAAGCAGATTGACCAGCTAACTCCTGTTCCTGTAGATTTTTCAGACTTGTGAGCTCTTCTACGCGCTTGGCTAACTGTTCATAGGCTAGATTAGCCTTTTGCTCAGCCAAGCGAGCCTGCTCACCGTCTGTCTTGATTTGTTCCAATACTTGCTTAGCCTGACTGAGCTGGTTTTGCAGAATTTGCACTGCATCTTCTTGCTCTTTCAAGCTGACATTTTTCTGCTTAATCTCCTCAAGCAGAGCATCTAGCTCCGGCTTGATAAAGATAGTATTGTTGTTGCGGTTGGCACCACCAGCATAAGATCCGCCAGTCCGAAGCTCTGTTCCATCCAAAGTCACCATCCGAACCTGATAGCGCACTTGGCGAGCTGCTGCTCGAGCATGCTCCACTGTATCAAAAATAGCAGTCGTTCCCAGCAGATTTTGAAAAATGCTATCTAACGATGACTCATAGCTGACCAAGGAAGAAGCCAGTCCCAGAAAACCAACACTTTTTTCAATCGTAGCACGGTTATGGTCAGGCAGCTGACGCGGCTTGATGGTTGTTAAAGGCAGGAAGGTTGCCCGGCCAGCCCGATTTTTCTTCAGAAATTCGATAGCCCGAGTGGCAGCCGCCTCATCTTCCACGATGATATTCTGACTGCTGGCTCCCAAGGCAATTTCCAGCGCTGTCTGATAGTGGGGATCGAAGCTAAGCTTTTCGCTAACAGCTCCAACAATACCGCCCAGGCGGTCAGCTTCCTGCAGCACACTCTTAACACCAGCATAGAAATTGCTGTGATTTTTAAGAATGGCCTCCAAGCTATTGGAACGCGCCTGCTTGTTTTTGAGGTCATCCAAAAGCTCAAACATCTTAGTCTGCTGATGTTTATAATCTGCCTCTAGTTTCTCTACTAACTGGATCTGACTCTGGTAGTCTGCTAGTAGATTCTTGAGGGCTTGGCGAGCAATTTCCAACTCCTCCAAACCAGCCTGCTCCTGAGTCTGGCTAGCTTCCAAATCTGCTTGCAATTTAGCATAGTCAGCCTTCTTGCTCTCAGCCAATTTAAGCTCACTAGCCAGCTGGCTCTCCAGAGAAGTCAAGTCATTAGAAAGATTTGCTTCTTCCTGCATGAGCTTGACATACTGCTCACGCAGATGTTCAATCAGCTGGTCTGGATCATCTGAAAAGTCTGCTAATTCTGCTTCCAAAGCAGCAATAGACTGCTCATTGTCACTCAGTTGGGCAGCTATTTGGCTCAATTCAGCCTGCTTGCCTTCTATGTTACTTTCTATTTGAGTTAGTTTTTCTGACAGAGCAGCCAAGCGTTCTTCATTTTCCCGACGGCTCGTCGCTGCCTGGCTGGACTCCAACTTAGAAAGGTCAATCTGACGCTCCAAATCACTGATTAAGCGGGTCAATTCCAGCAAACTAGCTTGATCATCAGACAAAGTTTGATTGAGCTCATGGCGCTTGGCCTTCAAGCTTTGGTTTTCAACTTCCAGCTCATCGCGCTTGCTATAGTAGGCTGCCAGCTCCTGCTGGATATTCGTTAAATCTTCTTCAGCCTGAGTCAGCCTTTCCTTATTAGCTGTCAACTGAGCGACCAAAACATCCAAGTAAAGCTCTCGGCGCTGGCCATCCAGACTCAAGAAGCGCTTAGCAGTTTCAGCCTGCTTCTCCAAGGGCTTGACCTGGCTCTCCAGCTCGTAGATAATGTCTTCCAGTCGGTCCAGATTATCCTGAGTTTGACTAAGCTTGCTTTCCGTTTCCTTACGACGTGTCTTATACTTAAGCACTCCAGCAGCTTCTTCAAAGATTGCCCGACGTTCCTCGGGCTTGCTGTTAAAGATTTCTTCAACTTTCCCTTGGGAAATGATGGAGAAGGAATCTCGTCCCAGCCCAGTATCCATGAAGAGATCATGGACATCGCGCAGACGGACTTTTTTACCGTCAATCTTATACTCACTGTCACCGCTGCGGTAAATGTGACGCTCCACCCGAATCTCATTGGCAGCATCCTTGATAAATTGGTCACTGTTATCCAGAACCACTACCACTGATGCGTAATTTAGTGGCTTGCGGGTTTCTGTTCCCGCAAAAATCACATCGGGCATCTTGCCGCCCCGCAGACTTTTCACACTGGACTCTCCCAAGGCCCAGCGCAGGCTCTCCGTAATATTGGACTTGCCGGAACCATTTGGCCCAACAACCGCTGTCACTCCCTGATCAAAGACAACTTTAGTCTTGTCAGCAAATGACTTGAAGCCCTGAATTTCAATTTCCTTTAAAAACATGAAGAACTTTCCTTTTCAAATGCGTTTTTAGCAGCTTCCTGCTCGGCCAGCTTTTTAGAACGCCCCTGGCCTTGACCGGACTTACGACCATTGATGAGAACGGCCACCTCGAAATTTTTGGCATGAGCCGGCCCTGTTTCAGAGACGACCTGATAGGCAATTTCCACATCACCATTAATCTGCAGCAACTCCTGCAGCTTAGTCTTATAGTCCGTCACCCGCTCAAAATCTCCCGCTTCCACCTTGGGAATCATGACTTGATAGAGAAAGCTTTTGACTGCTTCCACACCCTTATCCAAGAGCAAGGCACCTAAAAAGGCCTCGAATAAATCCCCTAAAATCGTATCACGATTCCGGCCGCCAGACTTCTCCTCACCACGTCCCAGCTTGATAAACTGATCAAATTGACAATCACGGGCAAAGCCTGCCAGACTCTCTTCCCGAACAATCATAGAGCGCAGCTTGGACAGATCGCCCTCTGGTCTCTTAGGATACTTGGTATAAAGATACTCCGAAATAATCAGTTGCAGAACAGCGTCTCCTAAAAATTCCAAGCGTTCATTGTGTGAAATTTTTAAGAGGCGGTGCTCATTGGCATAGCTCGTATGAGTAAAAGCCGTTTCCAACAAGGTCTCATCAGAGAAAACCAAGTCAAACTGCTCCAGCAATGCTTTTTTCAAATTTTCCATTACTATTTTATATCATGCTGACTTCAGTCAGATAAGCAGCATGATACCTTTTCCTTTCCAAAGATATACAGTCTCTATTATAACAAAAAACAGGCGCAAACGCACCTGCTGACAGTGATTTCTATTCCTTATCCGGAATTACTTTAAACAAATAATAGGTGATAAAAATGGTCAGACCCAACAGTCCAATCTTAACCCAAATAATAGGCGCTAGAAAAATGGAAATACCCATCAAGATATAGATGGAAACGATAATCTTTTTCTTACGCTCCTTGGCAATCGTTCCCGTCTCTCTAAAATCTGCCACATAGGTCTGATACATCTTTGTATGATAGAGCCAATTTTCAAAACGCTTGGAACTGCGCGAAAAGCAGGCAATGGACAAGAGAAGAAATGGTGTCGTCGGCAGGAGAGGCAGAAAAATCCCCAAAACTCCTAACCCTAAAGATAATAGACCTACCACAAAGTAAATTGGCCGCATACAAGCTCCTTTATAAAATAAAACCGTTACTTTTTAAATATTTAATGGATACCGCACTAGAGCAAGAAAACCAAACCTTGCGGTCTAGTGTTTAAATACTCGTCAAAGGCGTTGCGGTATCAGGCGAGGTATCATAGACCTGGAAGTCGTGGCCAACCGCCATATCAGCTTGAGCCAGTTGATTGACCATGGTCATGTGAGCCAATTCCTTGATATTATTTTCCTTACTGAGATGGCCCAGATAGATCCGCTTGGTGCGATTGCCCAGCGTCCGAATCATGGTCTCCGCTCCGTCTTCATTGGACAAGTGACCCATATCCGACAGAATCCGTTGCTTAAGGCTCCAAGGATAGGCACCGCTGCGAAGAATTTCAATATCATGGTTGCTCTCAATCAGATAACCATCGGCATTTTCGATAATTCCAGCCATCCGATCACTGACATAGCCCGTATCCGTCAGCATGACAAAACTCTTGTCATCCTTCATAAAGCGGTAAAACTGCGGACAGGCTGCATCATGACTGACTCCGAAGCTTTCTATATCTAGGTCTCCAAAGGTCTTGGTCTTTCCCAGTTCAAAGATATGCTTCTGACTAGCATCCAGCTTGCCCAAGTCCTTTTCCATAGCCTTCCATGTAGCCTCATTAGCATAAATATCCAGATGATACTTGCGAGCCAATACACCAACACCATGAATGTGGTCCTTGTGCTCATGGGTTACTAAAATAGCATCCAAATCCTCAGGCTTGCGGCCAATTTCGCCCAGCAAACTCGTAATTTTCTTGCCTGATAAGCCAGCGTCAACCAGAATCCGCTTTTGATCTGTTTCCAGATAGAAACAGTTACCGCTTGATCCTGACGCTAGAATACTGTATTGAAATCCTTTAGTCATGTCTACTTTCTATATATCATCTTCATTATCCCAGTCGTCATCGCGGACGCCATCATTCTCATAAGGTAAGACAATGGTAAAGGTCGAGCCCACACCATACTCACTCTTAGCCCAGATAAAGCCCTGATGCTGCTTGATAATTTCTTTAGCAATAGCCAGCCCCAGACCTGTTCCGCCCTGTGCACGGCTACGTGCCTTGTCCACTCGATAAAAGCGGTCAAAGATCTTAGGCAAGTCCTGCTTGGGAATTCCCAGACCTTCATCCGCAATCGAAAGAATCAACTGCTCATCAGTTGTCTTGATGGAAACAGTAATGGTTCCACCATCTGGCGAATACTTGATGGCATTGTTCATGATATTATCAATGACCTGGGTCAGCTTATCTGTATCAATCTCTACCCAAATCGGTGTTATCGGATAATCACGGATAATCTCATATTTTTTAGTTTCATCTTGATTTTTTATCTTGTCAAAGCGATTGAGGATAAAGGTGATAAAGGCTGTGAAATTCGTCAGCTCCACTTCCAGATGACTGGTCTCATTGTCGATACGGGACAGACTAAGCAGGTCCGTCACCATCCGCATCATGCGGTTGGTTTCATTGAGCGATACCTTGACAAAGTCCGGTGCTACTGGCTCAGACAAGGCTCCCTCATCCAGGGCTTCCAGATAGGACTTAACACTGGTCAGCGGAGTCCGCAACTCATGGCTGACGTTGGAGACAAAGAGGCGACGCTCCCGCTCTTCCTTGTCCTGCTCTGTCGTGTCATGCAAGACAGCTACCAAACCAGAAATGAAGCCCGACTCCCGCCGTACCAAGGCAAAGCGAATCCGCAAGCTCAAGTACTCACCATTTTCATCCTGAGAATCTATCGTCAGCTCAGGAACATTGGTAATCAGGTCCCTCAAATCATACTCGTCTGAAATCGAAAGCAGATCCAAAATACTCATATTTTGGACCTCATCTCTCTTAACTCCCAACTGCTTGGTTGCCATATCGTTGATAGTGATAATCTGCCCCCGGCGGTTGGTCGCAAGCACGCCATCTGTCATATAGGACAGGATGCTGGAAAGGCGTTTTGTTTCTTGCTCAAGGTTTTCATGTGTCAGTCGAATGACCTCTGAAAGATCATTGATACTGTTGGTCATATCTGTGATTTCTGGACTCCCTTGCATGTCCAGCACTTCAGAATAGTCACCTGCAATCAAATCTTTAACCTTTTGATTAAGCTGTACAAGCTTTTGGTTATCCCGGCGATTTTCCAATAAAAGCAAGGCCACAACTACAATGAAGCCGATAATAATGATAGCAAAGACAAAATCCGCAGAAACCACAAATTGTTTAATTGCTTCAATCATTATTTCTCATATAGTAGCCAACTCCGCGGCGAGTCAAGATATACTCAGGCCGGCTTGGCGTATCTTCAATCTTTTCACGCAGACGGCGGATAGTCACATCCACTGTACGGACATCGCCAAAATAGTCATAGCCCCATACTGTTTCCAGTAAATGCTCACGTGTCATTACCTGGCCAATATGTGTCGCCAAATGGTGAAGCAACTCAAACTCACGGTGGGTCAGCTCCAGCTCCTTGCCATGCTTCTTAGCAACAAAAGCATCTGGCAAAATCTGCAGTTCCCCAATGGTCAGCTCGTTCGGGCCACTTTCTTCTACTTGGTTTTCCACAACAAGGTCTGCCCGACGAAGAAGTGCCTTGACACGCGCCTGCAGCTCACGATTTGAGAAAGGCTTGGTCACATAGTCATCTGCACCTATTTCAAGACCGATAACCTTGTCAAACTCACTGTCCTTAGCAGACAATACAATAATCGGCACATTACTAGTCTTACGAATAGTCCTAGCAACTTCCAGTCCGTCCACTTCTGGTAGCATCAAGTCCAGAATCAAGATGTCTGGCTGTTCTGCCTCAAACATCTCCAAGGCTTCCTTACCATCAAAAGCAGTCAAAACCTCATAGCCTTCCTTGGCCATATTAAACTTAATAATATCTGAGATTGGTTTCTCATCATCTACAACTAATATTTTCTTCATATGTTCACCTTAACATAAGATTGGGATTGAATCAACTCCATGATAGAAAAGTTGTGACATAGTCAGCTAAGTCGTCCTGCATCAAAACGTGCAAAAGGCAATCTAGTTTGCCTAGCTAGACTCCCAATCCAATTTTATTTATTTATATAGTCTTATTATACCAAAGTTTTCTTAAAAAACACTAATTCAAGCCATTTTTATTCCACATTTGTAGAAAATGGACGATTCTCATCTAAAAAATTTTTCTCTGAACGAAAATAGTCATTTTTATTCAATTTGACAGTTTATTTATTCTATGGTAAAATCTATGTCATATTATCTAACACAAAGGAGAAAGATATGGCTTTAGTTGAATTTAAAAATGTCGAAAAGTATTACGGAGACTACCATGCTCTGCGCAATATCAATCTCAGTTTTGAAAAAGGGCAAGTGGTTGTACTGCTGGGACCATCCGGCTCTGGAAAATCTACTCTTATCCGTACAATCAACGCTTTAGAAGGCATTGATCAGGGAAGCTTAATTGTCAATGGCCACGAGGTCGCGAACACTGATGCCAAAGATCTGGTCAACTTACGTAAAGAAGTCGGAATGGTCTTTCAACATTTTAATCTTTACCCCCACAAAACGGTGTTAGAAAATGTTACCTTGGCGCCTATTAAAGTTCTAGGAATGGATAAACAAGAAGCTAACAAAATCGCTCAAAAATATCTAGAATTTGTCAACATGTGGGACAAGAAAGACTCTTACCCAGGCATGTTATCCGGTGGACAAAAGCAAAGGATTGCCATTGCCCGCGGTTTAGCCATGCATCCTGAGCTCCTGCTCTTTGATGAACCGACTTCTGCCCTTGACCCTGAGACAATCGGGGATGTTCTGGCTGTTATGCAAAAACTAGCCAAAGACGGCATGAATATGATTGTGGTCACACACGAGATGGGATTTGCCCGTGAGGTAGCTGACCGCATTATCTTCATGGCAGACGGTGAGGTGCTAGTAGATACTACTGATGTTGATGCTTTCTTTGACAATCCTACCGAACCTCGTGCTAAGCAGTTTCTCAGTAAAATTATCAACCATGAGAGTGATAACGTGCTTTCTTAAAAAGGAGAAGATCTATGAAACTAAAGAAAATACTCATCAGCCTACTCCTACTCCTTCTGACTCTAGGCTTGATTCACGCTGCTCCTGCACAAGCCGATTCCAGTACCAGCCAACAGGTCAAGGCCATCCAGAAACGCGGAGTCCTTAATGTCGGTGTCAAGCAGGATGTACCTAACTTTGGTTACCTCAATCCTGATAGCAATACATACAGCGGTCTAGAAATCGATATTGCAAAGAAAATTGCCAAGGAACTAGGCGTCAAAATCAACTACGTCCCAGTTACCGCACAAACACGCGGGCCCCTTCTGGACAATGGGCAAGTTGACATGGTCATTGCGACCTTTACCATCACAGATGAGCGTAAGGAAATCTATAATTTTACAACCCCTTACTACACAGATGCTTCTGGTTTTCTAGTTAATAAATCCAGCAAAATTACAGACGTCAAGGACTTGAATAACAAGACTATCGGCGTCGTCCAAGGCTCTATTACTCAAACCTTGCTGGAAGAAATCGCTCAAGAGAAAAAGCTCAACTTCAAATATGTGGAGTTAGGCTCCTACCCTGAACTTGCTGTTTCCTTGCGGGCTCACCGTATTGATGCCATTTCTGTTGATAAGTCCATCCTGACCGGCTATGTAAGTTCCAAGTCAAACATTCTGGATTACAGCTTCAAAAAAGCCGATTATGGTGTGGTAACAAAAAAATCCAATACTCAATTAAATGACTATGTAGATGGCCTAATCTCTAAATGGAAGGAAGACGGCAGTCTACAGAAAATTTATGACAAATATGATTTAAAACCATCTGCTTCAACAGATGATTAGAAAGGAGACCCCATGAGTTTTAGTATTTCTTCTTGGCAGGCTTACTTTGCGGACTTTGGCAAGTTTTTCCAAGGATTCCTCTTTACCTTAGCTATTTCCATCGGCGCCCTGACCTTGGCTCTTCTACTAGGGATTTTCTTTGGAGCTATCAGCACAGGTAAGCACAAAGTTCTACGTGGTCTAGCTCGTGTTTTTGTTGAGTTTTATCAGAATACACCACTCTTAGTGCAATTTGTAATTGTCTTTTACGGTCTTCCGCTAGTCAGCAATTACACCATCATGCCCTCAATCTATTGGACTGCGGTTCTCTGTGTAGGACTGTACCACGGTGCTTACATCGCCGAAGTCATCCGCTCAGGTATCCAGTCCATTCCTCGCGGACAGACTGAAGCTGCACTCTCTCAGGGCTTTACCTATGTAGAAACCATGCGATACATCATCCTGCCCCAAGCTTTTCGGATTATCCTGCCACCGTTAATCAATCAGGTCGTCAATCTGATAAAAAACACTTCTACCGTCGCTATTATCTCTGGTATGGATCTGATGTTCGTGACCAAGTCTTGGTCTGCTCTGAACTCCAACTACATCCCAGCCTTTGCTGGAGCAGCTCTGCTCTACTTCCTCCTTTGCTTCCCAATCGCTAGCTGGGGACGTAGGGTAGAGGAAGCCAATAAACAAGCTTACAGCATCTAAGGAGGTCTCTATGGAAAATATTTTAAAAGTCTTAACCACAACCAACCTCCTCTTTATCCTTAAGGGGCTCTGGCTGACGCTACAAATTTCTTTCATTTCCATTGTCCTATCAACGATTTTTGGAACTATTCTAGCCGTCATGCGAAATGGAAAAAATAAACTGCTCAAGCTGATTGCCAGCATTTACATCGAATTTGTCCGTAATGTACCCAATCTGCTCTGGATTTTCACCATCTTTTTAGTCTTTCAGATTAAATCAACGCCAGCCGGTATCATCAGCTTCACCGTCTTTACTTCTGCTGCTTTGGCAGAAATTATCCGGGGCGGCCTCAATGCCATTGATCCAGGTCAGACTGAAGCTGGCTTATCTCAAGGATTTACTCAGTTTCAGATTTTGCGTTATATCATCCTACCTCAGGCTATTCGGAAAATGCTGCCAGCCATCATTTCTCAGTTTGTAACAGTGATTAAGGATACCAGCCTGCTCTATTCTGTTATTGCGCTCCAAGAACTCTTTGGTTCTGCTCAAATTCTAATGGGACGCTATTTTGAAGCTGAACAGGTCTTCGCGCTCTACCTACTAGTAGCAGCCATCTATTTCCTGATTAACTTCGCCATTTCCAGCTTCTCGCGCAAGCTATCCCAACGCTGGGCTCAAGCTGCAGAATAGATAGCTCAAATACAGAACTACTGTCCAAAAGTTGAGTTTACCAACTCAGCTTTTTTATTTTTAACATTTGTGGTAGAATAATATCAAAGGATAGACAAGGAGAACGATATGAAAAAACTGACATTGCTTTTCATCACTTTCTTAACACTAATCTTTCTCAGCGCCTGCGGTCAGCACGCTAGCTTTCAAGGAAAATGGAAGGCTCAGAAAGCAAACGGCGAGGACATTAACATTGTCTTCAATGACAAGACCGGCAAGCTAGGCGATAAAGAATTTCACTATAAGATAGATAAGTCAGGCTACCAAGATAATACCAAATATTACAGTATCACTGTCAGCGACACCTATCACTACACCATCCTTTTCCCAGATGATGATATGAAAATAGCTACTCTTCTAGAACCTGACGACCCGTCTAGCGACCCTCTCTATGGGGAAATGCTCTATGCCATGAACCGAAATGAGTATCCTGATTTTGATGATTATGTGGATAAATATTTGAATTAAAACTAGAAAGACCACTGATGTAGTCAGCGGTCTTTTTATTATTCTTTTTTAAATAGTTTGTCAGCTAGAAAAACAGCATTTAGTACCCTAGGAAATCCGACGTAAGGGATGCATTGCAAAAAGCATTCTATAATCTTTTCGGGGGTTAAGCCAACATTTAAAGCCGCTTGAATATGTACTTCCAGCTGTGCTTCACAACCTCCCTGTGTTAAAAGACTGGCAAGAGTGACGATTTCTCGTTCCTGTAGATTCAGTCCCTCACGACTATAGATATCGCCAAAAGCAAATTCTACAATATAGTCTCCTAAATCGGGAGCTATTTCTTTCAGAGAGGAAATGACCTTCTCACCGCCCTCACCATCAATCTGATTGAGTCTTTCCAATCCACGTTCAAATCGTTTGTTTTTCATTTGCATTTACCTCCTTAAATGATTACAATGTCATTATAAATCTTAGACCATACTCTAAGTCAAGAAATCAAAGGAGGTTTTTTATGAAAATCGGTCTATTTGCCCAAAAAGTGAATTTATCAACGCATACGCTCCGATATTATGAGAAACGAGGATTGATTAAAGTTGATAGAGATCAAAGCGGTCAGCGTTTCTATGACGAGAACGATCTTGCTTGGGTTCAGTTTATTCAGCGTTTAAAAGATACGGGTATGCATTTGAAAGATATTCAGAGATATGCTGACTTGCGCTACCAGGGTGATGGCAGCCTGAAAGAACGCTTAGAAATGCTGCAGAAGCATCGCAGCTTTGTTCAAGAACAAATTAAAAATTGGCAAATGTCACTAAAAAAATTAGATAATAAAATTGAATGGTATCAAGCAGAAATCAGGAATCTTCCTAAATAATCTATAAACGAAACCCGGGCTAATTGCTCGGGTTTAATTGTTTTCTAATGAGTTCTACTTTTCAACGCGGGATTTGCTGGCAATGTCTGCTAAGATCTGCTCTACAAATTCGTCTACTGGTATTGTATGTGTTTCTTTTTGACCGTAGCGGCGGACATTGACAGTCCCGTCTTCGACTTCCTTGTCACCAACGATGAGCTGATAAGGAATCTTGCTAGTTTGTGAGGCACGAATCTTATACTGCATCTTTTCATTGCGCTCATCCACATCAGCACGAACACCCTTGTCGCGCAGCTTTTTAGCCACTTGCCAAGCATAGTCAATATGGGCTTCATTGGAAACCGGAATCAAGGTCACTTGATGCGGAGCCAGCCAGGTCGGGAAGGCACCCTTGTAATTTTCAATCAAGATGGCTGTAAAGCGCTCCATGGTTGAGATAACTCCACGGTGAATCATAACTGGGCGATGCTCTTCACCGTCAGCTCCGACATATTTGAGGTCAAAACGCTCTGGCAAGAGGAAGTCCAGCTGGATAGTTGACAGAGTTTCCTCATTTCCAAGAGCTGTTTTAACCTGGATATCGAGTTTAGGGCCGTAAAAGGCTGCTTCTCCTTCTGCCTCAAAGTAGTCCACACCCATTTCGTCCAAGGCTGCTCGCAGCATGGTTTGGGCATTTTCCCACATCTCATCGTTATCAAAATACTTATGCGTATCCTGAGGGTCACGAAGAGACAGACGGAAACGATATTCTGTCAAGTTGAAGTCGGCATAAACGTCGATAATCAACTGCAGCGCACGCTGGAATTCTTCTTGAATCTGTTCTGGCGTTACAAACAAGTGGCCATCATTCAAGGACATTTCACGTACACGTTGAAGACCAGTCAAAGCACCAGATTTCTCATAGCGGTGCATCATGCCAATCTCGGCGATACGGATTGGCAGCTCGCGGTAAGAGTGAACATGGTGTTTGTAGACTTGGATGTGGTGCGGACAGTTCATGGGACGAAGAACAAACTCTTCTCCATCACCCATATCCATGGTTGGGAACATATCCTCTTGGTAATGCTCCCAGTGGCCAGAAGTCTTATAAAGCTCCACAGAAGCCAAAGGTGGAGTGTAGACGTGTTGGTAGCCTGAAGACAACTCTTTATCAACGATGTAACGCTCCAACTCGCGACGGACAGTCGCACCATTTGGCAGCCAGAATGGCAAGCCTTGACCTACTTCTTGAGAAATCATGAAGAGATCCAGCTCTTTACCTAACTTACGGTGGTCGCGTTCTTTAGCTTCTTCCCGCATTTGCAGATATTTCTTCAGGTCTTTCTTGTCAAACCAAGCAGTACCATAGACCCGCTGCATCATAGCATTGTCGCTGTTCCCGCGCCAGTATGCTCCAGCCACATTCAAGAGGTGGAAGATTTGGATGCGACCTGTAGATGGGACATGAGGCCCACGGCAGAGATCCACATATTCACCCTGACGGTAGATGGTCAAACCGCCCTCATCTTCTGAGTGCTCTTCAATCAATTCCAACTTGTAAGGATCGTTTTTGAAAATTTCACGCGCCTCATCCTTGGTCACTTCCTCACGGATGGACGGGAAGTTTTCTTTGACGATTTTCTTCATTTCCTCTTCGATACGAGGCAGATCTTCGTTCGAAATTTGCCCTGCTTCATTATCTGTATCGTAGTAGAAACCGTCTTCGATAGCTGGACCAACTCCCAAGTGAATGTCTGGGAAGAGGCGACGAGCAGCTTGGGCAAACAAGTGAGCTGCAGAGTGACGCAAGATTGGAAGAGCATCTTCGTGATCAGGTGTCACGATTTCGATGCTTCCATCTTCAGTAATAGCACGAGTAGTATCAATCAATTTGCCGTTGAATTTACCAGCCAAAGCTTTTTTAGCTAGGGAATTGCTGATAGATTGAGCAATTTCAAAAGTTGACACGCCAGATTCGAATTCACGAACAGCGCCATCTGGGAAAGTAATCTTAATCATGTGTTTTCTCCTT
>NZ_CAUOLF010000008.1:0-97827 GCF_963456385.1 uncultured Streptococcus sp. | reverse complement strand
AGTCTTTGGCAATCTCACGAAGGGTATCAACCATTTCACCCTTCTGATTGAAATACTCAATCGTTACCTTACCATCTGTTGACTCCCCTTGGCTGCTGCAAGCTGACAGCCCCAAAAGGGACAGTCCTGTAATAGCAGCTAAGCTCATCTTTTTATACCATTTCATGGTCTAGCCTCCTTATTTTTTAATAAAATACAACTGTCTGCTAAGATAATCTCCTTGCGGAAGATTCATAGTGATACCAGCATACATGAGTTCTGCACCTGAGTAAACTGCGCCATTTCCCTGCAGCTCATAAAGTCCTTCTTCCTCTAAGTCTTTTAGTTTCAAGGTTGTTTCCATCGTTTCCACAACTGATAAGACTCGGACATAGGTTACAATCGTTTGATCTTCATAGTTAAATTGAACTGCTGCTTCATTGGAGCCAACATCTGGATTGATTAGCCTATACTGACGCCCTAGCTGGACCACTGGCCGTAATTCTTTATACAACTTCACCTGGTCAGCAATCGCAGCTTTCTCTTCATCTGATAGACTAGTCAAATCAAGCTCATACCCCAGATTTCCCATCATAGCCACATGACCCCGAGTTGCCAGCGGAGTAATTCGTCCCATCTGATGATTAGGCACTGCCGACACATGGGCACCCATTGAAATAGTCGGATAAAGATAAGAAGACCCATATTGGATTGGCAAACGAGCTATGGCATCGGTATTGTCACTAGCCCAGACTTGAGGGAAATACCGCATCATACCAAGATCATTTCGTCCACCACCACCTGAGCAGGACTCAAATAAAATGTTCTCATATTTCTCTGTCAAATATTTTACAATTTCATAAAGCCCCAAGATATACTTATGCGACTGCATTTTGGTCGCCAGATAGTTAGTGCCATTCCCAAGATTGGTAATATTACGATTCATATCCCATTTTATGTAGTCAATATCGTGCTGACTTAACAGCTGATCCAGTGTTTCTTTGATATAGGCTACCACATCTGGATTAGCATAATCCAATACGAGTTGATTGCGAGAGTAGGTATGATCTCGATCAGGCGCTTGAATAGCCCAGTCTGGATGTGCCCGATAAAGCTGACTGTCTACGGAAATCATTTCTGGCTCAACCCATAAACCGAACTGCAATCCTCTGCTATGAACTTCTGCTATGAGCTCTGTCAAACTGCCGCCTAGCTTATCTTCATTGACAAACCAGTCGCCCAGAGCCCGATTGTCATCAAAACGGTTGCCAAACCAGCCATCATCAAGAACAAAGAGCTCAATACCAACTTTCTGCGCCTCATCTGCTAACTCTAGCAACTTTTCTTTTTTGAAATCAAAGTAAGTTGCTTCCCAGTTATTGATTAAAATTGGCCGCTCTCGATTCGCAAATGCTTTAGGAATGATATGCTCTTGAACAAAAGCTTGGCTCTCATGACTAAGACCAGTCAAACCCTGAGCCGAATAATTCAACAGAGCAACAGGACTATAGAAAGTCTGCCCCGCTTCCAGTTTCCAAGCAAAGTTATCTTCATTGATACCAATACCTAGCCGAACTTCATTCAACTGATTTTGCTGAATCCAAGCTTCAAAGTTTCCGCTATAAAGAAGCTGAATTGCCCAAACTTGACCAGCCTCTTCCGTCGTTTCACTATCACAAAGGATAAGGCTTGGAGTCTGCGCGTGACCAGAAGCTCCTCGGTTGGAAGCTATTTTGAAAATTCCCTGTTCTAACTTGTGACGACGAACTGTTTTCTCCCTAGCATAAGCTCCCTGTAAACTAATCACATCATAAGTCCCTGCTGGCAAATCTGCCATTAAGCTCAAGTTCTTATGTATGACTGCTGTCTCTCTACCGATATTTTCAAGTTTTGTAAAGGTTGCAATGGTATTGCTATCTTCAAAAGCTGTGTAATAGAGAGTGAGGCGTAAGTGAGCTACTGTATCCTCTAAAATAAAGGCCAGTGTTTCTGCATCTTCTGTACTATGAGGGCTAGGCAGTCCTGGAACTTCTAACCCCCCCTTAATCAGCTGACTCTCAACAAACCGAAAATCTGTTACTTCATTATTAGCATGTTGGACTTGCAGAGAAGGTTGCCGAAAGTCTCCTAAACCATGCTGACCCAAAACCAGCCGCTGGGTATCTAAGCTAAAACTCCGCTCATTCGACCTCGGATTACCAGAAAATGCATGATCTCGCTCAAATACTGTATTGGAAAAATGATAGGATTCGATTTTTCTGCCTAAGTGTTTAAGCAAAAGGTAGCCATCCCTTTCCTCAATGATAAGACTGGAATTTTTTGTATTAATGTAGAATAGATGTTTGTCTATTTTGATAGCCATTTCTGAACCTCCATATTTACTAATATTTTACCTTATGAAATCGCTTACTAAAATAGAATTATGTTAGGGAAATATGGTAAAATGTTAGGTAGGAGGCAAAATATGCTTGTTTTTTCAGAATACCAAACAGGAACAATTGATCTCTCGCTTAGCTTCTACGGTTACGAAGAGTGCACACCTAGCTACTCTTTTGGACCAGCTATTAGAGATACCTACGTCCTTCACTACATTACCAAAGGGAAAGGTCAATTTCATTACAAAGGAAAAATTGTCGATTTAAAAGCTGGAGATCTCTTTCTGCTCAAGCCAAATGAACTTACCTTTTATCAGGCTGACAAAGAAGAACCTTGGTCTTACTACTGGCTGGGAATGACTGGAGGTAGGGTTTATGACTACTTCAATCACTCTCAGATTGCCGAAGACTGCTACCTACTTGCCAACCAGGAACGAAAAACAGATAGGATTGGGAAAATTGTTGAGAACTTGGTTTACTTCGCCGAGCAGACCAAATCTAACCAACTAGCTCAACTCCACATTATGGGCCAACTTTATGAACTCATCTTTCACTTGGGCAGCGTTGCCTATAAACCCCAAGCAAATACCCTATCTGCAAGCCAGCAACTCTATCTAGCCTGCAAGCAGATAATTGACACTCAATATCCCAATCCTAACCTCAGCATTCAAGCTATGGCAATTAAGTTGTCCGTTCATCGCAGCTATTTAACAACCATTTTCAAGGAGGAGCACCAAAGCTCACCTAAAGAATATCTGGAATATGTCCGAATGCATCGAGCTAAACAACTCCTCAAAAGCACCCGTGAGCCTGTCCAATTTATCGCCTATTCTGTCGGTTTCTCAGATCCCCTTTACTTTTCAAAGGCTTTTAAAAAATATTTTGGCTTTTCACCCAGTTCATTTCGAGAACAAAGTTAAGTTTTACTAAACATATCTTTGTTATTTACTAATTTTTGAGTTATAATTTATGTAGACAGTAAATTAAAAAGGACCAAATCAAATGGCTACTATCAAAGATATCGCCCAGACAGCTGGTGTTTCTCCCGCAACTGTTTCGCGGGTTTTGAACTATGACAAGTCCATGTCTGTCAGCGATGAGACGCGTAAGAAAATTTTCGATATAGCTGAACAGCTCAATTACAAAAAAAGCAAAAGACAGAAAAAGACTTCACCTAAAACCCATCGCATTGCCATCGTTGAATGGTACACAGAGATGGAAGAGCTGGATGATCTTTACTACTACTCCATCCGCTTAGGCATCGAAAAGAAAGCCCAGGAACTGGGCTATGATATCGTGCGGATTTTCAACAACGACTCTCTGAGCCAGCTAGAACAGATTGACGGTATCATTGCCATCGGAAAATTCAGCAGCAAGCAAGTCAAGGAGCTGGAGCAATACAGTACCGCTTTAGTATTCGTTGATAGCGATACGCTCAACCAAGGTCACAGCTGTGTAACAACGGACTTTGAGCATGCCGTTACTCATGTTCTCGACCATTTTCTTGAGCAGGGCATTCGAGAAATCGGTATGATTGCTGCACGCGAAGAGACCGCAGACGGAACGACAAGTCTTGATGACCCACGCTTGGCCTGCTTCTGCCGTTACCTTAGTGAAAAAGACCTCTATCAGCCGGCCTATGTCAAGATAGGCAAGTTCTCCTCAGAGTCTGGCTACCAGCTGATGAAAGACATGATTGATCAGCAAAAAGAACAGATGCCCAAAGCATTCTTCATAGCCAGCGATGCTCTGGCAGTCGGTGCCCTCCGTGCTCTTCAGGAAGCGGGAATAGCTGTTCCCCAAGATGTCCAGATTATTTCCTTTAATGATACATCCATTGCCAAATATGTCTATCCGCCTCTCAGTACTGTGACAGTCTTTACAGAGGAAATGGGCAAGCAAGCTCTGCAGATACTGGACCAGATAATCAAAACTGACGAAAGCCCCATCCTTTATATGATCAAGCTCTCTACCAAGCTGACACTAAGAGAAAGCAGCCTTTAAGCTAGAAAGACCGCCTATGAAAACCTACGAAAAAATCTTTGACATCCTCAGCCAGGCTGAAGACTATGTCAACGGCGAAAAAATAGCCCAAGAATTGGGCATCTCACGAACTTCCATTTGGAAGGCCATTCAAAAACTGGAGAAAGAAGGCATCCAAATCGAATCCGTCAAGAACCGGGGCTATCGATTGACAGCGGGTGACTTGCTGATTCCTGATTGGATTGAAGCAAATTCCCCTGTTCAGGTCTCCTTTAATCCTGACTGCCAGTCCACTCAGATGGACGCCAAGGCTGGCATGGAGGCCGGACGCCCGGCCAACACTCTTTATCTGGCCGCTGCCCAATCTGCTGGCCGTGGCCGTTTCGGTCGTGCCTTCTTCTGCCCCAGCCAGGGAGGCTTTTACATGTCTCTCCACCTCAAGCCCAACCTCCCCTTCGACCAGCTCCCCTCCTATACAATCTTGACCGCAGGAGCTATCTACAAGGCAGTAAAAAATCTAACCCTTATAGAGGTTGATATCAAGTGGGTCAATGATATTTACTATCGAAACAAGAAAATTTCCGGCATCCTGACCGAGGCTACAACTTCTATCGAGACAGGACTCGTCACCGATGTCATCATCGGTGTTGGCTTTAATTTTTTCATTAAAGAATTTCCCGCTGAGATTAAAGAAAAAGCTGGCTCCCTCTTTGAAGAGAAACCAGCCATTAGTCGCAATGAGCTCATTGCCGAGATTTGGAAATGCTTCTACGAAAGTGACCCAGAAGAGCTCATCTATCTCTACAAGCAGCGCTCCTTGGTGCTAGGACGACAAGTGACCTTTAGTCAAAAAGGCGTAGACTACCAAGGTTTGGCCAAGGATATCTCAGACAGCGGGCAACTTTTAGTCCAGCTGACAAATGGTCAGGAAATATGGCTCAATAGCGGCGAAGTCTCGTTGACCAGTTGGTAATCAAAAATTTCATTTCAAAAGGACTGAGTTATAAGACTCAGTCCTGTTTTCATTATTTCGGTCCTAAATGTTTATCGATTTCATCCACAATCCGCCCCATGACATAGGAAATCTGCAGATTGCGCAGCACCAAAACTGCCCAGAAAGCAGCCATAAAATAGCGCCCCGCCATGATAGATTCATTGAAAAAATAGGTTTCTAAGGCTGTGAAAACAGCCATCACAATAAATTGTCGTCTGTTCATAGATTTATTATAACACGAAAGCTTAGAAAAATCTTTTTTTAATCCTCTTGAATGGTAATTTTTTCTGCTAAAAAGTCAAATCCCTCTGGAATCAAACTTTCCTCTTCCTTCTCTTCAACCTCTGCCTTGCTATTGCGGCTGCGAGCCGAAAAATCCGCCCGAATCTTGGTCCACTCTTCCAAGGAAATAGCCAAAATCTCTGGTGAAAATCCTGCTGCATTACTGAGAATATTGCCAAACATGGTATTGAGATTGTCCCGCTTCATGGTCTGCTCGGCGTTAAAATTAGACTCAAAAGCTAAGATAGCATGGCTTTCATTGGCTGCCACCGGCTGCGATCCTGCCAGCAAGGCCCTATCAGCTCCAGCCAGACTTTCGATAATCTCACCCCAAGCATTCTGCAGCTTAGTCAGATTGCTGCGAGCAAGGCTTGGATTGTCAACAGCCTCTTCTAGGATGGCATTGACCTTATTGCGGTCTGCTCGGTAGCCCTTAGATTTCTGCGGACGAATATCCGAAGTTTTGACAGCTGCTGCAGGTTTTCCATTGCCATTAGCCAGCTGTTGCTTGAGACTATCTATCTCTTGTCTCAATCCCTTGAGCTCTTCGGCTAGATTATCTGGAATCGCTGCCGCTGCAGGATGACTGCTGGTCTCTGCCAGTCGAATGGTCATCATTTCTGTATAAATCTTAGGCTGGAGGCTGTTCTTGATGTCTGCCAAACTCCTAGTCGCCATATCAATCATGGCAAAAAGAGTGTCCTGCGGTGTATTGAGATTTTCCAGAAAGAGCTCACTGGCATGATGATTTTCCCCACCAGTTTTGACAATGATCAAGTCACGCAGATATTGTAGGAGGTCCGTCACAAAACGGGCCATGTTTTTGCCACTGTCAAAAATCAGATTGAGATTATCCAAGGCTGCTACTGCATCATGATCAATCAAGGCTGCTACATAGGCATCCAAGGCTCCCAAGCTGATAGAGCCAGTGATTTCTTCAGCTATGTCTGTGGTCAAACGATTTTCCTGAGTCAAGCTAAGAGCCTGATCGAGGATAGACAAGGCGTCCCGCATACCGCCCTCAGCTCGACGGGCAATAATCTGCACACCTTCTTGCTCAAAATCAATGCCTTCCTGCTCTAAAATCCACTTAATATGACCAATAATGTCCTGCGTCTTGATAGACTTAAACTCAAAACGCTGGACGCGGGAAAGAATGGTCGCTGGAATCTTATGAAGTTCTGTCGTCGCTAGGATAAAGACCACATTTTCCGTTGGCTCTTCTAAGGTCTTGAGCAAGGCGTTAAAAGCCCCAGTCGAGAGCATATGCACCTCGTCAATGATATAGACCTTATGCTTGGCTAGACTGGGCGCATAGGTGGACTTGTCCCGAATATCACGAATCTCATCTACCCCATTATTTGAAGCAGCGTCGATTTCGATAACATCTTCAAGGCTCCCCTCAGTAATGGCCTGGCAGATATAGCAGTCATTGCAAGGCTCGCCGTCCTTTTGATTAGGACAGTTCATAGCCTTGGCAAAAATCTTAGCAACACTGGTCTTCCCTGTTCCACGAGGACCAGAAAAGAGATAAGCATGACTGATTTTCCCTTGCTCCACAGCCTGCCGCAGAGTGGTGGCCACTACTTGCTGACCCACTAGCTGTCCAAAGGTCTGACTGCGGTACTTTCGATATAAAGCTTGATACATTAGGCTTTTTCTCCAAACATTTCAAAATTCCAAGTCGTTTTTTCAAGCAAAATCTGAACAAACTTTCCCAGATATTCCTGATCTACCTTATCATAATCACCCGTCAAGGCTGAGTCCAAATCCAGTACTCCCAGAAGTCGACCGTCTTTTACCATGGGCACCACAATTTCGCTCTTAGCCCGGCTATCACAAGAGATATAATTGGCATGCTGGGTCACATCATCTACGATAATGGTCTGCTCTTTCTCCGCGGATTCCCCACAGACACCCTTACCTAAGGTAATATGGACACAGGAGACACCGCCCTGAAAAGGCCCCAGAATCAGCTCATTTCCATCAAAAAGATAGAAACCAGTAAAAACAGAATTAGGTAGAGCTTGATTGAGCAGGGCGCTAGCATTGGAAAGATTGGCCAAAGCATTGGTCTCACCCTCCAACAAGGCTTCCAACTGAGCCAGTAAAAGTTGATAATTTGAAATTTTTTCTTTTGTGTTCATAGAGTCTATTATATCAAAAAAACAGTCTGATGGCTGTTTTTGAAATAAAAATAAGAAGCACAACTAAAATAGACTTTAAACTTTTTGTCAAGTGAAAATCCCAATAGATCAAGTAAAAACATCTCTCACCTTTAAGATTCTATTTACACCTTTTTTGTAAATCATCAATCGCCCGAATAAAAATCTCAGGTTTTTCAGCATGAATATCATGCCCACTCTTGATATTATCTATTAGATGATTGTTTAACAAAAGTTTGTCTACTCGCTTAGCATCTTTGTCATCCATAGCACTCAAGAGAATCCCATTTTTATCATAGTAATTTTTCTGATTCAAAGGCCGAGCCACATGAAGCAATATAGATGGACATTGAACTTTTTTCAAGATTTCTTCCTGTTCAAATCCCTTGAACCAAGAAAAATCATAAAATGTTGAGCCAAAACGAAGATCGTAATCTCCTGTTCCATTCTGTAAATTAGCTGTTAAGTCATAGATGAGATTCACTTGTAATTCTGGCGGATAGTACCAAATTCTAGGAATCTTTCCTGGATGATTTTTCATATAGTTCAGAGCTGGTTTTTTGACAATTTTATTAAAATTTTCCTCACCAAAAAGTTTTTTTAAATAAGTATGTTCTAAAAAATAGGTAGTATAATTTTTTTTACCGCTTTTTAAGAAATCATGCATATCTTTAAATCCTAACCAAGAAAAAGTAGAAAGTGCTCGACTAGGCTCTGTTGAAAAGAACGGTGCATCTTCTATCAACAGTCCTCTAACAGTATCAGGAGCTAGTGCAGCTACCATTGTTGCAAGAAGCCCTCCTGATGAATGTCCTGAAATGAACACAGGAGCTTTTATAATATTATGAATAAACCAAACGAAATCCTGACTATTTTCTAGTGCTGAATATTTAGCAGGATTTTTACTAGACCCACCATGTCCATAACAATCTACTGCATATACATGATATCGCTTAGACAATTCTCCAAAAACCTTGGCGTAGTCCTCCCAAGATACTTGCTGGCCATGGATCAGGAGTAAAGGGGGACCATTTTTGGGACCTTCGCCATAATTTATAAGAGATCCATCTGGTAAAGTCACTTGCTTTTCTATCATCCCAGCTTGTCGGATATATTCAAGATTAGCCTTATCATAGTGAAGATTACGATAAGCAAACCACCCTGCACTTACCAATATAACAGCTATCAATATCAAAATAACTAACATCATTTTCCTTTTCATTCATTGCCTCCTACTTTTCTGAAAAATACTTAGGAGTTTCTAGAAAAAAATTCGGATCTAATAACGCCAATCCTTGATTTTCATCTCCTAGCAAAAGAAGCTGATCTCCCGCTTTTATTTGAAAAATATTTCGTGCCCGAGGGGGTAAGTGGATTTCACCACGCTCTCCCACCGTTACTGTTCCAAAAATATATTTCCCTTTGAAACTAGGAGTTGTCAATAAATTGCTTTCTAAATGTACTAGTTCATCCAAACTCACATCAAAAAAATCAGCTAATTGAGAGGAATAAATCACATCTGGAACGCTTTCTCCTGCTTCCCATTTTGCTATAGTCTGCCTTGATACACCTATTTCCTCGGCCAGTTTTTCCTGAGAAATATTCTCTCTTTTTCTTAAAATAGCAATATTTTTAGAAATCATTTTTTAATCTCCTTTTTATGATTACACTGTTAGTATAGCAAAAAAGCTGGTTGCTTCAATCAAGCTTTTCTTACTTTTTATAGACCTTTTGTTAAAATTCGTGGCAAAAATATTTTATTCCACCTCCAAAACCTTCACTTCCTCATCCTCCACCAGTACTGCTTGGCGATTATTAAGGGGCAGCAAATTAAGCTTGTCTCCATAAGTATTTAGGATTGCCTGAGCACTTTCAGCAAAGGGTTCTTCGCCAACATGAGGCGGGAGATAAAAATCTGTCTCATGTAACGCCACCGTATCAGACATTTCCCCTGCTACTTCCTTATCGTCCATAAGTCTGATGTAGTCAATATCCTCAGCAGTGATAACAGCGCCAGCAGATTCGCCCACATAAACCATGCCATCCGCAATCTGCTCTTTTATCAAGGACAGAAGCTGCTTTTTCTTTAGTTCTTGCAGAAGATAAAAAGTATTGCCGCCAGAGACATAGAGGAGCTTGCTTTGGAAAATTTTGGCCTGAGTTGTCTCTCTATCACAAGCTGAAATATCCAAGACCTCTACTTGAAATCCCAAGTCCTCAAAGGTTTGCAGGGCTTCGTCAATATAACCCCTATAGTCTTCTACATTTCCAGCCGTCGGGATAAAAAGTACCTGATTGCCCAATTGCTTTTCAGACGCATATTGTCTGAACAAGTCCTTGACTCCCGCAAAATATGAACATAAAAATAATTGTTTCATAGGATACCTCCTTATTTTTTCTTAATTTTATAAAGAATCCATTGACCATTTCTTTGACTATCGATGAGATGCAAGTCCAAGTTAGATAAATAATGCTCCAGTTTTTCTTGCTTTCTAAAGGCTGGCAGGTAGTAAGCTAATTTGCTCCATTCACATGCCAGTAAGATGATTCCATCAGGCTTGAGAATTCTCTTTAATTCCAAAAAAGCTTGAGTTAAATCTGACCAATGAAAATGGGTCTGAAATGCTGCAATCAAATTCTTTGATTGGTACATTAAGTAAAGAAAGCCAGAATAATCAGAAATCCAATCATTGTATAAATCATCTGTCTTCCCTCTCATATCTTTCGCCATAAAGCTTTTTAGCTTCGTCTGTATAGTTCTTGATAAAATCCGTTTTCGCCTCTGTATAGGCATCACGGTTGTGCTCATATTGCTTCCACAAGGATAGCTTGAGCTTTTCATAGTCTTTAGCTACAGCAGGGTGCTCCTGCAAATAGTCTCTAAAGTACAGTTCATCATGATCGCCTTTATAGCGCAGATGCAGATGGAAAACCCGCTCTGCAAAACCACTCGGTGTGTAGCCTTTATTAAATGACATCCTTCCTTGGCTTTCTGACATGAGCAGATAACCATTTTGCAGCAACAAGTCTCTCATTACCGCCATATCTGTTTCTTTGAGAATTTCCAATAAGATATCCACTATTGGCTTGGCCCAAATGGTCTCTACCGATGTTGAGCCAATATGGCTAAGACGAACAATCTTATGTTCTGGCAAAAAACTCAAAAGCCGAAGCCGTTCCTCCTCATACCAATCTTTCCACGCTGCTTGATGCTCTCTCAGAAAAATCGGAAAAAGCTGCCACAGCTCCTCCAGCGACATTTCCTCTAAAGATGGACTCATAAGCACCTCCTTAGGCAATTTATACAAGCGTTTTCTCTAGTTATGATTATAGGAAAAATACACATCCGAGTCAAACCTTTCACTTATTGAACAAATATTTATTTTTGTAATATTTTTGAAAAGTTTTAGTTGTCAAACAATCTATTTTTTAGTAGAATGATGTCGGAGATATATTATTTAAAAGGAGTTCTTTATGAAAAAGTTTAGGTTTGGCACTTGGCTTGTCCTGTCAGCCGGCTCTTTGTTGTTACTTTCACAGGCTCTTCCTGCAGAGAATGTCGCTGCGAATCAGAAGAACCAGATTAAGGTCCAGCTGCTTAACCACAGCGATGAAACAGCTGTCGGCACTCTGGAGCTGAATGGAGAGTATCAGCTAAAGCTTGGGAAAAAGGACAAATACGGTCGGGCTACTGCTGCTCATGTCCAAATGCAGGAGCAACACAAAGCTAAAAAGAAAAAGGAGACCAAGGTCACTTACAATCCCATCGGTTGGCACAATTACAAATTTTACTACGGTAATGGAGATGATCGGGCTTGGCTCATGAATCGCGCTCACCTGATTGGCTTCACTTTCAGCGGCCTCAACAATGAAGGGAAAAACCTCGTTCCGATGACCGCTTGGCTCAACTCTGGCAGTTTCCAAGGACTGGACGACAATAATCCAGATAGCATGCTCTATTATGAACATCGCTTGGAGCGCTGGTTAGAGGAGAATCCAGATTATTGGCTGGATTACAAGGTTACTCCGATTTACACGGACAATGAGCTTCTCCCTCGCAAGATTGAGCTCCAGTATGTCGGGCTTGATGCAGAAGGCAATGTTGTCAGCATTCAGCTAGGGGGCAAGGAGACCATAGATGAAGACGGAATGTCTCATGTCCTCTTGGACAATGTTTCTCCAAATGCAGAGATTGACTACCAAACAGGCACTGCTGTCAATACCATGATTGAGTAGAATTATAGATAAGAACACAAAAACAGACCATCGCTATGATGATCTGTTTTTTTATTTATTTTTACCAATACAGACAGCCGTAAACCAGCAGGACTGCAATCATACTGAAAAGCGAGCCAATCAGGTAGTATTCAGCAAAGGACTGGCTTTCTGAAATCTTATTGTAGCGGGCAATAGACTTAGCCGTAAAAACTAGCCCAATGGCAGTAAACTGCCCGAAAATAAGGGAAAGTCCCATAATCAAGCGCTCTAATATCCCAATCATAGCACCAGCCCCCGCAATAGTCTCTCCACTGTCTTCCCCTGCCTGATACTTGCTGAAGAAGAGTTTAAAGAGGATATTAATCGGCTTACCAGTCAGGGCGAAGAAAAAGAAAGCCTGCAGCATGAGGTAGCGCTCAGACAGCCAATTAGGCGCTGGAATTTGCTGCTGTCCTAAGAGAAAATAAAGGGCAAAAATGCTAATCAGATGCAAGATCTGATCCAGTAAAAAGGCTGACTTTTGAGCATGATGGCGGACAATCGATGAATTCAGCCTATTCTTCAAGAAGTCAATAAGCGCATGACTGAGCCAGACCAAGGCGAAATATAGCAGATAATTAGGTAAGATGATCCCCAAGAGCAACAGGGGCAAGAGAACAATTCCCAAATGAAGAATTAAGAAATTCATCCGCCGGCTTTTGAGGTCAGCCATCTTCTGACTTTGAAGCTGAAAATCAGCTAGCACATGGGCCAGCAAAGTCAGTACAAGAATCGGATTCTGCATGAAAAATTCTGAAAATCCCATAAAATTTGTCATTCTTCAGCCTCCTTTGCTGCCTGTAGAATCATTCTCATAGCTAAACGGCGATTTCTCAGATAGATCTTCAGTCCAGACGACTTGAGCCGCTTACTAAGCGCACTGGGACTAATCTGCAGCAGCTCTGCTATTTCCCCATGAGAAAAATTCTCGTCATAGATATATTCCATAAGCATCCGCTCCAGAACCTCTCTCTGACTGGTATTCCACTTGCTCTGGATAAATGAAGTAGCTGCCAGCACTGTATTGACCGCCTGACTGAGCTCTTCATCTCCTAAGGATACAGCTATACGGCTGCTGCCGTAGTCGTTCTTCTCATGAATAGCCTCAATGGCTGCGCGCGCTCTCCAGTAGGCCGGACCGTCGGCACCAATACTCTGCTCCCGATTGATGTCCGTCACAATCTCCCCCAAACCAAGCCCAAAGCGAATCGGGTGAGGAAAGCCCAAGGCAATCTGATCAAGGAGCTGCATGATCTCTGGATTAGGTCGCAGCAAAGCCTGAAACTCATCTCCAGTCGTTACCGTGAAAGGTGACACCAGATAATCCCGATAATCCTGATTTAGCACTGCCATCATGTCCTGTAGGTCCTTCTGGGCTTGTTTGCGATTTTTCAGCTGTTTGGATTCTATTAAATCTCCAATAAGAGCAATATAAAGCATACCAAACCTCCTTTAAGTCCATTATAAAGGAAAATTTTAAAAATGTCTATTTAAACGGCAACTTTTTAGAATATCCATTGTAAAGGAAAGACTATTTTTTCTTTTTAGGTACTGGTAAGGCAGGGGAGGCTGCTTCAATCAGATTACAGAGAAAGGCAGCATCTTCTACTTCTTCTATACGAAGCATCGGCTTTGCGCCTGGATAAGGGGACTCATAAATCGGATTTTCAAAAAAATCCAGAGCTGGCTGGACCGGCTTGACCATCAGGCGATTGTCATAAATCCCGCCGAATAAGCGCCCCCGATAATAAAGCAAATACTCTCCCATCATCTTGCGAAAGCTAATTTCTTGCCCTAAGCCCTGCAGTTGCTCCAGAATAAAATCAAAATATTCTTGACTAGATGCCATCGGAACACCTCCATAAATTGTTACTTTATTATACCAAAAATGAATGAAGATTACCTAACTAAGAGATAAACACATCTCCTTCCATCCTTAGTCTGTCTATCCTCAAGTAAGCAAAAAAGCTAGACCTTACAAGTCTAACTCTTTTACTTATTATTTTTTTAAAAGTCCTTCCTTGACCAGATAGTCACGCGCAACAGCTTCGGCTTTTTTGCCTTCGATGCCAACTTGATAATTCATCTGGCTCATCTGGCTTTCCGTAATTTTACCAGCCAGCTTATTGAGAATACCTTCCAACTCAGGGTGTTTTTCTAGCAATTCAGCCTTCAGGAGAGGTGCCCCTTGATAAGGAGGGAAAAGATGCTTATCATCTTCTAAAATCTGAAGTTGATAGCGCTCAATTTCAGGGTCAGTTGAGTAGACTTCCATAATCTGGATATCGCCTGATTGAATCGCATCATAGCGAAGGGCTGGCTCCATAGTTGATACATTGAGGTTCAGTCCATAGACAGACTGGAGTCCCTTGTTTCCATCTTCACGGTCGTTAAATTCCAAGGTAAAGCCTGCCTTGAGCTTGTCTTGGACTGCCTTGAGATCAGAAATCGTTTTAAGATTATATTCTTTGGCAATAGCCTTTGGAACTGCAACCGCATAGGTATTCTGATAGGCCATGTGATTGAGCAAGACTAGATTGTCCTGTTTTTTGATTCCATCACGTGCTGCTTCAAAAACTTCTTCAGCATCAGTGCTGACCTTTGGAGCAGGCTGCAAGAGAGTTCCAGTAATCGTACCGGTGAACTCAGGATAGATATCTATATCACCTTTTTTTAGTGCTTGATAAAGGAAGTCGGTTTTACCAAAGTTTGGCTTGACCGTCACAGTCATATCCGTATTTTCCTCGATGAGGAGCTTATACATATTCATAAGAATTTCTGGCTCTGGACCCAATTTCCCAGCTATAACCATATGATCCTTCTCCTGCTTGGGAAGCAGACTCGGTGTATAAGAAGCGCCTAGTCCGAGTATTAAGACAGCAAAAGCTGTAAATACCGTCCGAAGCTTAGCCTTTTCCATCCATTTAAGAAGGCTGTTAAAAAGAATAGCCAAAACTGCGGATGAAATTGCTCCAATCAAGATCAGACTGGCATTGCGACGGTCAATTCCTAGAAGGATAAAAGAACCTAGTCCACCAGCTCCAACCAAGGCTGCTAGAGTTGCTGTCCCGATAATCATAACTGTTGCCGTCCGAACTCCTGATACGATGACGGGCATAGCTAGAGGCAGTTCAAACTTCTTGAGTCGCTCCCACTTGGTCATCCCAAAGGCGATTCCAGCTTCCTCTAAACTAGGATCAATCCCATTCAAAGCCGTGACAGTATTTTCTAAAATCGGGAAAATAGCGTAAATCACCAGAGCAGTCAGTGCCGGCAGTGTACCAATCCCCATGAGGGGGATAAAAAGTCCCAGCAAGGCCATTGAAGGAATAGTTTGAAAGATTCCCGCAATTTGCAGCACCCAATTGGCTACTTTTTTATGACTATGAAGATAGATAGCGAGCGGAATGGTCAAGAAGATCGCCACTAATAAGGTCAGAAGAGACAGTTGGAGATGTTGTCCTAAGGCTGACAACCATTCGCCAAAGCGCTCCTGAAAGGTAGAAAACAAATTAGCCATGTTGAACACCTCCAAACAAATCTGCTACAAAGCTGGTCGCAGGTGCAGATAAGATTTCATCAGGTGTCGCCACTTGACGAATCTCTCCGTCCTGCAGAACAGCAATCCGATTCCCCAATTTCAAGGCCTCGTCCGTATCATGAGTCACAAAGATTGTTGTCATCCCAAACTGGTCATGGATACTCTTGGTCAAGCTCTGCAATTGCTTACGCGAGATGGCATCAAGAGCAGAAAAAGGCTCGTCCATCAGCAGGATTTTGGGTTGGGCGATAATGGCACGAACAATGCCCACCCGTTGCTGCTCACCGCCAGACAGCTCACTTGGCATACGCTGAGCATAGTCTTCTGCAGGCAAGCCCACTAGCTCCAACAATTCATCTGTCTTCTGCTGAATATCTGCCTTGCTCCAACCTTTCATTTCAGGAATGAGAGCAATATTTTCAGCCACCGTTAGGTTTGGAAAGAGGGCAATCGCTTGTAAGACATAGCCTGTAGAAAGGCGCAGCTCACGCTCATCATAGTCCTTGATCCGTTTATCATCCATATAGATGTTTCCATCTGTTGGCTCTAAAAGACGGTTGATCATCTTGAGCATGGTTGTCTTACCGGACCCAGAAGGACCTACTAAAACCATAAATTCACCATCCTCAATCTGTAAGTTGACATCTCTCAAGACATCTTTTTCTGTATAGCGTAGCGCTACATTTTTGTATTCAATCATTGTTTGTCCTCAATTTAAAACTTCCCTCGATTAGTTAAGTCTTCTACCTTAGGCATGACTTCTTTGTTGTCCCAATGCTCTACAATCAATCCATTCTCTAAACGGAAGATGTCATACTGGGCATAAGCCACCCCATCTATCTGAGTCTGTCCATAGCTAACCACATAGTTTCCTTGTCCCAAAAGCTGGAAAACAAAGTCAAAAGTAAGCCCGTGCTCTGCAACATAGTTTTTATAAGCCTGACTTCCTTGGCCAATCTCATGATTATGCTGAATCAAATCTTCTGCCACATAATCACTCCACTGCTCTAGCTCCCCATTTTGGAAAATTTCTGTCAAGAAACGACGAACGGTTTTTTTATTTGCTACTGTCTTGTCCAAATCCTTGATTTCAAAATCTCCAAAGATCTGGTCTAACTGTCCATTTTCTGGAGCGCGGTAGTAGTCAATCACATCCCAATGCTCCACGATGCGACCATTCTCATCAGAACGGAAAGTATCCGTCGTCACCCATTGAGCTTCCCCGCCATTGAGATATTGATGGACATGGACAAAGACTAGATTACCATCCTCAATGGTGCGAACAATCTTCATCTCACGCTCGGGATGGCGCTCAAAGAAATTTGCAAAGAAAGCCGCAAACCCTTCTTTCCCATCTGGCACACCTGTCGAGTGTTGAATGTAGATATCCCCTACAGAATGAGCTTGAGCCTCGGCAACGCGCCCATCTTGAATGGCATGAATGTATAAATTTTGTGCATTTTCAACTTGTTTTGACATGATTTATGCCTCTTTTTCTTTCAAATTTGCTAAGATGCGTTCCTGATAACTTTCAAACTGGCGAATTTCATCCTCTGAGAAACCTTTATAAAAAATAGCATCCAATTTTTGACTGACGCGATGGCCAACTTCTTTCTGGGACCAACCTTGCTCCGTCAACTTGACATATTTTTTTCGCTTGTCTAAACCACACTGACTAAAGGTCACCAAACCCTGTTCTTCCAGCTTTTTCAGCATAGTCGTCAGCGTATTATTGGCCAATCCTGTCGCCAGTGCAATATCTGTCGCCGTAGCGCAACCCGTTTCACTATTCCATAAAACTGTGAGAATCTTGCCCTGTTCACTGCGATAAAGAGCTTCAGGATCCTGATTCAGTAACTTTTGAAAAATCCGCCCATTCAACAAACGAATATGATAGGCCACCAAATGACTGTCTTTCATACTCCCTCCAATTTATTTCTATATCGAATCGATTTTCGTTAATTGTAACATCTAGAATTACATCTGTCAAGAATTTTGTTCTATTTGGAAATAATTTGAAAAATATACATAGAAAAAGCAGGTTCAACCTGCTTTAAAATCTAAAATTTATTTTTTTCGATTGATGTATCTGTTGAACAAAATGGTCATAATTTTCAGCTTCTTGAGGAATAAGAATGGACCACTTTTTCAAGAGTGCCCCGTAACCTGCTAATGTACCTATGTCGTTATCAACAACCTTCTCCACACTTGGGAAAATAAGACCGGCTGTTTTAGCTTCTAAAATGTATGTATAGGAAATCAGTTGATATAAATCCTCACGATTGATTCCTTTTTCAGTAAATTCTAGCTGTTTATATTTGGCATCTAGTACAATTTTTAAATCTTTATGATAAAAGTCTGGATAAATATTTCGAACATGACTGCTAAATACAGAAATGCCGCCCGTCTTTTCTTTATTTCGTGGATGGATAAAATCTTCTGGCAACAATGTCTGGACATACTCTTCCCAAAGCCAAGCTACATCAAAGAGAACACCGTGTATTTTTTGCTCTTGAAGTCCTAAACCGTGCTTTTCTCTATTCATAATCAACAGACATAGTTCCTGTAATTTTCTATATTCTCGAAAATAGGCATGACGGACAGGTTTAGTTTGATTTAGTCTGATAATCTTAACACGATCAGCTAGTTTATAAGACGGAGTCACACGAATAATTTCTGTTACATTTTCACGATTAGCATCAAACACTCCACTTCCAATTGTTTTCTGATTCTTAATATACTCAATGGTGTGTCGAATCAGCTGCATCAATGGATTATCATAAGCAAACTCTCTAGTAGTGTAGGAAATATTTCCCATAAAAGGAACATTTTTCTTAAGATGATTTCCTACATCAATAGCTCCCTTTACATGGCTATCATTATAGAAAAACCTCTGGTATTCCTTATAAAGCCCTTTTCTCAAAGCCGCTTGCAGATATTTTGGAAAGAGGTAAACCAATAGTTGATAGAGTTTATCTTCGCTAGATAAACCAACATCCAAGTTAGTGAGATTGATATTGAGGACCTTCTGCAAGAGATAATGTAAAAAATAGTCGTTATTAGCATTTGAAAAACGAGAGGAAATCGTCAATCTTTCCTGACCACAACCCAGAAAGCCAATCACATTTCCTGTCTTAATATTCTGATTTATAGTTTCAAAAATTTTCTGGTCCTTGTCCAAGTCAGATGTATTTTTCAAGTCATTTGGAAAAATGAAAATACTATCCTCTTGAGAAAGGTTATCTAGTGTTCTATCAAGAAGTGCTTGACTTAGTTTGGGATATTCTGTGATAAAGTCTTCTTTAGCAATTTTATGCTGATTATCTGTTATCCGTATCGTCATTTACATCGCTTTCATTGTCACCAGTTATTGACTGATTGGTTTGCTCATTGCTTGCCTTATCAAAAGCCTTTTTCAAAGTTTCCAAAGTTTCAACCTCATCATAAGAACCTCGCAAGTAGTCTTCTAGGAGCGGCTTAATATAATCAGACCAGAGCAATTCATAGTCAAAGCCTACTTCCTGCAACTTAAGGAAATAACTTGGTCCAACATGGTAATGACTATTGAGCTCTTCTACTTTTTCTATGGCAGCATTCAAGTTTCTTAGACGTATTTTCGCTTCTTCAGCACCATCTCCAAGAAGTTTATCAAGCATTCCCAGCTGACTTTCAGCCGTGATTTCTACAAAACGGAAACGACGGCGCATGGCAAAATCAAAGGTATCCACCGAGCGGTCAATATCATTCATTGTTCCGATGATGTAGACATTTTCAGGAATATAAAACTTCTCATTAGTTTCATGCAAATTAGCATATTGGGTCGAAACCTCTCCATCCTTACCACGATAGCCCGGATCAATGGAGAAAAAAAGCTCTCCAAAAATCTTAGAAATCTCACCACGATTAATTTCATCGATGATGAAGACGAAGTTTTTAATACTTGATATTTCAGCTGCTTCTTTATAAGTTTTTAATGCAAACCTTTCTTTCAAGACTTTTAGAACTGTTTTCCCGCCACCCTTATAATATCTTTGTTTATCATAATTCTTATTTTTATATAATTCATAAACATAATGTCGAGGCAATGTCCAACCAGATGCTCCACTATCATAATTGACAGATAAATTTTGCCTGCTATTAACTGACAAGTAAGATGTCTTTGTTAAATACTCCTTCTCTTCAGTGGAATTTATAAACTCCAAATAAGATTCCCAGGCTTCCTCAAAATTATCCTGACCGCCTGTCTTTTGCGCTAATTTAGCTCTTTCGCAAAATTTCTTAAAAATTCCATCTTGTAAGCCGAAGCTAATCTGCCCATCATCACTTGGAAGCGGCCGCAATCCCTCTACAAAATCTGTATAGTCATAAGAGGGATGGAATTGAACAAAATCGATTTGTTCCTCATTTCCTCCAGTCAATTCGCTTGCAATTTGTCTAGCAAGATAGGTTTTTCCCGTACCAGGAGCGCCACGGAGGATGAGGTTTTTGGATTTTTCTAGTTTTTCTATATAATTATTTATATTTTTATTCATAACATTTTTCTCTGTATTGTTTCCATATGTATCATTTAAAATAGATTTATATAAATTAATACGCTCGGTAGATCTATCCCAATTTACAGTCTGCCTAGCTCCTTTTTTATTTTGATATCTCTACTCACCATCTGCTTTTAACCAATCAACTCCAATACAATGTCTAAATTTTTGCTTTCTATCATCATAATAATAAGTTTCTACACATCGCCCAATACCAAAAATTCTATCAAATCCAGAAGTTGCAATAATATAATCATTTACCTTTATATCATGAGCAAATTGCCAGATGAACTGATTTTGTCTAGTTCCTTGATTTAAATCTTCTGGACTTGTATAGTCTAAAAGACTTCCTAGATCTGAACTAAAATCAATGCACGCAATCTTCTCTTTTTTAAAAAGCTCCCATAAGCTTCCACCACTTCCGGCTATTATCATCCAGTAATCTACTTTATTTTCCATAAAAATCCTCCAGCTTTTTAACCTGTCCTTTAAAATCTTATATTCATTTTCTAATCCTTTGCGTTGCTGCAAAAACAATACAGATAGCGCTCTACATTATGATATAAGAATTAAAAAATCCTAATTTTAAAAGAATAATATAGCTTTTCTCTATCATAGCATAATTATAGGAAAAATAAAAGAAATTATAAAATAAAAAGCCCAGTATAAAGAGGAAATCCCCCTCTCGCACTGAGCTTCTTTTTTTATCTTAGTAATATTCACCCTGACGGTAATCCCATGAGTTGAAAGTATCGGACAGGTGCATCATGATTTTGTCGATGTCCAAGCCTTTGCGGATGACCACTGGTGCTGGTGAGATGGAACGTTGCCCACCTTGTTCTGGAATCAATTTTCCATCCTTGTCAACCATTGAGACCATAACACCTTGCTCATAGCGAGTTTCAATGGTCTTGTCTGGCTGGATAGAAGCTACATAATCATCTGCTTCAATGACTAAATCAACAGCATTTTCGATGCGCTCGCCAATTCCTTCTACCTTGCCGCGGTTTCCTTTACCGGATGGGTTGGCTGAGGAAGCATAAACCATCTTGCCTTCTTCCCAAAGCTTAGCTGCCAGCTGCTCGCCCGCCTTACCAAACTTAATAACAAAACAGCTAGTGCCACGAACATCTGTCATCAGCTCTTCCCGACCGTCGCCAAATGCCTTGAGCTTTTCAAAAGCTTCTGGCTTCCATGGTAGGATACAGCCCAAGAGGATGTCTTCATCCCAATGCTTTTGATAAAAAGCTTCAATTTCTGGATTTAGCTGAGCCAAAGCACGGAGCTCATCCATACTGCCACAGAGGACAACACCTGGCTTATTACGGTTACGAGCCTTAGCTTCGAACTTACGCTCCAAGCCAGCTTTATCGCTGGTCATGATGATGTAACCCACCTTGGTCGGGCAAACTATACAGCCGCCATCGCCTTTCAAGATGTCATAACCTTCTTGTGAAAGCTGTCCGTTCCATTGAATGTGTTTTGTCATAAGTTTCTTCCTTTTCTATTAAATTAAGATTTATTTTACCATATATTTTTATCGGAGACAAGATTTTTTCAGAATTTTCTCAATATATCAAAAATAAGGTTACTGCCAATAAGATGGACGATTTTTTTCATATTCTGTAATCAAATCCTCATACTGCAGTGTAATGCCAATGTCATCCAGACCGTTGAGGAGCTTGTGCTTCCATTCTCCATCAATGTCAAAGGAGAATTCTCCCACTGGTGAAAAAATCTTCTGCTGCTCCAAATCCACCGTCACTTGATCCGTCGGCTTCAGATTAGCCAAGGCTTGTCGAACTTCGAGCGGCTGGAAGATTGGCAGCATACCGTTATTAAGCTCGTTATTGTAGTGAATATCCCCGAAAGATCCAGCAATGACTACCTTGAAGCCATAGTCAGCCAAGGCCCAGGCAGCGTGCTCGCGAGAGGAACCCGCACCGAAATTGTCCCCTGTAATCAGAATAGTCGCCTTGCGGTACTCCGGTCTATTAAAGACGAAATCAGGATCTTCGGTGTACTGATTGTCCAGATAGCGCCATGCGTACATGAGGTACTTGCCAAAGCCTTTTTTATCAATCAACTTGAGAAACTGCTTGGGCAAAATTTGGTCCGTATCGATATTATCGTTCATGAGGGGAACCGTCGTCCCCGTGTAGATTGTAAATTTTTCCATAAAACTTCCTTACTGGACCTCCGGTAGCTGGCGGACGTCTACGAAGCGCCCGGCAATGGCTGCCGCTGCTGCCATGGCAGGACTGCAAAGATGGGTCTTAGCACCAAATCCCTGACGATCCTCAAAGTTCCGATTACTAGTAGAGGCACAGTGAACTCCGTCTGGCACCTTGTCTGGATTCATTCCCAGACACATGGAACAACCCGGATCGCGCCACTCAAAGCCTGCATCCATGAAAATTTTATCCAGTCCCATCTTTTCAGCAGCCCGCTTGACCGGACGAGAGCCTGGTACGACGATAGCTGTCAGATTGGGAGCAATGTGCTTACCAGCGACAAACTTAGCAGCCAGCTGCAAATCGCTGAGTCTGGCATTGGTGCAGGATCCGATAAAAATATAACCTAGGTCAATATCTTCTGCTTTCTTACCTGGTGAGAGATCCATGTAATTGTAAGCCCGCTCGTCGTTCATATCGCGAATTTCTGGGAAAGCCGCGCCGAACTCTACTCCCATAGAAGGATTGGTTCCCCAAGTCACCATAGGTGCCAGCTCGGAAACATCAATCTCAATGACCTTATCATAGACAGCATCAGGATCACTGACCAGGGTCTTCCAATCAGCTACTGCTGCCTCAAAGTCCTTGGGAGCACCCGGCCGGCCTTGAACATAATCATAAGTCTTCTGGTCGGGATTCATAATGCCCATCTTGGAGCCAAACTCTATAGACATATTGCAGATAGTCATACGCTCTTCCATGGTCAGATGGTCAATCGCATCACCAGCATACTCGACCACATGACCAACACCAGCGGCCACACCATATCGAGCAATCAGAGCGAGGATAAAGTCCTTGGAATAGACACCTTTAGGTGGCACTCCAGTAAATTTGACCAACATTTTCTTAGGCTTGACCTGCCAAATGGTCTGCGTGGCAAAGACGTGCTCCACCTCCGAAGTACCGATTCCAAAAGCAATAGCTCCAAAGGCTCCGTGAGTGGCCGTGTGACTGTCACCGCAGACGATGAATTTTCCCGGCTGAGTCTTGCCCGTTTCCGGTCCAACCATATGGACAATCCCCTGCAACTCCGATCCGTGAGCCGCATGCTCGATGCCAAAATCCTTGACATTCTCAGAAAGTTTATCAATCTGAGCCTTGGAAATCACATCCCGAATATCATAGATATTGACCGTAGGAACATTATGGTCAAAGGTCCCAAAGGTCAAATCCGGCCGTCTAACTTTGCGTCCTGCATCTCGAAGACCTTGAAAAGCCTGAGGGCTGGTTACTTCATGAATATAATGCTGATCCACATACATAAGCTGGGGCTGGCCTTCTTCACCAGTTATCAGATGCCTTTCCCACAGCTTATCAAAAATCGATTTTCCAGCCATACTAGCTTCTCCATATGTAATATAAAATTCCGATTTCCACTATTATTCCGCAAATCCAAGCCAACCAGAAATACCATTTTCTGGTCTTGTGATGAAAGAGACGACCGCCTAATAAAGCGCCCAAACCTCCGGCTGCCAATGCTGACAAGAGCAAAGTCTTCTCTGGAATGCGATAGTGATTTTTCTTAGCCTTTCGCTTATCCCAGCCATACAGCAGGAAAACGACAAGGTTCCATAGCAGGCAAATACCTGTTAATATCCATTTCATAAGTTATTGATAATGGCCTCCATCATTTGAGCTGTCCCTGCCTGACCACCCAAATCTCGGGTTAAGGTACCCTGAGCCAAAGTCTTTTCCACCGCTGCTTCAATCGCTTCTGCAGCTTCAAGCTCTGCAAAACTATCCCGCAGCATCATGGCTACTGAAAGAATCATACTGATAGGATTGGCAATGCCTTGCCCTGCAATATCTGGAGCTGAACCATGGATAGGCTCGTAAAGACTGGGTCCAGCTGCCGAATGACTGGCCGATGGCATAACTCCCAGCGTCCCTGACAGGACACTGGACTCGTCTGATAGAATATCCCCGAAGAGATTTTCCGTTACTACAACGTCAAACTTAGCAGGATTGGTAATCATGAGCATCGCAGCGCTGTCCACCAGCTGGTGCTCTAAGGTCACATCTGGATAATCCTTGGCCACCTCATCGGCTACTCTGCGCCAGAGTTTGGATGTTGCTAGTACATTTTGCTTGTCAATACTGGTCACGCGCTTTCTACGACCATGCGCAATATCAAAGGCTTTACGGACAATTCGCTCCACCTCTTCATAGCTGTAGTCATTGATATCCCGCGCGGTTCTGTCCTCCAAAATATGCTCACCAAAGTAAATCCCACCAGTCAGCTCGCGCACGACCACGAAATCCACACCAGCAATTCGCTCTGCCTTCAAAGGCGACAAATGCTTAAGAGCATCGAAAATCTTAACTGGGCGGATATTGGCATAGAGTTCAAGCTCCTTGCGCAGAGCTAGCAAACCTTGCTCTGGCCGAACCGGGGCATTATCATACTGGGGACTGCCGATAGCTGCTAGGAGAATAGCATCTGCCTCCTTGGCTGCTACCAGAGTAGACTGAGGCAGAGGATGACCTTCGGCATCAATACCAGCACCTCCAAAAGCCTTCTCAGTAACATGATAAGTAAAACCGAACTTGTCCGCAACAGCAGCCAGAACTTGGAGACCGGCTTCCATGATTTCTGGACCAATACCATCACCCGCCAGAGCTACAATTTCTTTTGTCATAGTCGCTTCCTTCTAATTATTTGCAGGCAAATCGCGGTAAGATACCTGATGGCCGATTTCACCAGCATTTTCCTTTTGCACAAAGGTGTTGGCATGGATATAGGCAATGGCGCTGGCCTTAAGAACATCAAAGTCAATACCAGAGGAGTTGAAAATCGTATCTGTATCCGTATTTTCAACAGCTACCAAGACGCGAGCCTGAGAGTCAATACCGTCCGTTACCGCTTCGATGTTATAAGATAAAAGCTGGACAGACTGGTTAAAGAATTGGTCAATGGCATTGAAAATGGCTTCAACGCTTCCTTTACCTTCTGCCACACAGTTAATTGTCTCACCATCGCCATTAACCAGCTGCACATCCGCTGTGATGGTATGGTCGTCATTGGTCGTCAACTGCAGATCATCAAAGTGGAAGCCTTCAGGATTTTCGACGGTCGTTCCGGCAATCAGAGCCCGAATATCAGCGTCTGTGACTTCATTTTTCTTATCAGCCAAGACCTTAAACTTAGCAAAGAGATCATTAATTTCAGATTCTGCAAAGTCCAGAGCCAGTTCTTTGAGTTTTTCGACAAAGGCATGTCGGCCAGACAGTTTGCCAAGTGGCAGTGAATTGCTCTTAACCCCAACCAGCTCAGGTGTGATGATTTCATAGGTCAGTGGATTCTTAAGGACACCATCCTGATGGATACCGGACTCATGAGAGAAGGCATTGCCACCAACAACCGCCTTGTTCTTAGGCACTGGAATACCTGAGAAGCGGGATACCAGCTCTGAAGTGTTGATGGTTTCATTAAGGACGATGTCTGTCTCAACCTGGTAATAGTCCTGACGAATCTCCAATGCAACTGCTACTTCTTCCAATGCTACATTTCCAGCCCGCTCACCGATTCCATTGATAGTTCCCTGAACACGACCAGCACCGTGCTTGATAGCCGTCAAAGTATTGGCCGTTGCCATACCAAGGTCATCATGACAATGAACACCAAATACAACCTTATGATCAGAAGTCACATTTGCCACTAGGTAGTCGAAAATATTTGCAAACTCTTCTGGCGTGGTAAAGCCGACTGTGTCTGGAATATTGATATAAGTCGCACCTGCATCAACTGCTGTTTGTACCACCTGAAAAAGGAAATCCAGCTCTGTTCTTGTCGCATCCTCTGGTGAAAACTCAACTATCTCAAACTTGGAGCGCGCGTAGGAGACATGCTCTTTCACAGCTTCTAAAATCTCTTCCTTAGACTTTTTCAGCTTGAACTCTCTGTGAATAGGACTGGTCGCAATGAAAACATGAAGCTGTGGATGCTTGGCTTCCTTGAGCGCTTCATAGCAGGCGTCAATATCGGACTTGACCGAACGCGCCAGTCCAGTAACAGAAGCTTTTGTGATGACTTTAGCAATCTCCTGCACCGCCGCAAAAGAATCAGGACTCGCAGCAGGAAAACCAGCTTCAATGACTGAAATACCCCACTTCTCTAACTGCTTGGCAATAGCCACCTTCTCCTTGATAGAGAAATTCACTCCTGGTGTCTGCTCGCCATCCCGGAGGCTGGTATCAAAAAACTCAACTTTGCGTGTCATAGACAACTCCTTTTCTAAGATACATAGACCATTTAGGAAAAAATCTTCCCCAACTTCTAGGTCGTGTTCAATGACTGAGACGGTATGAGACAAATTGATTTCAGAAAAATCAAGATGCATTCCCACTCCCGTCGCTCCTTTAGAAACCATTTCTTCCTCATCAGAGTTTGAGGTAAGATTGGTGAAATAAAAAACATCTCACTTGAGGAACAAGCGAGATGTTGATTTACTCCCGCTTGGTAAGCCAAACAGGACTAATGCTTTTGCACTAGCCCGAGTAACGCAACAACAAAGCAAAGTTTGAAGATTGGGTTGACTTCATGTTTGACTAACTCCTTTTTGAGATGGTTTCTTATTGTTTAGTATTTTAACACAGTATCATAAACCTGTCAAGAAAAAGTCGATATTTTCTGAAAATTTTTAATATGCTGGATTATTTTTGGGGATTTAAAACTATAAATACGAGAAAAAAGAAG
Organism: uncultured Streptococcus sp.; assembly: GCF_963456385.1. Classification (GTDB taxonomy): domain Bacteria; phylum Bacillota; class Bacilli; order Lactobacillales; family Streptococcaceae; genus Streptococcus. The sequence goes on along the minus strand of NZ_CAUOLF010000008.1, from coordinate 70,786 downwards.
TAAGGTAACTTTGCTTCTTCTAATATTTTATTAATAACAAAGTTAAAATTTTGCTAACCAGTCATTCCTCCCAATTAGAAGAGGACTATACGTGGCAAATCTGCATAAAAATTGTCAAAATTTTTTAAATTGCTGTTACTCATAAATATCCCATACATTGTCTTTCAAGACTCTTATCGGCTGCATTTCATAAATAACTAGCTTATCAGGAACTTCATTTGAATTGTGGTTTAAAGGAATTCCCAATGTAAATTCAGTGTCTTTATTATTATTTATTCCGCCATCCAAAGTCAGAATATATCCTCCACCTTGAGGAGTGCCGTTCCCTATATCTTCGACTTTCATACCCTCCCAGTCAAATTGAACACTTTCAACTTTAGAGTTTAAAGATTTAACGAATTCAGCCATCTCTTCCTCATGTTTCTTAAGGAAAGCCAGCTGCTTTTCATGCGGATCTTGCTCTTCCTTTTTCTCCTGCTTGGTTCTATCTGTAAACAAATTTTTATTTTGAACTATTATAATTGCACCAAGAAATACAAGTATCAGTGATGCTACAAGCAACGTACTTTTGATAGTCTTCATCTTAAATCATCCTTTCAACTACTGACATTATTATAGCATGGATGGTTTGATAGGCTCATTCTCATACTTATTATTAAACTCCAAAGTAAAAGAATCATCATAAAATATTCCCTATAAACACACTAATCACTACTTACTATATAACTTTGCTTTTTCTAATACTTTCAAATATTTAGTTTTTTTAAATTGCCCAGACAGGAGCAAGAGCAAGAAACAATACCATATCACAATCGTCAAAAATAAAAGTAGGAAACTGCCAAATAGAAGATATAGCCAGGAAAAAACAGCTGAAATCAAGGCAAAGAGGAAAATGAGAGCATAGGTTTTAAGACCGTTGGATTTTTGGGTGGCAAAATAGTCTCTGGGCATCTCATAAGGCACTACTTCAACTACTGATTTTTCCCTTCTATTTTTAAACTGGTAAAGAGCTAGTAAAAGCATGAAAATGAAGGAAAAAAGTAAAGGGAACAAACCTTGTACAGTCAGATTCTCCGTTAATACATACAGGCCATAAGAAAAACCAGCACCTGGTAGAAAAATCATTGGAAAAGGCACACTTTTCCCTACAAAAAGCTCATTTTGCTTAAAATCATAAAACACAGTCCTCTTGATATTTCCTTGATCTGCTCCAAATTCGATAAAATCAGACAGCTTCCTAGTAACTGCCAATGCTGACTTTGGTTCTTCATGCACCTTATCCTCAATAATCTCTAACTGACCAAAAGCATTCAGTTTCCAAGAATCTTCCTTAGGCAAAGGGGGTATTTTCCCTTCAAGATGTTCTTGAATAAAATGCTGGAATTGACGGTTCTTCCACTTGCTTCCAATCAACTTCAGTGTTACTTTTTGACCGCTGCCATTTGGGGTCAATGCTTCCCCTACAATAAATAAGGACCATTCATAACTGCCGCGATATAGGTGTCTGTTCTTACCGAAGTAAAATGTAACCGAAGAAAGAGGAAAGCGATAGCATTTGAAATTTCGGAAAACAAGCAAGTCTTGACCATCAAACTCTATTCTCCCCATAAAAGCAAAAGCCACCCAGCCTACTGTAATTAATAAAACAACTGCCCCTGAGAAATATAAAAAATTTGCCAACAAATTTCCATCTAAAAAGAGGTTAAAAAAACTTACGATAATCATTAAGCTGAAAATAATAATCAGACCAATTCCTTTTAGTGTATATATCGCAATCGATGTTTTCTTTCTCAATTTTGCTCCCTCTCTAATACTTCTACAAATACCATTTTGCTCATTAAAATCCTACAAGGCTTAGCTTACATCGCCTCTGATAATTCAAATTTGAATCAAAAAGGCGTATAACGTTCTTTTAGTGTAAAATACTTATTAAATTCTGTCTGGTTTAGAATAGCCTATTCACACTCTCTCTATGGTTTCAGAGTACTTTACTTTCAAATTCCCCATATTTTCTTTAGAAAAGCGCTGACTTCCCTCTTTAAACCAGATATCTAGAAAATAAGTGTAGAGAATTTGGTCAGATTTTTCTGCCAACCAAGCCTGATCAATATCGTAATTCTTCAGATAGTCCAAAATCTCCTCTTTTTACACTAAACTCTTACGCGGGGGCTCTCCCCCTCCAATAGAGCGATATATTTCACTAGCAGTTTCATCATATCCTATTTTTTTAGACCGATTAATAAAAGCTTGAACAACAAAATCCGAAACTTTGGAGAAGGCAAGGGAAACATTTTGTTTAACTAAACTGTCCTCATATACATAGTTAATATTGAGATAAGTATCTCCTGATAACTTTTTACTATATAGAACAGCAAGCAGGCCATCGGGATTGATATATAGCTGCAAATCTTTCTTCACCTAATTCGGGATCATCATAAATGACACCTCGACCTATAATAATTAATTTTTGCATCCCTTCCTCCAAAATTACAACACTTCCCAGTGGCAACATATTTTTATCAAACATATAAATTCCCTCCATATTTCTTTAAATATTTTTTTCCATACCATTCTTCTAGTGTTTTTTCCTCAAATTGACGATATTCTTCCGAATATTTACGGCGATAATAGCCATATAATGAATGTGGCAAAAATAGTATTATAAGCATACCTATTAAAAATATATTTACTATAAATATCAAGCCTATTGACAACAACACACCTGAAACATCTGTCTTTACCTCACCAATACCCAGAAGCAAAATTTTTAGTGTCAGCCATCCAGCAACAACTAACCCGATTGAAAGTATGAATAACTGTATCACCTTTCTTTGTTTCTCAAGTGAATCATTAGTTGCACTTTTATAAAGTCGATATTTAAGAGAAGCAAGTCTTTTTTTAGTCAACCACAATTCAATTAGAATAATTAAAAGATAAAAGATAATTAAACCATATACCGTCATAAATTTCCCAAAAAAAGTAATAAAAAACAAGTTTATTGATACAATCATCCACACCATATAAAGATTAGCATTCAGGATACCAATGTAGGGTATTTGGGCACAATATTTTTTATATAAATTTACTCGACAAGAAATAAACCACAAAATCCAACATAGGAAAAACATCCAAAGAGGTAGAAAATTGATTCTCCATGTTTCCATAGGAGCATCAGAAGCCAGATGACGAACATTTGCATCGGTAAAAATAGCAATGCCAAACATAACCAGCACTCCTAAAATAGAAAATATTTTTCTTGCAACACTAAAGTATTCAGTATAAAGTGCACGACTATTAGTATCTCTAACCATATACTCTATTAAAGCATCATGACGCAATCGACGACTTTCATAAAAATTAGCATTAAACAATGTTTTTCTCATTAATTATCATCCTCCAAAAAATCCTGAAAACATTTTCGAAGCGCCCCCTACAATATTGCTAACCGCTTTTTCCGTTGCTTTTCCAACAGCAAAAGTGCTTGCTTTCCCTAAAAACTTTGCAGATTCTCCTAACCAAGCATTCTTAGATAATGTTTTGTATACATTTGAATTTTTAACAAATTCTGTCACCGTCTGTTTAATTGTAGTAGTTGGTAATAGAAAACTTAAGCCTTTATTAAAAGAATCTATCTTTTTACCAATTGAATTAGCAGATATGGTCCATTTCCCCAATTTTAAACTCTTATCGCCTAGTTCACTATACGACTTAATCAGTTTATATATCCCTTCTCTATTTTTCGAAGAATTAATCAATTCCACTATTGTATCATTTTTTAATATCTTTTCTACCACATTCTTAAAGTAAAGCTTATAAATCATTATAAAACTTTGATAAAGATCACTATTTCTAGCGTCGTCTAATAGATTTTGCGCTTGCTGAAGAAGAGTTCCCTCCTCTGTTTCCAATGGTAATAGACTCTCATTCCTGTTTATTCTCCTCTTCATCTGCAAATACTACTTTCTCCTGCTCATACTTCCGCACAGCTAACAACCAGCGGATAGGATTGTTTTGGAAAAGAGAAATTACGACCACAGCTGGAAGGACCCCTGCTATTGGTGAAAATAATAATGAAAGATCGAACCACTCATGATTATAATAAGGAATAAGCATCCCTGGTATTCCAAACATACCTACCATTCCTACACAAAAGAGAAGAATGAAGATAATAAATATGAAAAAGAAAATTTTACCAAATGTGGCTTTCTTATCGGAAAAACCTCCCCAAATTAAACTGCTATTCACTGCAGCTTTAAATTGTTCTTCGTTTGCCAAAACTGTGGATCGAACATTTTTATATAAGGCCTTTTCCAACATATAAATACTGCCAACGAAAACTAAAAATATGGCTAATAAAATAATTGGAATCATCCTCTCGTTTAATCTAAATGGAGTAGTAAAGGAAAAAATAGCAACCCCAGTACCCCCACCAAATAACGCAAAAAGTAATATCAAAGGAATAATAGCCTTATTGGTCTTCCTAGCCCCTTCCGTATTTAAGAGTGCACTCTTATCGGCTGCCAGAGCCTTTTTTGTTCGCGTATTATAGTAGACGGCTTTATCACTGCTCTGTCCAATGAAAATTATTTTTCTCATATTTAATCACCACGGTTTCCACCAATCTTTATAATCAGAAGCTTTAATTTTATCATGTCTAGCTTCATCATAGGTTGTTGATAAATCATTACCAACCACTGTTCCTACCCATGCACCAAATAAGGTCTCAATAGCAATAAGTAAAAAACTATTGTTTTTCCTCTTCTTCTGCAAATATCACCTTGCCTTGCTCATACTTCCGCACAGCTAACAACCAGCGAATGGGGTTATTTTGGAATAACAACAAATAAGAAACAGCTGGAAAGAGGCCAGCTAAAGGCGAGAAAAAGATTTGTATATCAAATGCCTCTTGCTTATTGAATGAATCAATTGTGCCTGGTATTGCAGCAGCAAATATTACTATAGTAGTCATAAAAATTAGTAGCATAACAATCATAAAAGCCAACATTTTCGCAAACGTCGCTTTTTTCTCACTAAAATTTTCCCAGAATAAATTTGAATAAACTGCTTCTTTAAACTCTTGCTTTGTTGCTCCTCGGGCTCGTTTCACTCCTTTATATAAGGCGACTTCCATCATCCATATAAATCCAAATAGAATAAAGGAAAGACAAAGAATAAAAATAGGAACCATCGCACTATTATAACGAAAGCCTGAGAAAATTGGTATTGCAACAAAGCCTCCGAGTAAACCTAACAAAGAGAATATAGCAATTAAAGGAATAATCGCTCTATTCGATCTCCTTGCTCCTTCTGTATTTAAGAGGGCACTTTTGTTCGCTGCTAATGCCTCTCTTGTCCGCGTGTTATAGTAAACGGCTCTATCACCGCTCTGTCCTATAAAGATTATTTTTCTCATACTTACTTATATTCTACTTCTTTCTATGTATTTCATAATATCACTTCTTAAGACTCTGCGTTTCTAAGAATATCCACCCTCATCTCCTCGTATACTGAATACCTCGGAAAAGGAGAAAGGCTGTTAGAATCAGGGAAACAAGCCAGATGGTCTTCAAGAGGTAAAATTGAATCAGATAAGTAGAGATGATAGCTCCCACTACAAAGCTTGCCAATAAGGCTACAAAGAAAAGGCCTTCTTTCAAATCTTTCCCTTTCTTGTTTCGAGCATAGTTACCAAAAGCTACCATGGTTTTCTTGATATTCCCCGTCATAAAGGAGTTGTTATAGACAATGCCATCCACCTCGCCAAAAGCCGTCGCAACCAGGCCCATACAGAAAGCCAGTGGTGGCACGATATAGAGCTGGGGGACATGGGAAGGTAAAAAACCAACCACAGCTGTCGTCAATATCAAGGGAAAAACACTGGACAGCCTGCGCCAAGAATGCTCAAAATGATGCTGAAAAACAGTCATCAGAAAAATCCCCAGCATAAAAGCCAACATAGTTGCCAATTTCACTTCGATTCCACTTGTCTCCTGATTGATGAGCTCGACCGAAAGAAAAACGACGTTGCCCGTCTGACCTGCCACCAATGTCCCTCCCCTCTCAATGAAGGTATAGGCGTCGATAAATCCTGCACAAAAGGTCAAGAGACAGGCAAAAAATTTTGAACGAGAGTGAAACTCTCTTTTTACAAATTGTTTCATAAATCACCTACAAAATAAGGGAGTGACCAGACTCGGAAATCCTTGATTTCAGTCCGTCCACTTCCCCTTGCTAGATTACATTTCGAAAATCTTGCAGCTACTGCGATTCACCAGATTCACAAACTTTTGTTTCCTCAAATGACCGAGCAGAAAGCTACGTGTGCTAGCCTTCTCTGGCTTCCTTAAGGATTTTTTCAATCTTGGTCGTAATCAAGTCAATAGCCACCTTATTAGAAGCTCCCTCTGGAATAATGACATCCGCATAGCGCTTGGTCGGCTCGATGAACTGATGGTACATAGGCTTAACGACACCCAAATACTGCTCAATAACACTATCCAAACTGCGGCCGCGCTCTTCCATGTCCCGCTTAATCCGACGGATAATCCGAACATCATCATCTGTGTCTACAAAAATCTTAATGTCCATCAAATCCCGCAGGCGCTGGTCCTCCAAGACCAAAATCCCCTCAACAATGAACACATCCTGAGGATCCTGACGATAGGTCTTTTTACTGCGGGTATGCTCCGTATAGTCATAAGTGGGAATATCCACTGGCCGACCAGCCAAGAGCTCTTTGATTTGCTCAATCATCAGGTCCGTATCAAAGGCAAAAGGATGGTCATAGTTGGTCTTAACCCGCTCCTCAAAAGTCAGATGCGTCTGATCCTTATAGTAGGAGTCATGCTCAATCATGGCAATTTTTTCGTTTGGAAAATTAGCCAAAATTGCTCGAGAAACGCTAGTTTTTCCGCCTCCGGAACCACCAGTTACACCAATAATAATAGGTCTATTTTGCATTATAAGCTCCATCTCTTGTTATCTTATCTATTTTACCGCAATTCATGTTATAATGAAAGAGCTAAAATAAAAAATACATGCTAAAAATTAGAAAAAGGAGGTTTTTATGTTCAAACTTGGAATCATCGGAACAGGTTCTATTTCTCATGAGTTCATCAAGGCCGCTCACTCAACAGGCGACTATCAGCTGGCAGCTGTCTACTCTCGGACTTTAACTTCTGCTGAGCGTTTTGTGCAAAACTATGAAAATACAGCCGTCTATACTGAAATGCTGGACTTTCTGTCATCTGATATCGATGTCGTTTATATCGCCAGTCCCAACAGTCTGCATTTCAAGTATGCCAAGGTAGCCATTCTGGCTCGTAAACATGTCATTGTCGAAAAGCCTGCGGTTTCTCGTCCCAAAGAATGGCGGGAATTGGTCAAGCTGGCTGACGAGCATCAAGTCTATCTCTTTGAAGCTGCCCGCAACTATCATGAGCAGGCCTTTGATACGATCAGTGATTTCCTCAAGGAAAAGACTGTCTTGGGAGCCAACTTCACCTATGCCAAGTATTCTTCAAAAATGCAGGCTCTGCTTGCGGGAGAGCAGCCTAACGTTTTCTCAGCTAAGTTTTCTGGCGGCGCTTTGATGGATCTGGGTGTCTATCCTGTCTATGCGGCTATCAGACTTTTCGGCCATCCACGCTTCGCTCGCTACAGCGCTCAGCAGCTAGCCAATACGATTGATTTAAATGGAGCCGGCTGTCTTATCTATCCGGATTTTCAAATTCAGATTCAGGCCGGTAAGAATATAAACAGCAATCTGCCTGCAGAGATTTACACGGATCAGGGAACTCTGACTTTAGACGGGATTGAATTTATCAGCTCTGCTATTTGGCAAAGTCTGGACGGTCAAGAAGAGGTGCTGCCTATCAAGCGTGCTTCCCACACCATGCTGGAAGAGACTCAGGCTTTCGCACGAGTGCTCAAGGGCGGACAGGATACGGCTTACGAGAAATGGTTGGATACGGCAGCGGCTGTTCATGAAAGCTTATTTGCCATGCGCAAGGACGCTGGCATTAGATTTGAGGTTGATGATGATTAAGGAACAATTTCCCCCTAGCTGGAAAAATCAGCTGGCTCTGCTAGGTTTTGAAGATTTAACACCTATTCAGGAGAAGATGTTTGAGCCTATTTCTGCAGGCGATACGGTGCTGGGAATCAGTCCGACTGGTACTGGTAAAACTCTGGCCTATCTCTTTCCCAATCTGCTCAGGCTGACACCTAAAAAAGCCCAACAGCTCTTGATTTTAGCTCCTAACACCGAGTTGGCCGGACAAATCTTTGAGGTCTGCAAGACTTGGGCAGAGCCTTTAGGACTGACAGCTCAGCTCCTGCTCTCCGGATCCAGCCAGAAGCGACAAATTGAGCGCCTTAAGAAAGGTCCAGAAATTATCATCGGAACGCCTGGACGAATTTTCGAATTGGCCAAGCTCAAGAAGATCAAGATGATGAATGTCGAAACCATCATTTTGGACGAATTTGACCAGCTGCTCAGCGATTCTCAGTATCACTTTGTCGATAAAATCACCCACTATGCACCTCGTGACCACCAGCTGATATATATGAGCGCCACTGCTAAGTTCGACCACGATAAAATTGCTGAAAATACTCTAGAAATCAGCATTGACGACCAAGTTTTGGACAACATCCAGCATTTTTACATGCATGTCGAAAAACGTGATAAGGTAGAGTTGCTGCGTAAGCTATCCAATGTAGAAGATTTCCGTGGACTGGTCTTTTTCAACGCTCTGTCAGACCTAGGCAGCGCCGAGGAAAAACTCCAGTATCGTGAAGCCAACGCGGTTTCTCTAGCCAGCGATGTCAACGTTAAGTTCCGTAAGGTTATTCTAGATAAGTTCAAAGAACATCAGATTACTCTTCTGCTAGCCACTGACTTGGTTGCTCGTGGCATTGATATTGACTCGCTAGAATGTGTCGTCAATTATGAGCTTCCACGCGATTTAGAAACCTATACCCACCGCTCTGGACGAACCGGCCGCATGGGCAAGGAAGGCTATGTGATTACCTTCATCAGCCATCCAGAAGAGCTGAAAACATTGAAAAAATACGCTTCCGTTCGTGAAATTGTACTAAAAAATCAAGAACTTTATGTAACGAGTTAAACTAAAAAAGCTTTGGAAATCTAATGTTTCCAAAGCTTTTTTACTTATGACCAACAAGAATTTCAAAAATCTAAACCCAAGGACCGTTTTAGTCTCTTCCGTAATAAATACGATGCGGCTCCAGCTGACCTTCCAGCAGCTCATCGACCGTCACCAGAGTATAGCCGTTACTCTGAAGATACTGGATGACGCTTGGCAGAGCATCAATACTGGTCTGGTGAATATCATGCATGAGGATAATCGAGCCTGGCTGGGTTTTGGCAATCTCTTGCATAATGGCTTTAGTATTGCGTGTCTTCCAGTCTAGGCTGTCCACATTCCACATGATAAAGGACTGGTCAACCGAATTTTGGATTGTAGCATTAATAGCTCCATAAGGAGGCCGCGTAATCGTTGGCTTGATGCCTATGACATTGTTAATAGCGGTCTGGGTATCAAGGATTTCTTTTTGGGCTGTCTCCAGAGGAAGTTTGGTTAAAACTGGATGATCCCATGTATGAATCCCAATCTGATGACCTTCATTGTGCACGCGCTTGACAATCGCTTCATTACCAGCAATATTTTGCCCAACCATAAAGAAGGTCGCCTTGGCACCATATTTCTTGAGGATGTCCAGAGCCTGTGGTGTTGTCTTAGGATCTGGACCGTCATCAAAGGTCAGAGCAACCATTTTCACATGCTTCTTAGCCTCGAAACTCTGATAAGCCGCCAAGTCATCTCCGGTCAGATAGTCCGCATTGATCTGGTCATAAAAGCTGGATAACGGAACGTCAATGCTGGTTAAGCCTTGCACTTCCTTGCTCAATTTAATAGAAAAATGGCTGTACTCATAACGGAAAGACCACTGACTCAACTCAGTTCCATTAAGGTTATTGAGAATTTCCGTCTGCACCGCCTCATCGGCCTGTCTAAAGGTCAGCTGGCTGGATATTTCATTGATGAAGATTTCCTTAGCTGCATCAGGATCCTGAAAGAGCTTATCCAGAGTGAAAGGGCTGCCGTCTGCACCAAGGTAGCTGTCAGCAACTTCCCGCTCTTCTCCTTTACTGATTTTCATCTCTTTGACATGATAGTCCTTACGATGCACCAGTACTTCTTTGACATCCTTCAGGCTCGTTTCTTTTTCCTCAGCATAGTAGAAAGTCAATTCCTCAATCTTATCGCCCTTCTTCTGATTATCCTTAATCGTCTGGCTATCAGCGTCCATCTGCTCCTTGACACTTGCCATAACCTGACCATCCAGAAGAGGATAAAAGGCCTCTACATAGTGGCTGCCAATCATCTTGCTCTGCTTTTCAGTTTTTTCAGCGTGGAAAGTCTCTTCTTGAGAAATCAGCACACTAACCTTCTCTTGCAGTTCCTTTTCTTGGAAAATAGCGTAAATCTTTACAGCACCCAGAAATAGAGCAGCAACAAAAGCTAAGCCTAGCAAGCTGAGAACGATGAGTGTTTTCTTACCGTGTTTCTTGTTATTTTGTCTTTTCATACACCTGTCCTAAATGAATAAAAATCATCATTTATCTTGCAAAATTAACTGCAGATAGATGTTAGAGACTCTTCTCACGAATAACTTCCACCTTGTAGCCATCAGGATCTTTTACAAAATAATAATTAGGCGGGTTGCCAGGAAGGCCCTTTGGATCTGTCACTTCATAGCCTTTAGCCTTGTGCTCAGCATGCAGACCTTCCAAGTCCGGCGTGCTAAGTGCCACATGAGCAAAGCCGTCGCCAATCACATAAGGACCATGATCATAGTTATAGGTCAGTTCCAGCTCATAATCATCACCTTCCAAACCTAGATAAACGATAGTAAACTGATAATCTGGAAAATCCTTGCGGCGCAGCTCCTTAAAGCCAAAAGCCTCTGCATAAAAAGCGATAGACGCTTCCAAATTCTCCACACGCAAACAAGTATGTAACATTTTTGATGCCATAATTTCACCTCATTCTTTCTTGTTTATTATTATACCCTATTTTAGGCAAAACTTATATTAAATTTTTAAAAAAGTAAATAGGTACCAGATAAAAAGCAAGCCATTAAGGCCTGCTAAGAATTGTTTTTCAAAAAATGTTCAATGAAGTCGCTATACGAATTCCATTGAGGCATGGGAATGCTTTCCTTTTCAGCACTTCTTTTGATTTCAAAATATTGATCAACCCACTCGGCATAGCCTGAATGCATATGATTTGTGACCATTTCGGCAACCAAAGGCTGACTCAACATGAACTTCATTACTGGAACCAAGAGAAATAAGGGCAGGGATAGATATTTAGTAGGTTTATAACGATGTTTAGGAATGCCATATCGCTGACAGAGTTCTAAACCTTCTCGCCAAGCGCAAATCATCTTTCGAATTGCTTTTTTATCTTTCAAGAGTGCATCAAAAGTCCCCGCTTCTGCAACTGCACCTGCCATTACCGCCTCCTGAAGGCAGTGAACCTTCATCCAAGAAGCCAAGTTAGGCATAGCATCAATGCCTATCCCACTAGCTATGAAAATAGGAGACAACTCTGATGTATAAGAATCATCATCAAGTAACGTAGCTTCTTTGAAAATGATAGCTTGGATCCAACCATCACTCTTTCGCCCTCCTCCAACAGAAGAAGGAAAAGCTAACGACACCTGCTTTCTGTTCAAATAAGAAGGAATCTTGGAGTTGATATTCCAGTTATTCTGTAAAATAAGTAAATGAGCTTTTTCCTTTATAGCCGCTAAATGATTCAATGCCTGCTCTAGTTGCAAACTATTTACCGTTAAGAGAATCAGGTCATAGTCTTGATCAATACTCGTCACCAATGGCGGCTGGAAATGATGTTCTTTATAGACCTGTTCGTCTTTCCTTAAATCTTTAATAGAAAGTGTGAAGCCTTGCTCTAAAGTCGACAGCTTATGTTCTCTAACTAAGACAGTAACTTGATGCTGATTAGACAGTAACCAAGCGTATGTCAAACCAATTGTGCCAGCACCATAAACCAAAATGTTCATATTAGGCCTCTCCCACTATTTTACAGAACGCTTTTTCGTTTCTTTCAGTAGCAGTTTAACTTCAAAGACCGTACCTTTTGGTTTGTTGTCCTTGACATAAATAGAGCCCTTGAAAGCATCGACAATCTGCTTGGCCAGAGAAAGTCCCAGACCAAAGCCACCTTTCTGACGGGTCCGAGCCTTGTCCACCCGATAAAAACGATCAAAAATCTTCTTCTTATCTTCATCGCTGATACCAGGGCCATTGTCCGCCACTCGGAAAATAAGGTAGCGATCTGTCGAAGTAGCCATGACACTGATTACGCCATCATCATCTGTATACTTGATAGCATTGTCAAATAGAATAGTCATCAGCTGTTTGAGAAAAATTTGATCGGTCACAATAGGGTGCTTGATCATATTTTCTGAATGAAAAGCTTTTTTATTCTCCCTTGCGATAATGCAGTAATTAGCAAAGGTCGTATCAAAAAATTCTGGTTCGACTTCACCATATTGTGGCTTGATGCCATCATCGCGGCGGGCCAGGTTGAGCAGATTGGTCGTCAGCAAGCGCATATTCCGTACTTCATCCAAGCTAGAAGCAATATTTTCACTGCTCTGCATAATTGTAGCTTCAGGCTTACGAAAGAGCGTCTCTAAGCGGCTCTGCAATACTGCCAGAGGAGTCCGTAGTTCGTGACTGGCATTTTCCACGAAAGCCTTCTGCTTCTGGATACTTTCCAGCAGAGGCTTGACACTCATCCGAGCCAGATAAATACTGGCAATCAGGGAAATTCCCCAAAAGCTGACCATGACCATGGCAATCAACTGCTCATGCTTGCTGCTGGTTTGCTCCAGCTGGCTGATACTAGTCATGACCACAGCATACTTGATATCAGGATACTCATTTTTAGGATCAATATCAAAGAGATAAGCCCGATAGCTTTCTGTCTGACCAAAGCTGTTGCCAATCACAATTTCCTTGATTTGATTCAGATAGGACTTGTTAAACTCTAATGAATTAAAGTCCAGAAAACCATCGCTCTTGCTGGTGGAAATATTTTTATAATCATCATCCAAAAGCAGGGCAAAAGTATTAGAGCTGACATTTGGCGTAGTTAGATTGTTAGGCTTAGGCTCTTCATCTGAATCACCATCTGGCTCTTTACTGCTTTTAGGACTTTTAGTATTGACCTTATTGCTTGGATCAGACTGCTGACCTGTCGTCCGATAGGCCAAATCTGCTACCGAACTAGGATCATTACTCAGGTTTTTCAGATTTTCATCAACAGACGTATAAAGGCTGGAGCGCATCACCTGAATAATAATCAAGGTCATGGCTGAGAAGATTAATGTAAACAACCCAAAATAGCGAATGAAATAAGAGAAATCATCCGCATAAAAGGTCTTCTTGATTTTATTCAGCATCTTTTAAAATGTAGCCGACACTACGAAGAGTATGTAGGTTTTTCGCAAATGCCGTTCCTTTCAGTTTTTTACGAATCTTGGAAACGTACACTTCAACAACGGAAACAGTGGTATCACTGTCAAAGCCCCACAGACGGTCAAAAATTTGAGTCTTAGGCAAGATTACATTTTGATTTTGCAGGAAATAAACCAAGAGGTCGAACTCTTTACCAAGCAACTCTACATCTTTACCCGCCTTCGTGGTTGAATTTGTAGATAGGTTGACAGTCACATCACCATAAGAAAGAGTATTCTCGTTGAATTTACCAGCGCGTTTCAAGAGCGCTTGGATCCGCATTTTCAGTTCTTCCAAATAGAAAGGTTTTGTCAGATAGTCGTCAGCGCCGAGCTCAAAGCCATGTCCTTTGTCATCCAAGCTTTCCTTAGCTGTCATGATGAGAACGGGGGTTGTGACTCCTTTTGCTCGGAGATCTTTCAGCACTTGGAAACCGTCCTTTTCAGGCAGCATGAGATCCAGTAAGATGAGGTCATAAACACCGCTTTCTGCTTCATATAGACCTTCTTCGCCATCAAAAACCTGCATTACATCTGCAAAATCATCTAAAAAATCAAAAACTGAGTTTGACAGTCCAAGGTCATCTTCTACCAATAGAATTTTAATCATTTTTCTTTCCTCCAATAAAACTTTCCAAGATTATGTCTTTTGGTTTTTGTTTTATTTGCTATTCTTATTATATCATGACTTGGGTCAAAATCAGTAAGTTTTTTCTACGACTGCGACGTTTTATTTTCTTTTGTTGACTTATTATTGTTCTTGTCCGATTGTTCGTTTGTGTTCGTTGAAGACTTTTTCTTGTTTTTCTTCCCGTTGTCATTGTCAGACTGCTGGCCGTCTTGAGGCGGCATTCCTTGGTCTTGACCGTTCTGTCCTGGACCACCATCCTGCGGCTGCATGCCATTACCTGGTCCACCATTTTGACCATTCTGACCAACTTGTGGCGGCATTCCATTTCCTGCATCCTGGCCATTCTGACCCTGCTCCGGTGCTCCAGGCATAGCAGCTGGCTGTTGAATAGCTGATTGCTGATTGTTTGTACCGTGAATAGCTGTCGCAAGGCCATAGCCACCCATAAGTCCGACTGCTAGAGCACCACCCGTCGCAACTGTCAGCCACCATTTGGTGCTTTTTTCTACAACAATCATTTTTTCCATATCCATTTAATACGATTCCTTCTTTCTTTTGTAAATTTTTCAATCTGTTTCTATCAAACAAGAAGCTAATGCAGCTTACAAGTCATCCCATACACATCCTTTCACTTGAATAGCATTATCATATAGATTTTTACTTAAACAGGACTGAATTTTTTCTTAAAAAAGGCTGAAAGATAGGGAAAATGGATTATGCAAAGTGCTTTTTCAATATACGGCTATATTTATCTAATAAAAGAAAATCAGCTAATCTTGAAGACAGAAGATTGAGTTTAGCAAACAAAGATGCCCCTCGCCCCATTAGGATGACTCTTCGATGAGACTTAATACCTTTTAGCAAAGCTAGGCAAACTTCGTCTGTAGTTGAAATCTTAATTCCCATTTCTTTCCAAACAGGATGGTAAGGCTTTTCTGAGGGTGTGTCCGCAGCATTGGGACAAAAATAGGTTAAATACACCTTTTTCTGCTCCTGCTTTAATTCGCGATTCATTGATTCAATAAAAGAAAAAATCCCTGCGCGACTAGCCACATCTACGCTATAGTAAGGGAAAGCGAGCCGCCCATCTGCAAAACCGCCAGAATGCACAATTGTAGCACCTTTTTCATTTGCTAATAAGGGCAGAAAAATCTTGCTAATCAGAATGGCGCCAGATAAATTGATCAATAGTGTCTGCTCTATGTCCTCAAGGGAATGCGCTGACAAAGACTTTCTTACATCAAAACCAGTTGCATTGATAACAATATCTATACATTCCGACCACTCTTGTATCTCTGATACTACATTTTTTAGAGACTCTTCACTTGTAATATCCACTGAGCTTATTGGAATAAAAGACGAAAATTCTTGCACAAACATCTTTAACTTCTCTATATCTCTTCCTAATAGATATAACCTAGCACCTGCTTGATGAAAAGCCCGCGTATAGACTCTTCCCAAACTACCACTTGCACCAATAATTACAACCTTTTTATTTTTAAAATAATTATCAAACATATAATTCTCCATTCTCTAGTGAGTCTTTTGTGATAAGTTCAATAAAACAAGTCCGACAATAACTAGACTTATCCCTAAAAGGCTTACAGCTGTCACTTTTTCGTGCCAAAGCAGAATAGATAATATCGTTGTCCCTACTAGACCTATTGCAGACCAAATAGCGTAAGCTAGATTTAACTGAATGCCCTTTAAAGATAGAGATAAAAAGAAAAAGCACAAGCCATAAAACATCAAAGCAAGGCAACCGAAAAATAGTTTCGAAAAACCTTGAGATAGTTTTAAAAGACTTGTGGCGGCAATTTCAAATAGAATTGCGAGAGATAAATAAAAATAGTAAAACATTGTTTTCCTCCTAATATTCTAAATAACTAAAAAGTTAGCAGGAAAATCAATAGAGCTATCCGAGAGATGAAACAAAGCAAGTCCAAAGTGTACAGGCATTTGTCAAAATCATTGATTTTATGCTCGAATCTTTGGAGATAGATAAAGCTTTTCGACCACATAGCTCATCTAATGAAATCTGGTAAAAATCGGCTAGACGAATAAGACTTGCACTATCTAGAATCGTCTTATCATTTTCCCAGTTCGAGATGGTCTGCCGAGTCGTTCCTAATGATTCTGCAATCTGAGCTTGGCTATAGCCTCTTTGCTCCCGTATAAACTTCAATTGTTTTCCTAACATTATCTTTTCCTCCTCATCATACTTATTTTTTAGTTGTTTGGCTAGATGAAATTCTTTAACATTAGTGATTATTGTAGGTAAAAATTCTTTGACATGGCTATTATAACACGATTTACGTTCATCTTAAAATACTTGCCTATCTAAAACACTTGATACATCTATCAAACATTTGCCCCAAAAATCCGCAGCAAAAAAGACTGGGACAAAATTGTCTCAGTCTAAATTTATCATGTTCAAAAGCTATGGATGCAGGAGCTGCTTATCTTTTTACGACTCTTTCTTAGATGAGCGGAAACCTGCTGCAGCTAGCAAGGCCGCAAAGCCAAAATAAGTGAGAAGAGAGCTCGAACTGCTTCCAGTTTTAGGCAATTGACCTTGACTGGTTTGGTAGCTGACGGATAGCTGCATGTTGCTTGGTTGCTTACTTGCAGATCTCTGATGCTGCCAATCCTGATTTGAAAGAGGCTCAAATTTTTGCGCTGTTTGAACAGTAATCTCTGCAGGAGGTGTCGAAACACTAACCTTATTGGATTCTATCCGGTATTGATTATTAATCAGCAAGCTGAAATGATTGGTATAGGTTCTGCCTGGATACAAGAGTCGACCAACGGCTGCCGGAGCTAGAGGCTCGGTCGCAATATTCAAATCAGCATTGTAGCGTTCAAGCAAACCTGGTGCAGCAACAAAAGTCAAAACTCTGCTGCTCGGATCATAAGAAACCTCGTAACCAGGACTTTTCGCTCTAGTAGCTTCTAGATCTAATTCAAAACCTTCTGGCAGGCGATCTTCCAATACGAAAGAGTGAATTGGCAAGCGATAAGCAGGCAAAGCATCCGTTACCAGATTAAGGACTGCAAAACTTCCCTGGCTAACCTCTTGTTGATGAATATTCTTCTTGGACTCATCCTCCAACTCTTCTCTGACTTTTAACTGGATAAAGAGCTGGTTATAGTGATAAGTTTGAGTTGGTGCTTGCGGACGGCTTGGTAAAGCTTGATAGCTAGGTTCAGCCGGCTGTTGGGGAAGCTCCTTATAGTTTGGTTTGTCAGGCTCCTCTATCAGAGGCAGGTCACTTTCTCTGACAGGTGCCTGGGGTTCAGGCTGAAGAACTGGTTCTTGAGGAAGCTGTGGTTCCTGCAGATAGCTTGGCTCCTGAGGCAGCTCCTCTAAAGCAATTTCTTCTTCATAAACAGGCGGTTTCGGAGCCTCACCCGTGCTTACTTCAGGATCTTTTTGAGGTTTCTCTGGTTCCTTCAAATAAGATGGGAGCTGTGGTTCCTGTGGCAGCGCTTCTTCAACCGGAGCTTGGGGAAGACTCAGCAAGGGCTGCTCCTTCTCATAGGTTGGCTCTTCAACTGCAGTCGGCTCTGTCAATAGAGAAGGGGAGCTAGGTTCTTCTGGCACTTCCTGATAAACTGGCTTTTGAGGTTGAAGCGGCTCAGGCAGATAAGTTGGCTCTTGCGGAAGAATTGCCAGATCTCTTTCTGGTAGGACTGCTGGCTCCTCAGGCCGATTTGGAAGAGGAAGAGGCTGAGTTTCTGTCGGCTGGCTAGGAAGTTCTTGATAGGCCGGCTGAGCTGGCTCTTCTGGCAAAGGTTGATAGACTGGCTGACTTGGAAGAGGCTGCAAGGCCTTGACTTCCTCATAAGCCGGTTCCTGAGGTTGAGCAACTTCTGTCGGAGCAACAGGCTTCATTGGAACACCTTTGGCTTTAATATCAGAGTTAAATACAAACCAAGCAGAACCTCGGTTTCGTGAACCAATATCAAAGGAAATGACATCGCCCTGTGCCTTACCTACGATAGCGCCATACCAGTTATAGGGACTGTTCGGCGAGTCCCATTTGTTATACTCAAAGCGAGAGCCTTCCCGCTCAAAGTTAATTGAAATATCAGCGTGAACACTAGTATCTGGGTGAACATTAATGGCAGAGCCTGTAATAGGAATATATTCACCATTAAAATTCTTGATATATTCAATCGCAACTTTGTTCGTATTTAAAGACGAGAAGCTGACAAGCGAGCCTGTCATATCAAGCCTTTCTCCTGCCTCATCGAAAAACTCAGCTTGAACATTGACCCGAGAATGGCCATGAAAATCCAAGGTCCAGACAGTCAAGGTCGGATCCTTAACTAAGAAAACTGGCAGCTTATCCTGACTCTTCGTTGATTCTTTCAGAGTATAAGTGTAGACAACTTTAGCGATTTTCTTGCCCTGAATACTGGAATTTTTGATATTAGTATAAGTAGCTACCAGAGGCACATCTTTTTGTAAAATGACTTTAGTCTGATGTTCTTTCCCTTTTAAAACACTGGTCAAAGCAGTTATTCCTTGTTGATCCATTCCCCAAGAACGAACCTCATCAGTCAGCTCATCATTGGTATAGGTTCTAATAGAGGGATCAAGCGTCAAGACAGCCTGGGGCTCAGATTTGAAAACAAAAGGCTGGCTTTCAACCTTACTGAGATAACCTTCTTCATTTTTCTTAGCTTCAGCTTCTTGCAACTCTCTCTCAAAAGTTACAAGAGCTGCATCATACTTAGTTTTGGCTGTATCATAGGCAGCTTTTGCCTTCTTATATTCTTCCAAGAGCTTATCAAAGTCAGCTTTCAAGCGGGCATTTTTTCCCTTAATGCTTGCATTTTCCTGCTCAATCACAGCGTTCTGCGCTGAAATAGCCGCAAGGTTTGCCTCATAGTCTTCTTTTAGTCTTTGATTTTCTGCTTCAATCTTTGCAAGATTTGCTTGGTATGTCGCTAAGTCTGCCTGATAAGCAGCTAGTTTATTCTTGTTTTCTGTCTCAATCCGAGCAGTCGCCTCCTGGTAGGTAAGCAAGGCTTTCTCATATGCTTCTCGACTTTTCTGATTGCTTTCGGTGATTCGAGCCACATCCTGCTCATATTGAGATAATTGATTTTTATAAAGCTCTTGTTTTTCCTGATTTTGATGACGAATCTGGGCGTTTTCAGCTTCAATGGCAGCATTACGGGCTGTTACTTCTGCTTTTTCAGTCTCAAAGGCAGTTTGCCGCTTCTTATTTTCAGCTTGAATACGTTCAAGTTCAGCTTGATAAGCAGTCAAAGCCACTTGATAATCTCTTTCTTTGGCCTCATTGGCCGCCTCGATTTGAGAGCGATTCTTTTGATAATCTGCTAATTTGCTCTCATAGTCTTCCTCTGCCGCTTGATTTTTTTGGCGAATCTCAGCCAATCGCTCTTGATAAGCAGCTAAATCAGCCTGATACTGCTCCTTTAAGGCTGCATTTTTCTTCTGAACAGCTAGATTTTGCGCTTCAATCTCTTTGTTCTGCTCTTGGATTTTAGCCAAGGCTGTCTCATAAGATTGTTGAGCTGCTTGATTGTCTCTTTGAATACGTTCTACTTCCTGTTGGTAAGCCGTCAATTCTGACTGATACTGCTGCTCTAGCTCAGCATTTTCTTTCTGAACCCGAGCCAATTCTTTCTCATAGTCAGCCAAGGCAGCTTGATAAACAGCTTCTTTTTCTGCCTTAACCTGAGTCAGTCTGGATACTTCAGCTTCATACTGCTTGACTGCTTCCTGATAGGCCTTTTCAGCTGCTTGATTTCGTTCTGCAATGGCTGCATTTTCAGCTTGGGCAGCTTTGTTGTGAGCTGAGACCTGAGCGAGCTTTTCTTCATAGCGACGCTTTGCTTCTGCATTCTTCTCCTGGGTAACTTTCAACTCTATAACATAGCTCTCCATAGCAGTTTGGTAGTCTGCTTTTTCTTGAGCATTTTCTTGTAAAATCCGTGAACGCACCTCTTGATAGGCTGCTAAAGCTGCTTGATAGGAGGCTTCTTTCTCTTGATTGGTTTTTACTATACGGCTCAATTCTGCTTGATAAGCAGCCTGTTTCTGTTCATATTCCGCCTGAAGCTGAGCATTTTCAGCTTGAATACGGCTGGACTCTTGTTCATAGGAAGCCAGCGCCTTGTCATATTGGTCTTTCAAGGCTTGATTGGCAGACTCTTTCTGACTGAGTTCTTTCTCATAAGTCTTCAGTTGCTCCTGATAAGCTGCTGTGGTTTCACGTATTTCCTTGACTTGGGTCGCATAATCTGCTAGCGCTGTCTCCCGTTTACTCGCAGCTTCTTCTGGATTTCTAGCTATTCCTAAATCAACAGGCGGCTCTTGCTTTAGCTGGATACCCGCTTTCTCAGCCTCTGCCAAAGCTTGGTCCAGGTCCGCATGGGAAACCCCCAAGGGAAGCTTGTCTTGACTTACTGGCTCCAACTGAGCAGGGGCAGCAGTTGGCTGGGACGCTTCGGTTGGCGAAAGTGCAGCTTCAGAAAGGGCAGACTCATCGGCTGCTGAAGGTACCTTTTCCTCTGCTTGAACTGATCCGGCAGCTACCATCAAAACCGCACCCAAAACAGCTCCGCACAAGCCCTTAGAAAGGCGGCTCTTGCGGAAGCCATAGACTATTTTCTTTTCCATAATAAACTCCATTTCTCCTTTAAACAGTTGCCTGTTTATTTTACATACTATTCTATTTTATCAAAGCAAAGGCATATTAGCAATGTTTAAATACTCAAAATGATAAATAAAAGCCTGAGATAGGATCATATCTCAGACTTTCTAGTTATTTTAATCAAATCTATCTGATTGCAGCTCGAATCGCTTTTTCCACTGCTTCTTTCTCACGCTTCACCAATTCAACACGCGCAGCGATTTCCTTGATTCCCATGCTGATGTTTCGGCTAATCGCCATATCATCCAACTGCGGTTCAAAGAAGGCTTTGTACTCTGCCAATCTCTTCTCTGTCTTGAAGACCACTGCTGGGCTAATGACAAAGCTATCAAAGCTCATATCGCCACCTAGCGCTGCCTTGATCCAGTCCCAATTCTTACGCGCCCAAGTCCACACTGCTTCTTGAGTAAAATCCCGGCTGAGGAAACGGGCATACCAAGCTGACAAATCCTGCGGTTTTACAGTAAATTTATCCTTCCAAGTCGCTAAAAGTTCATCCAAGGTTTCCTTGTTCTTCGTATAAGAAAGGGCTGTAGAAAGAGCATTTTTGAAGCTTCCATCATTTGAAGCAACATAGAGGTCCAGATAAAGCTTAGTCAGCTCCTTGCTTTCATGATGCTTGATTTGGTTGACCAGCACCTGCAGGCGAATAGCGGCAGGGAGTTTTTCCAAATTATCACGATAGTTGTCAAAAATCTGGCTAGCTTGAGCTTTAGCCGTTTCATCGTCAGCCTTAATCATATTACCCACAATCAGCTGACGAACCATCTCATCCTCATCGCTTTCACCGTCCTGTTTTTCAAAACCAAGACGGTCGAAATTACTTTGACTGAGAATTTTCAGCAGGGCTTTGTAATCTTCTTCAGTCTGACTACCTTCATCCACAAAGCGATTCAATCCTTCCAGCACTTGGGAAACAGCTGAAACCACCATATAAGAAGTTTCGTTTGCCAGCTTGCTGATGACTGGCAGCAGATCCGCATAGGAAATCTTACCAGACTCTGCCAGAAGTCGACGCTCCTGCACGATTTGAAGTTTACTGATATTGTCCAAAGAGCTGAGATTATTCAGAAGAGCATCCAGCAACTCACCTTGATAATCTGTAATATAGTGGGCTGTGTTTTCTGTATTGAGACGCAGGGCTCCGTCATTTTGCGCTGCCAAGGCTGCATAATTAGGAATTTCCAGTCTTTCTGTCGTCAGAGTATCAGGTAGTCCTTGCCAATTGCTATTGAGCGGTACTGGCCAGAGGCGACCTTTGTCTTCGTGCTCCCCAATGAAGAACTGCTTCTGCGTCAAAATCAAGCAGTCATTTTCGACCTTAGCAGTGACAACTGGATAACCCGGCTGCTCCAGCCAAGCATCCATAAAGGCAGCTACATCACGGCCAGAAGCTTGAGAAAGAGCGTCCCAGAGGTCACGACCGATGGTATTTCCATACTGATGCTTCTCAAAATAGGCACCTAGCCCCTTACGAAATGCATCATCTCCCAGCCAACGGCGCAGCATGTGCATGAGACGGCTGCCCTTGGCATAGACGATCGCCCCATCAAAAAGAGTATTAATTTCATCAGGGTGCTTGACCTCTACATGGACCGACTGGACGCCATCTGTCCCGTCACGCTTGAGGGCATAAGGAACTCCGCTGGTCTGGAAATCTTCAAAAATCTTCCAGCTAGGCTCAATCGCATCAACTGAGACATACTCCATCATATTGGCAAAGCTTTCATTGAGCCAAAGGTCGTCCCACCACTTCATGGTCACTAGATTTCCGAACCATTGGTGGGCTAATTCGTGTGCAACAACCAAGGCAACTGTCTGACGGCTTAGAGCTGTTGAATTTTCATCCACCAGCAAATAGATTTCCCGATAGGTCACCAAGCCCCAATTTTCCATAGCCCCAGCAGAAAAGTCTGGCAGAGCCACATGAAGGGATTGAGGAATAGGATACTTGACTCCGTAGTATTCTTCGTAAAATTCAATACAGCGAACTGCAATGTCCAAAGCAAACTCTAGATTGCTCTCTGGATGGGCCTTGGTCGCATAAACTCCTACCAAAGTTCCATTCTTGGTTTTAGCAGTAATTCCTTGCATATCACCTGCAGCAAAAGCCAAGAGATAGGAAGACATACGTGGAGTCGTTTCAAACTTCCAAACACCTGTTGCTTTGCGGTTTTCAACATCAATTTCCGGCATATTAGACAGGGCCAATTCACCCTCTGCTTGGTCAAATTTCAAAGCCAAATCAAAAGTTGCCTTAGCCTCTGGCTCATCCACACTCGGAAAGGCTTCGCGGGCAAAATGGCTCTCAAACTGCGTAGAAATAATCTCTTTTTTCACACCATCTACCGTGTAGTAAGATGGGTAAATCCCTGTCATATTGTCCGTAATCTTACCAGTATAAGTTATGGTCACCACTACAGACCCAGCTGCTTCCAGCTCAATATAAAGAGCTTCATTGTCCTTATCAAGAGTGAAAGGACGAGCTTGGCCAGCCACCTCTACAGCTTCAACTGTCAAATCTTTTTGATGTAGGGAAATCTTACTCGTCTTAGCTTCCCCAGTAATGGTCACCTTGCCTGAAAAAGTCTTGTCGGCACGATTCAGATCCAAAAAGAGATCATAGTGCTCAGGAACAAAAGTTTCAATAAAATGTTTAACTGCTTGCATCTGCTTCTCCTCATCTAACGAACAACGCAGCAAGATTACTCCGCCATACTTGTCCGCTTATAATCTGTTATTATTGTATCATATTTAAAAGATTTCGTTGCAGAATAAATGCAAACAAAAAGACAGGTAGTACCTGTCAATGTGGTTTATAAAATGGAAGAAAGGTCAAGAGTTCTTCTTTTCTTTCTCAAGTTCCTCTAATTTTTTGTTATAGATTCGATTTTCTTCGTGATAAGTTTTGTTTAGCCGTTCTTCATAACGCTGAATTTTTCTCTCAAAAATTTCCCTGTTTTCCTCTATTTGGCTTAATTCATATGAGGGGACGGTATCAGGACTATTGCGACAAAAAGATAATATCCATTCGCTCATTTGCTCTGAAACATTTTTAGCTTCTCGTCTCATGTCCTGATAATCCCATTCATACTCACTAACTTTCTTTCGAAAAGCTATGTGATCGTCATCAAGACGATTGATCTTTTTCTGAATATCCATAAAGCCTCCTATAAGATAGGGCTGGTCAAACTAGGCTTAGGAACAGCACCTAGTACCTCCTTGATGGAATCTGCTGCTCCACCGGTAAAGGCCCCGGATAAGTCGGCAGGTACTTGAGTGGATGCAAAAGTTTTCATAGCCTCAGCTTGACTATCCAACCAAGTTTGCAAAGCTTGACTTTCTTCAAGAAGGACAGCTCTTTTAGCTGAAATCAAACCTCGAATGGCAATACGTTCCTGAATCTTTAAATATTCTTTTTTTATACGTTCGGCTTCAGCTCGATCTTCTGTATTTGGTTCAATCATGTGTTTCCTCCTATTTTTTTGTGAAAATCTGTGCTCCTTTTTGATCAATCGCTACGATATTATCAGCTGCCTTGTTTAAATTGCCAGCAATACCAGTCATTGTAGTCATATAAGAGTTTGCTGACGCAAGAGTACTTGCTTCTGTTCCGTCATTCCAAGCTGTTGATATGCTCAACTCAGATAATAAGCCCTCTACCTCATCGGCAGAAAGATTGTGGGCTAGGGTATAAGCTGCATCTCTCAGTTCTCTGATATGATTTTCAACACTAGATTTAGCACTTTTTATCTTATCTTTAATTTCTTGCTCATATACTTCAGCCTGAAGCTGAGCTGTTTGCGCACTTGTACGAACAAGTTCCTCTCTCAAACTAATTGTTTTGTCGCCAGAACTAATTCTTAAAGAAGCATGCAATTCATCAATGTATTTCCTATTTATGGCGATTAAATCATGCTTAGAAGGCTCAGGAGCGAAGTCTCCGTAGTCCCTTAAATACTCAAGAACATAATTTTCAGGATTCTTTTTGGCATAGTCTAATCCAAAATTTGCGGTTGCTACATTTATTTCATACATTTTTGCTTTATGTTTTGCAATCTTTCTGACTTGCTTTTCGGTCATACCAGTGCAGAAAAGACCATTTTTTTCATACCACTCAAAATCTAGCCTATTACCTTTTATCTTTGGTAATCCAGCATTATGATTTTTTCCCTCTACAGTAAATACTTTTCCATACGGAATGATTCCTCCATGACCATCCCAACTTGTTAAATCTTTCCCTTGATCACTGTATGAATGTAAGCGTTTATTAATATATGCTAATTCTTCATCACTAATACCTCTATAATCGGCTGTATTTTTTGTCAACGAATTCCACGCACCCCAGTCCATAAAATTTGTAATCTTCTGGACTTTCATTTCCGCAGCTACTTTAGCAACTGCTGGTCCAGCTTGACTGAATCCCGACATATTACTAATATCAACTTCCTGTCCTGTTCCAGCCATTTTTTTAGCACTAGCTAATGATTGATTATAAAATTCTCGAACGTCCTTTGTCTGTTCTGTTAATTGATTTCTTGCTATTACCGCATTGAATACTGATTCTGTAACATGGTTATTATTTTCGTTATTAGGTGATTGAGTACCAGCAACAACAATAGTAGTTTGAGTGTAATCTGGCTTACCTTCCTTATCAAGAGGCGCAACAGCAATGGCTTGGGTTGTTTCGTTGACTTCGTTAATCAGTTTATATTTCTTTCCGCTCTCATCAAGTGAGAACTCATTCCCATTTTTTTCTTCTTTTATTATATTAAGAACTTCAACTTGTAATTCCTGTATGCTCTCGTCTGTTAAGGCCATTCTAAAAAGTCTCCTTTCCTAATTTCTGTATTATAGACAACTTCTGCATCAGGACTACCGTTCTCGCTTTTTTTAACATCTACGAGCTGATGTTCTTGAACTAAAGCTTCTATATTCTCATCAATTTTTGGTTTAGTCGATAATTTGGCTTCCACAGGTAATTTTTTACTCTCGGAAATATCAATAAAATCGTCACCAACCTTTAATTCTATGATTTCTTCATCCCAGCCATTAAAATCAAGCCTAACATCCCAAAAACTACCATAATGACTGTAGGATTTCTCACCAATTTTTTTTCCCAAGTAGGCTTTATTGCCTTGTAAATCATAAATCACAGGAACAATATTTGCACGAAACATGCTCTGCCCATCCCCACCTTGAACAAAAATTGGCGAAAACTCAATTTTACTGACACCAGAGTAATGCTCTTTAATGTAAGTTGCCAGTTGTTCTTCCAACAAACGAAATCCTCGTTTGTAAAGTTTTACTCCTTTATCGTCTAAAACATCACTAACATTATATGGAGAGTTTTTGTGTTCAATCCATTTTGTCATACAATATACTCCTCCTGAAATTAAAACTACAAGAACTGCAATGATCGCAAATTTATTTTTCTTCATTGTTTACCTACCTCACACCTTTATGAAAACGCTTTTATTTTTTAATTATAGTATATCATAATATTTCTAGTCATACCATTATTTCTGGTCTCATTCATTTTTTATAAAAGCGCTCTCAATTATCTGTTTATAATATCTGGAGTCTTTTACATAAAAAAGTTTTATTTCAAATCCTATAAATAACTTTGCTTTCATTCTTTACGTCTTTCTTAAGATCTAACTACATTCTTCAAGCCTCTTGATCAGACAAAGCCACATCATCCTTCCTCTTTGCTTAGTTTAACATTGTAAATAATCTGTGCTTCTGGGCTTCCTTTTTCATCCTTGACAACATCTTTTAACTGACCATCTTCTACTAACATTTGAATATTTATATCTATACTTTTTGCATCTGTTAATTTAGCTTCTTCAGGGAGTTCTTTAGCATTTGAGACATCAATACTATTATCTTCTGAATCTAACAACTCAATTACTTCATTACCACTCCAATCAAAATCAAGAACAAGATCCGCTTCAATCCCAAAACTATTTGGGACATATTTTTTTATTTGTGTACCCAAAGTAGCTCCTAGTTCTTTTTTAATCATCCCTTGCAATTCTTGAATTTCCTTATCATTCAGTGTCATTCGGAAGTACCCCCTTTTTTAGTTCTAGATTATAAATAACTTCTGCATTTGGGCTTCCAACATCTGATTTTTCAACACCTTTTAGCCTCCCTTCTTTTATTAAGGTTTCAAAATTAAAATCAATATCCTTTATTTTCTTCCCTTTTATTTCTTCTGGTAATGATTGTCCGTAAGTCACATCTTTAAATTCTCCTGAGTCTGTGCTTAGTTCGATATAAGGATTCCCTGAATAATCAAAACTCAGACGTAAATAACCTATAGTACCATAAGCAGGATGTTGAAAGTTTTTATATAATCCTCCAAATTTCGCTTTATTTCCGTGAGAGTCATAAACAATTGGAACAACTTCCGCATTCAACATAGAAGAACCATCATCTCCCGTAACATAAATTGGAGAAAATTCAATTTTACTAACTCCTGAATAGTGTTCTTTGATGTAAGTTCCAATTTGCTCTTCCAGAAGTTGAAATCCATGCTGATAAAGCTTGGCTGTTTTGGGTCCAAAGTTCGGTTTTGTAAGTTTATTGTACATATAGATTCCTCCTGAAATTACAACGAATAGAATTATTAAAGCAGTAATAATCTTTTTTTTCACAAGACTACCTCCATTATAATGATTTTTCAGAGAGCGGTTTCAAAGTTCTTCTCTAATAGTATAGCATAATACATTTATATTATAATATAAAATCTTTTTCCTTGTTCTTGCAAAAATTTGTTCTCAACCATCTAAGAAAATGAATATATTTCTTGATTAGTTCACGTCACATCATTCTTCCTCTTTACTTAGTTTAACATTATAAATAATCTGAGCTTCTGGGCTTCCTTTTTCATCCTTAACAACATCCTTTAACTGACTGTCTTCAACCA
The DNA here is from genome assembly GCF_963456385.1 of uncultured Streptococcus sp. Classification (GTDB taxonomy): domain Bacteria; phylum Bacillota; class Bacilli; order Lactobacillales; family Streptococcaceae; genus Streptococcus. The sequence continues at coordinate 42,954 of NZ_CAUOLF010000008.1, read as the reverse complement.
ATAAAGAAATATTTTCATCTGTACTTCTAGCCTTCGTGAGCTTTGCTTCGTCTGGCAAATGTTTTGCATTTGAAACATCAATGTTATTCCCGTTTGAGTCCTTTAAATCTATAGCTTCATTTCCACCTCCATCAAAATTAAGAATTATATGAGTATCCAAACCATAGCTATTAGGTGTGTAGTTCTTTATTGTTGTTCCTAATGTTGCTTTATTCCCATATTTATCATAAATCGTCGGACGTACATAGGCATTTGAGAAAGTTGACCCTTCCTCAGTAACGTAGATTGGGGAAAACGCAATCTTTTCAACCCCTGAGTAATGTTCTTTTATATAAGTTCCTAGTTGCTCTTCCAGAAGTCGAAAGCCTTGCTGATAGAGCTTGGTTGTTTTGGGGCTAAGGTTAGGTTTTGTCAGTTTGTTATACATATGGATGCCTCCTGAACCTAACATAACCAAAACAGCAATCATTATAAGGATTTTTTTCTTCATCAGTCTCTCCATTATGTTCTGTAAAAAATTTGTAATTAGAACGCATATATAAGGATTATAACAACAAAGTAAGATTCATCATGTTTATGACTTAACTTTGTACAAATTATTAGCCTTGCTAAGCGTTACTTAATATAAACAATGCCATTCTATCAACGCCATTTGAAATGATCTCCTTTTCTAATTTGAGTATTAAATTTCACTTCAGCATGAGGACTTCCGTTTTGGTTCTTTTCTATATTCTTTATTTGTCCAGCTTCGATTAAGGCTGATATATTATTATCAATTCGTTTGCTTGTTGATAATTTTGCTTTTTCAGGCAATATCTCATTATTAGAGATATTGACATAGTCATCATCCACCTTTATTTCAATAACTTCATTGTCAAGTCCATCAAAGCTAAGTTGAATACTGCCACTACTTGTAAAACGGCCAAAATCTTCTTCTCCAACAGAACGTCCTAAATAAGCCTTATTACCATGATTGTCATAAATGACAGGCACAATTGTTGCACGAAACATGCTCTGCCCATCCCCACCTTGAACAAAAATTGGTGAAAACTCAATTTTACTAACTCCTGAATAGTGTTCTTTGATGTAAGTCGCCAGTTGTTCTTCTAACAAACGAAATCCGCGTTTGTAAAGTTTTACTCCTTTATCGTCTAAAACATCACTAACATTATAGGGTGAGTTTTGGTGTTCAATCCACTTTCTCACACCAAAGATTCCACCTGGAATGAGAAGCATCAGAACTGCCAAGGTGAAAATGATTTTTTTCTTCATAAACATTCTCCATTATGTACTCATATAAAAATATATAAACTTTAACTCTACTCTCGTAGTATAACATAGTTACTTGTAAGTTAAAACACAAAATAGAATGCTAACCATACTTGAGATTATACAAAAAAGACACGAAGCAAATCGTATCTTTTTATAATTACAACTCAATAATTTTACCTGTTTCAAAGTAAACAACCCATTCACAGATATTCTTGGCATAGTCGCCGATTCGTTCCAGATAAGAAATAACTTGGAAGTAGTCGCGGCCAGTCACAATCAGCTCTGGATTTTGTTTGATTTCCTCAGTAGCAAGATCGCGAATATCATCAAAGTATTGGTTGATTTTCTCATCCATAGCTGCTACAGCATAAGCTTGGTCTACATTTCCATTAAGGTAGACGTTCAGAGTTTCTTCGACGAAATTCTTAACATCACGCCCCATCTTGCTGATGGCATCTTCTACGGACTCGATGCGGACTTCTCCCTTCATCCGAACAGTAGCTTTGGCAATAGATACGGCGTGGTCGCCCATGCGTTCCAAGTCACTGCTAGCCTTCAACACGGTGATAACGGTCCGTAAATCCTGAGACACAGGCTGCTGCAGGGCAATGATTTCTAGAGATTTCTTCTCCAGTTTGACCTCGTATTCATTGACTTCGGCATCGTCTTCAATGACCTGACGAGCCAGTTCACGGTCATGCGTGACAAAGGCACGAACCGTCCGGTTAATCTGCGATAGGACTTCGTTTCCCATCGCGTAGAATTGATTATGAAGTTTTTCTAAATCTTCTTCAAATTGTACTCTAAGCATAAGATTCCTTTCTGTTATCCGAATTTACCAGTAATGTAGTCTTCGGTCTCTTTATGGGCTGGATTGAGGAACATCTTCTTGGTTTCATTAAATTCAATCAAGTCTCCACCAAGGAAGAAGCCTGTTTTTTCAGAAATCCGAGACGCCTGCTGCATGGAGCGAGTGACCAAAAGCATGGTATATTTGTCTTTTAGACTGTAGAGGGTTTCCTCGATTTTCCCAGCTGAGATTGGATCCAAGGCTGATGTCGGCTCGTCCAAGAGAATGATTTTAGGACTAGTAGCTAGCACGCGAGCCACACAAACCCGTTGCTGCTGACCACCAGAAAGACCGATAGCGGAATCATGCAGACGGTCCTTGACCTCGTCCCAGATAGAAGCACCAATAAGGGAGCGCTCTACTGCTTCGTCCAAAACTGCCTTGTCCTTGACACCATTAATCCGAAGTCCATAAACTACATTTTCATAGATGGTCATAGGGAAAGGATTGGGCTGCTGGAAAACCATGCCGATTTCCTTGCGAAGCTCTACCGTATCTGTCCTCGGACCATAGATATTGTGACTGTTATAAATGACCGTTCCTGTAGTCGTTACTTCTGGATTCAGGTCGCCCATTCGGTTGATGGCCTTAAGCAAGGTTGACTTACCTGAGCCTGACGGTCCAATCAAAGCTGTAATCTCATTTGGCATGAAATCAAGTGAAACGCTATTAAGGGCTTTCTTTTTATTATAATAAACCGACAAGTCCTTGACTTGCAAAATAGGTTCTGTCATACGTTTTTCCTTCATTTTATTTTACATTCAACCAAAGACTAAGCTTGTTGAATCGTGATGAATACGGACAGCTGCTTAACCAAAATGACCTGAAACATAGTCATTAGTGGACTGAAGCTTGGCATTTTGGAAAATATTGGCCGTCTTATCGTACTCAATCAAATCGCCCAGATAGAAGAATCCAGTGTAGTCACTAGCACGGGCAGCCTGCTGCATATTGTGGGTCACAATGATAATGGTATAGTTATTCTTAAGTTCAAACATGGTTTCTTCCAGCTGCATGGTCGCAATCGGATCCAAGGCTGACGCTGGCTCATCCATGAGCAGAATGTTTGGCTTGACCGAGATAGCACGGGCAATGCAGAGCCGCTGCTGCTGACCGCCAGAGAGAGTCAGGGCTGACTTATGCAAGTCATCTTTGACTTGATCCCAAAGAGCTGCTTGTTTGAGCGAAGTCTCTACAATCTCATCCAAAACCTTTCTATCTCTGACACCCGCCCGTTCATGAGCAAAGGTAATATTTCGATAGATGGACTTGGCAAAAGGATTTGGTCTCTGGAAAACCATGCCGATATGCTTGCGCATTTCATAAACATTGATTTCAGGGCGATTGACATCAATCCCCTCATAGAGAATCTCTCCAGTCACATTGGCAATATCAATGGTATCGTTCATGCGGTTGAGGCTGCGAAGATAGGTTGATTTACCTGATCCAGAGGGGCCAATCAAAGCAGTGATTTTGTTTTTTTCAAACTGCATATCAATGCCCTTGATGGATTCCTTTTTACCGTAGTAAACATGCAAATCCTTGGTCGACAGGGCTACCTTTTCTTCAGGAAAAGTAATGATATGTTTTTCATTCCAATTATATTCTGTCATTTCTTCTCCTTTAAGCAGAGGTTAATTTCTTATGCAGATAGCTGCCCAGTTTGCGGGCTCCCAGATTGAAAATCAAAATGAAGATCAGGAGAACTGCTGCTGAACCAGCAGAAACAGCTGTGCCATCAGGAATAGTTCCTTCACTGTTGACCTTCCAGATATGGACAGCCAAGGTTTCAGCCTGACGGAAGATAGAGATAGGGCTGGTAACGCTGAAAATATTCCAGTTGGACCAGTCAAGAGCCGGCGCTGACTGACCTGCTGTATAAATCAAGGCTGCTGCCTCACCAAAGATACGACCGGAAGCTAGTACAATCCCTGTCACAATACTAGGCAAAGCTTCTGGGATGACCACATGCAGGACCGTTTCCCATCGGGAAATTCCCAAGGCCAAACCAGCTTCACGCTGGGTATGATGGACATGGCGCAGACTGTCTTCGACATTGCGAGTCATCTGTGGCAGATTAAAGACAGTCAGAGCCAAGGCACCAGAAATGATTGAGAAGCCATACTCAAACTGGACAACAAAAATCAAATAACCAAAGAGCCCAACTACTACCGAAGGCAGGGAAGACAGAATTTCAATACAGGTGCGGACAAAGTTGGTCACTGGTCCTTTCTTAGCATATTCTGACAGATAAACCCCAGCCCCCATAGAAAGAGGCACAGAGATAATCAGAGTAATCACTAGCAGAAAGAAGGAATTATATAGCTGAATCCCAATACCGCCTCCTGCTTGGTAAGAAGAGGATTTCCCTGTCAAAAAAGACCAGGAAACATGCGGAAGACCTCTAACTAAGATATAGAGGATAAGAGAGGCAAGGATGGCAACAATGATACTCGCTATTGTGTAGAGAATACCAGTCGCCAATTTATCTAATTTCTTAGCGTGCATAGTTTTTCTTACCTCTTTCTTTTGTAATTAGTTTAATCACACTGTTAAAGGCTAAGCTCATCATCAAGAGCACCAGAGCCAAAGACCAGAGAACGTTATTGTCCACTGTTCCCATAACGGTATTTCCGATTCCCATGGTCAGGACAGAGGTCAGTGTAGCTGCTGGTGTTGTCAAAGAGGTTGGAATCACCGCAGAGTTCCCAACGACCATTTGGATAGCTAGGGCTTCACCAAAGGCACGTGCCATTCCAAAGACCACAGCTGTAAAGATACCTGAGCGAGCAGCCTTGAGTGTTACCCGCCAAATGGTCTGCCAGCGCGTTGCGCCCATAGCCAGACTAGCTTCACGATAGTGACGTGGCACAGCACGCAGACTGTCCGTCGTCATAAAGGTTACTGTCGGCAAAATCATAACAAAGAGCACAAAAATACCAGACAAAATCCCAAAACCAGTACCGCCAAAGACTGTACGGACAAAAGGAACCACGATTTGCAGACCGATAAATCCATAAACAACAGACGGAATACCAACTAAAAGCTCAATAGCCGGTTGCAATATCTTTGCTCCTTTTGGAGAAACCTCTGTCATAAAGACAGCAGCTCCAATCGCAAAGGGAGTTGCTATCAGGGCTGACAGAATGGTAACGATAAAGGAGCCTAAAATCATTGGCAGGGCACCAAATTCCTTACCAGAAGGATTCCAGACACCACCAAAAAGAAAATCAAAAACATTAACGCCGTTGACAAAGAAAGTAGATAGACCTTTCTGAGCAACGAAGATTAGAATCATAGCCACAATCACCACAATCAGTGACAGACAGGCAAAAGTCAGATAGCGGCCAAACTTCTCCAAGCGAGAATTTTTAGAAGGCGATAACAACTTTTTGGTTAATTCCTCATTTTTCATTTTGAATCTCCTTCTATTGCTGTGACATTCCCATCAGCGTCCTTGCTGACTTTCATATCGTTGATTGAGATATAGCCCATGCTGGTAACTACCCCTTTTTGAACATCATCTGACAGCATATAGTCCAGAAACTCAGCTGCCAGACCAGTCGGCTTGCCCAGTGTATACATATGCTCATAAGACCAGAGCGACCAATTATTGGTAGCAACATTCTCTGCTGTTGGTTCGTAGTTGTTGAGTTTCAAGGTTTTTACAGACTCATCAACATAAGCAAAGGCAAGGTAAGAAATCGCACCAGGAGTTTGCGAAACGATATTTTTCACCATACCGTTGGAATCCTGCTCTTGACTCTGCACAGCTGATTTCCCATCCATGATGACACTGTCAAAGGTTGCTCGGGAACCAGAGCTAGCAGCACGATTGATAATCGAAATCTCCAAGTCCTTACCGCCCAGCTCTTTCCAGTTGGTGATTTCACCAGTGAAAATTTTCTGCAGCTGCTCGGACGTTAGATTATCCACGTCAACTTCTTTATTGACAATCACAGCAATACCAGCCACAGCGACCTTATGGTCCACCAAGTCAGACGCTTTGATTCCTTCCTTCTCTTCAGCGAAAACATCCGAGTTCCCGATTTCAACAGCTCCTGACTGCACTTGAGACAGACCTGTACCAGATCCACCACCCTGAACATTGACTGTTTTACCGATGTTGTTAGAGCCAAAGTCATCAGCTGCCGCTTCAACTAAAGGCTGCAAAGCAGTTGACCCTACTGCTGTCATAGATTCACCACGGTCAATCCATGATGAACAAGCTGATAAGGTGAGTCCTAAGCCCAGAGCTGTCAGCGCTAAAGCAAATTTTTTCAATTTGTTCAAAAGATTTCTCCTTTAATAAAATCAAGAGGATGGGAAGTATCTTTAGTATTTCTTACTTAGCAGAAAGAAGCTTTTTTTCAATACATTCACATCTTCAACTATATCATATAATACCAGCTTTTCCTAATATTTTATCTAAATCTCAGGCCTTTTGGGAAATAATTTTTCAGGGTTTTTCCAGTGACTTTTGCAAAGCCCAGGCCGTTTCCGCCAAGGACTAGTTGGTACCAGCCGTTTGGCTTCGTTTCTGCCAGTTCAATCGTCTCGCCAGCCACATATTTCTTGAAGTCCTGATTATTTATTTCAACTCGATTTAGAACTTCGCTGGGCTTCATAGCCAAGCCTAGGGCAAAGCTAGGCTCAAAGCGATTCTTCTTAAACCTTCCTAGATGCAAACCGTTACGAGCAATCTTTAGCTTGGACAGGTCTGGCAGGCCAGAAGGCAACAAATAAAGATTGTCCCCAAAGGTCTGCAAGTCTCCGGTCAAGACTTTTTTTAAATGCTTGCTCTCAAAGTCCTGCCATAGCTTTCTTTGCTCGCTCGTCAAACGATTCTTACCTGATTTAATCTTCTTGCTACAATTCTCACCAGTAAAGCGAAAGTGAGCTGCAAACTGACCTTCACCTTTGAAGCGATGCGGATACATCCGAGCTGTCTCAGGAAAGCCAATCCCTTCAGTCATCCCGTTTATCTTAGGAATATCAATCAATTCAAGAGGAAATTCTTCCAATAACCAAGCAACAATGTCTTCATTTTCCTCAGGAGCCCAAGTACAGGTCGAATAAACCAGACGACCATCCTTAGCAAGCATGCTCATAGCAGCTGTTAAAATCTCTCGCTGGAGCTGGGCGCATTGGGCTGGATAATCCGGAGTCCAATACTGGGTAGCATCCGGCTGCTTACGAAACATGCCCTCGCCCGAGCAAGGTGCATCTAAAACAATCAAGTCAAAATATCCGCTGAAAACCTGAGCCAGACGGTCAGCAGATTCATTGGTAACAAGCACATTTCTAGCACCAAAGCGCTCAATGTTCTCCACTAAGATTTTAGAGCGTTTACTATTGATTTCATTGGAGACCAGCAGGCCCGTATTATCTAAAAAAGATAAAAGATGAGTTGACTTGCCACCTGGTGCTGCCGCTAAATCTAGGACCTTCATACCCTTAGATGGCGCTGCTATCTGAGCCACCATCTGAGCTGCTGGCTCCTGCGAATAAACCAGACCAGTCACATGCTCAGCAGACTTGCCAGACACCTTGCCATAAAAGCCCCAGTCTGTCTGAGGAATGGCATCTGAGAAATTCTGTTGGCCTTCTTTCAGAGGATTGCTGCGAAAGGCCGAAATCGGCTCCTCGTCAAAAGTCGCAAAAAAGTCCGCCACTTCTGCGCCTAAAATCTGCTCATATTTTTCTTTAAAACCTTTAGGAAAGTCCATCTACTGCTTCCCCTTTTCTAAATAAGGCTTCAGAGCCGATAGTTTGCACTTAGGCGCCATCATGACAGGCTGCCGAGTCTGGAAATTTAGCTGACTGCCATCTAAGGTCTGGACGATAAAGCCTAGCTTTTCCGCCATAATCGAAGCCGCCGCATAATCCCAAGGCCAGTTGTAGGAAAAATAAACCAAGAGGCCGCCAGACAGTACCTTGCTAAAGCTAATCCCAGCACTGCCATAAACCCGAACCCCTAAACATTCCCGAGCCAAGTTTGCCAAGCCCCAATCATTGGCTTGCAGCATACCGGCATTAGAAGCCATGAGAAAATCTTGAAAAGGCCGGTCCTCAAAAGCAGGAAGTTTTTGGTCGTTACAATAGACAGCAAAGTCTCCGCCACCATGATAGAGCTGGTCTCTAGTCACATCATAGATCAAGCCAAAACGACCAATGCCCTCTTCAAAATAGGCAATCATAACAGCAAAATCAGCCTTCTGAGTGATAAAGTTGGTGGTTCCGTCAATCGGATCGATCACCCAGACATTGCCATCAGTAATATTATGTCGGAGTCCATTTTCCTCTGCTAAAATAGCATCCTGCGGATAGCGGGCTAGAATCTTAGCCACCAAATCATCCTGAACCCTCCGGTCCATCTGGGTGACCAAGTCAGTGGCACTGGTCTTTTGACTCACATCCAAATCATCATAGAGATGTTCCCTCAAAAAAGCACCAGCTTGGTAGATGATTTCTTTAGCAAAATGAAATTTATTTTCCAAGAGAAATGCTTCCTTTACCTTTACTTTTTGCCTCTTGAACAGCACGATAAAGCGAATAACCGCTGACGTTTTCAAACTCACGGCCGATTCGCTTCTCTTGGCCCTTGCTAGGAACAACTTGCTTGAAAGCCGCATAGGACTTCAAGAGCTTTTCCGCTTGGACTTTCTGCTCATAAGCTGCTTCTACATCATTAAAAAAAGAGAGCACCGAAGCAAGCTCTTCAGTGCTCCACGATAAATCTAGTGGGTAACTATAATTTTTGTTCATCTTTACTGAATATCTGCCCGCATGGTTGCGGATCTTAACTCTTCCTTACGATAACTACGAGGCAGAAAAGCACGAATTTCATCCTCGTTAAAGCCGATTTGCATCCGTTTGCCGTCTAAAATAATTGGGCGTCGCAAAAGACTGGGATTTTCCTCAATCAACTGAATCAAGGTTGAAATGGACAAATCCTCCACATCCAAATCTAATTTCTGAAAAATTTTTGAGCGAGTTGAAATAATGTCGTCTGTACCGTTCTCTGTCAGAGAAAGAATGTGTTGCAATTCGGGAGCTGACAGAGGGCTCGTCATGATATTATGTTCCTGAAAGGGCACTTCATGATTTAGCAGCCAAGCACGCGCCTTACGGCAAGAAGTACAACTCGGCGATAAAAATAATGTAATCATGCGTTTCTCTTCTAATTCTGTATAATAACTACCTCTATTATACTAAATTTTATTTGGCTTGACTATATTTTTTTGAAAATTACTGCCGAATGTCATGAAAATATAAATTTTTCAACTATTTCGATAACCAGTCCAACTTCTAGCGATCCGTTCATCACTCTGCAGCTGAGCAATCAAGCTGTCAATACCATCAAACTTGACCATCTCGCGAATCTTATCCAGCCAGAAAATCCGAATGCTATCGCCATAGATATCCTGAGAAAAATCAAAGATATTGACCTCAAAACGGAGTTCATCACCGTCAAAAGTTACATTTTTCCCAACACTAGCCATACCACGATAGCGCTGACCATTGTGCTCAACATCCGCGACATAAACGCCATCTCCTGGAAGCAGGACTCGATCCAAAGGAGCTAGATTGGCTGTTGGATAGCCAATCGTCCGTCCTCTGGCATTACCATGAACCACAATACCACGAGTAGAAAGAGGGTATCCTAGCAATTCTTGAGTTTTCAGCATATCTCCGACAGTAATCGTCTCCCGAATCCGAGTGGAAGAAATTTTCCGATTATCCAGATTAACCGAAGGAACGATAACAATCTTACCGTTAAAATAATCTCTCAGCTCATGTGACTCTTTGCGGTCTGAGCCAAAATGATAGTCAAAACCAGCTACCACAGCCTTGGCGCGCAAACGAGACACGTACTTCTCAAAAAAGTCTCGGGCTGTATTCCCCGCAAAATGGCTAGTAAAATCAATCAGGTAAAGATAGTCAACACCTAGACTTTCCAGCTGCGCTATCCGGTCTTCAGGACTAGCCAGATGCAGCATGAGTTCAGGCTGATAGCGGACAAAGGCCAGCTTAGGAGACTCTGGGAAGGTTAGTACTGCAATCTTGAGACCTTGCTCCGTTGCAATCTCTCTCGCTTTCTCAAAGAGTGCCTGATGCCCCTTATGCAGTCCATCGAAATAGCCTAGAACAAGGACCGTATCTTCTGTCTGATCAATCCCTTTTTCATCTATAATTCTCTTGGTTATCATCATTCCTCTATTTTACTACGCATTTGCTATTTTTACAATATCCGTTCCGTGCTAAACTGCAAAATAATCAAAAAGATTTTTACCATTCTAAGACAGGATGTTTTTCAAAATCTGAAAAAGCAAAACAAAAGGACAGCAGTTGTGCAGTTGCTGTCCTTTTGTGAGGTTTAATGAAATCATTATAACATGCAAGCGCACATTTCATATTACAAAAGAGTAACAATCTTTTGACAATTCTACTGCGGATATTAAAGGAAGACTTTGCGGGGCTTGTAGGCAGCTTCCCGCTTTTCCAAAATGGCTACTAACTTCTCCTTATAAAAGCCAGCTAGCTCAGCTTCTTCTGACATCAAGCTGATAAAACGGCCGTTCCTCACGTCCTCAACTTGCTCGTCAGAAAGCTCAACCTTCACTAAATCTCCGATTCCTAATTCGAGTGGTTGGAGGAAGGACAAATCATCTACTGCTACTCGCTCTGCTATTTCATCCAAGGTCAAGGCATCATCTAAGCTCATACCTGCTGAGGAAGTCCGTGTCAGCTGGGACATGTGACTGGCAAAGCCAAGCTTGGCTCCCAAATCAACAGACAGGGTTCGGACATAGGTCCCCTTGCTGCACTTGACTCGAAAACAAAAGCGTGCTTGTTCACCTTCATAGGAAACCGGACTGGTACGCTCAAAACTATAGATGGTCACCTGCCGCTCTGGCCGCTCCACTTCTTGACCCGCCCTTGCATACTCATAAAGCTTGCGACCATTGACCTTGACTGCAGAATACATGGGCGGAATCTGGCGAATCTCACCAGTCATTGACTCCATCGCTTCATCAATGAGAGCTTCTTCTAAAAGCTCTGTCACTGGCGTCCGCTCTAGGAGGTCTCCACTGGCATCCTCTGTCGTTGTTGAGCAGCCTAGTGTAATCTCCCCCTCGTAGACCTTGCCTTCCTCCTGCATAAACTCGACCAAACGCGTCGCCTTGCCCACAGCAATCGGAAGCACCCCGACCACATCTGGATCCAAGGTTCCCCCATGACCAATTTTCTTGGTTTTTAAAATCTTTCGCAGCTTAAATACCGCATCATGCGAGGTCATACCCGCTTCTTTTCTTAAGTTGATAATTCCGTTCATTGGTTAACTTTCTAAAAATAGTAAAACTCTCTTTTGGAAATCCTTATGCCCTTCATAGAGTGCGTGACCACAGTCTGGCAAAATAGTGAGCTGGCTATCTTTGATATGGTGATGCAATTCGAGCGAAGCTTCTACACCTAGAACGTCATCTTCTTCTGCTCCGATAACTAGCGTAGAACAGTTGATCTTTTGCAGAACTACCAGACTATCATGTCTTAAGCAAGATGTGGCCTGAATAGCAATCCGATGTTTATCTTTAATGCGACCAAAGATTCCCATTATTCGATAAAGGTATTTAAACTTTCCAAAGGATTTAGGTGTATAAGAGTGACTTGCAATATCCAACATTAGTTCCTTATAGGATCCAGTCTGACTCAACTCAAGCCAGCGAGTAATCCGCTCCCTACCAAGATTGTTCAGTTTCGCAGTAGTAACTGTCAAAATTAATTTTTCAACTCTTTCTGGGAAATCTGCTGCCAACCATTGGGCAATCATACCACCTTGAGAAATTCCTAGGACAGCTACCGTTTTCAAACCTAAAACATCCATTGCTTCAGCTATATCAGTCGCCATATCTCGTGTTGTATAATTTTCTGGCAACTCATTGATTCTGCTAAAAACATACACTTGGTAAGCTGTTGCGAATTTCCTATAAGATAGAGCAAGCATTTGCGCCATTCCCTTAACAGTCGCCAAACCATCTCCTAGGCCTGGAATGATGAGCAGAGGCTTCTTCCCTTTTCCAAAGGTCACATAATCCATGCTCTTATCGTTAAAATGCAGGACATGATTTTTTGCGAGATAGACCATATTCAGAATCCTCTCAAAAGCTTACTTATAAGAATGGACCAAAACCAGTTGTTAGTTTTTCAAAGCCATGATTTTCGTAAAACTGATAGGCTCCCTGTCTAGCATCCGCAAGCCAACTGTTTAAGGTCAATACCTCGGTCACATTCTGACAGGACGATTAAGTAGCTGTTCGGCAGTTCGATTTACTTCATGACCACCTTCAAGTCCTAGTCAATCTCCCATCTCTGTCTTGACAAGCAAGGTCGGACAGGAAATCCTTGTCTGCTCTTGCATCATATTCTTGACAGGTCTGAGCCTGAATCAGCAGTCACTTTCTATTCTTGATTTTCTCCAAAAATTTCATCAGTTTATATGGATGTTAATGATTGACTTCAAAAACTTAACGAAACCGTCACACTTCTATCCGACTTTCAAAAATCTGATAAAGCTGTTCAAGGCGGCAGTCCTCAGTAGTCGTTATTTCTTCCTCCGATAGGAGAACATTTTCCAATATTGGAAAAAAACCTTGAGCCAGTTCCCGACTGTTCAGCCAATCTGTCATCTGCTGGTTAAAGGCAGGATTGTCCGAAAAAATATAGTCAAAGTGGGCATAATCCTTGGTGTAATAGTAGTAAATCTCCTCCAGAGCTAGTAGTGCCTTGATGGGATCAGCTTCCTCCAGCCAAAGACTCCTATCTAACAGATGGCTGGTTTCGAGGCCAGCCAGATCAAACATAACCAAATAAACCGCCACACCATCAGCTTGACTGGGTCTAAAATTAATCGTATCAAGGATAAACTGACGTGAGAAGCGCCGCATAAAATTTAACTCCTGTGGCTTCCAACTGTCACTTTCAAAGTGACACCGATCCAGATTAAGAGAATCATCGACTCTGATTTCAATGTAGTGAGCAATCATCTCTAAAATCCGAGGCAGAAAATGCCTGATTTGGTAGTCGTCATCACTCTTATTAACCACCGCGTTGAGGTATTCATAGATTAACACCTCACTCAGTTCCCTGACAGGAATGGTTTGCAAAGCTCTGAGATTCTCCTCGGAGATGCAGACGGGGCAGGTACAAAGGGTCAGAGGAAAGTGTAAATCGCAATTAAACAGGGTGTAGGCCTCTTCTAAAAGGGCTTGCATAGCAGGGCTGAGGTCGGGCTCCTTCGGTATTTCCGGTCTAGTCTTAGCTTTTTTCTTTCCCATACTCATCCTCCTCTACATTAGCTAAGCTAGTCTGGCGAAAGCCATGTTTTTGGTAAAAAGCATGCGCAACCAACCGTTCATCATTAACGCCGTTGTTTAAGGCCATAGCTTTTGCACCATCTTGACTAGCTATCTTCTTGACCTTGTCCATCAGAGATGTCGCAATTCCTTGCCACCTGGCATTTCGACTGACCGCCAGAGCTAAGATCTGATAGTAGAAAGCTGTGGACACGAAAAAGTAAAGCTTGGCATAGCCAATAAAGCCAAGAATCTGAGATTCTTTCTCAGCAACTAAACAACCGTAAGCTGGATTAACAAGAATATCCCTGAGTCTGCTTTGCAATTCATCTTTTTCTGCTGAATAGCCCAATACTTTATACAGGGGCGGCAGAACTTTTGTGTCTTCTTTCTGATATTCTTGAACAGTCAATTGATCTATCATTTTTCTATTTTTCTTTCAAAATACTGCTTATAAATAGTTACCGCTATCTGACGTTTTTTCTTAATAACTAAGTCAGTCGCCTCTTCATCGTCCATAAATCCAATCCCTGAAAAAACTAACAAACCCAGTCCAAGATAAGGTAAATCCTTAACAGATAAGGACATCCCTTGAAAAAAGACTAAATAGCAAAGTACTAAAAAATAAACTACATTAGCTAACAGTACTTGTTTGCCTCGTTCAATCCAAATTTCTTTACGTAATTCGGAAGAAGCAGCTTGCCATTGCTGATTAAAAGTTTCCTTCCCTTCTTGTGGCAGTCTTTCTATAATTCGATCAATCTCAGCAAATTTGGTTGATTGTATCCAACGGGTTGTTAAGTCCATTTTTCTCACTCCTTCAAAGCTTCAAACTTAGCTTTCATGGTAGGATTTTTGCGCGTCATTTTTTTGACAGAGACGTCGTCCAGTTTGTTATTTGCTAAGCGCAGCTGGTTTTCAGAGGTCGTCAGGAACTTCTTGATTTCTTCCATCCGGCGGATGGCCTTATCAATCTCCTCGATAGCCTTGCCAAAGTTGGTCGAAGCGGACTGATAGTTCTTGGCGAAAGCTACTTTAAAGGCATCCAAATCTTCCTCAAAATGCGTAATATCAATATTCTGCTCCCGCACCAAGGCCAGTTCCTGCTTATACTGGAGCGAGTTGAGCGCAGCATTACGCAGGAGGGTAATCATGGGCAGAAAGAACTGAGGCCGGATAACATACATCTTCTCATAGGCATAAGATACATCGACAATACCCGAATTGTAGAGCTCGCTGTCAGCCTCAAGAAGTGTCACCAGAATAGCATACTCACAGCCTTTCTCCCGCCGATCCTTATCCAACTCTTTGAAGAAATGCTCATTTTTCTTCTTGGTCGCTGTCTCATCGCCTTCATTTTTCATCTCAAACATGATGGAGAGAATTTCCACGCCATTTTCATCCACCTCACGGTAAATGTAGTCACCCTTGCTGCCTGTTCTGGCATCATTGTCCTTGCCAAACTCAGCTCGTGGGAACATCCCCATACGGTTCTTGTTAAACTCGTACTCGCAGTGCTGTTCCAAACTCTCACCAATCATCTTAGTGGACTGCTTGGCTTTAAAATCCTTATAGAACTCTATGGTCTCATCTTTCTGCCGCAGCTCTACCTCATAGCGCTCTTTAAGCGAGGTCTGAGCCAAAGCTGCTTCCTTTTCTTGCAAGACTAGCTGGTTCTTAACCTCGTCTCGCTCTTTTTCCAGCGCAGATAAGGTCTTTTGCAGTTGATTTTCATGCTCCAAGCGCAGAGTAGTCAACTGACTTTCCAATTGCTGAACTTCCTTTTCCTTCTCCTGCAATTGAAGACTAGCTGCTTGCTCTGCCTCTTTCTTAGCCAACTCCTGCTGGGTCTCAAACTGAGCAATTTGACTTTGAAGATTGCTAATCTCCTGCTCTTTCTGCGATAGCAGGGCTTGTTGGGTATTCTGGAATTTTTGCTCTGCTAAAGCCAGCTCCTGCTCAATCCGAGCATGAATCTCCTTGTCAAACTCTGCAGTTCGAACCTGCGACAAAAGCTCACTGTACTGGCTCTCATTAACAGTAAAAACCTCCCCGCAGTTGGGACATTTGATTTCGTTCATAGGGTACCTCTTTCTCTGTAGTTAAACTCTTTATTCTTTTTCTTTTCCGACCCGACAGTTCATGCAGCCTTCATACATTATTTGGAGCTGACAAGGAAAAATCTTATTTCCCATTGATAATTCTCCCTGCCAAAGACACTTTTTATCACTGTAATATTCGTGAATAATTGTAATAATAAATTGCGGATATTCTTTTAGAAAATGTTCTAATGGATAGTAAACACCAGTGAATGCCCGATTTTCTTGACTGTCCAAAATGTAGATTTGACAATAATCAAGCTCAACATTTTCAAAGCAAATGCCAGCATCATAATACTTTTCGCCCTCCTGACTATAATCAATCATATAATCAAACTGAACATGCAAATGATTGCTTTCCAGCCAAATCTTCCGAGTGCTCAAATCATGCAAACTAAAGGCCCGGCCAGGAGGCCGCTTCTCTGCTCTTTCCATCTTTCTCCTATTTCTGCTCGTTAATCTTTATGATTATTATACCATCCTTTCTCGAAATTAAAAACAGCAAGCCGTTGGCCTGCTGTTTCAGATTATCACTCCTCCATATCAATCCGCCAGCTGGCGGCTGTTTTTCTTTCTTGGATAAATTTACTGTAGATACCTTGTTTGGCCAGTAAGTCTTGGTGTTTACCTTGCTCGACAATGCGGCCTTGATCCAGCACCAAAATCTGGTCTGCATGCTCAACCGTCTTGAGTCGGTGGGCAATCATGATAATGGTCTTATCGCGAGTCAGAGCCTGAATAGCCTGCATGAGGGCTTCTTCGTTTTCTGGGTCAACATTGGCTGTCGCTTCATCCAGAATGATAATAGGCGCATCCTTGATAATTGCCCGAGCAATGGAAATGCGCTGGCGCTCACCTCCAGAAAGACTGGCACCTCCTTCACCAATCTTAGTGTCATAGCCATCAGGCAGCGAGAGTATAAAGTCATGACAGGCGGCTTTCTTAGCAGCCTCTATTACTTCTTCTTGACTGGCCTCCGGCTTGCCAAAACGAATGTTATTGGCAATGGTATCCTCAAAGAGATAGACGCTTTGGAAGACAAAGCTGAAATTACGAATCAGGCTGTCATAGCTGTAATCCCTGACATCATGCCCGTCCAAACTGATACTTCCCTGATCCACATCCCAGAAGCGGGCGATGAGGTTACAGAGCGTTGTCTTGCCTGATCCAGAAGGTCCGACCAGAGCAGTTGTTGTTTTTTCGGGAATGGTGAGGGAAACCTGGTCAATGATTTTCTTATTTCCATAAGAGAAGCTAACATCTCTCAGCTCAATCCTGCTGCTCTTAGGCTCAATATCCTGACCGCTGATGTCCATCGGCTGGATAGCCAAAACTTGATTGACCATATCAACCGACAAATCAACAATGCGCAGGAGAGAAGAGAAAGAGCCAACGCCGTCTAGATTTTCATAAATCATAAAACCACTGACAATCATCATAATGGTTACCAACAGCTCCATACTGCCATTGAGATAAAAGTAGATAGAGAAAAGCCCCATAAAGAGACCGGTCAGCTTGGTCACCATACCCTGGAGGGCGATGTAAGGTGAGGTCACGAGTGTCATTTTGGTATCTAGCTGACTCTTGCCTTCAATAGCCTTGGACAGCTTCTTGGCAGAACGGTTGACCAGATTGTAGTTCTTAACTTCAGCAATCCCTTGGCTATACTCCAAAACAACGGCTACTAGGTCCGTATCCGCCTGATACTTGTCATCAGAAACCTTGCCAACTTGCCAACGCATAAGGGTATTTGGCAGGAGAAAGAGGACAAGACCCACCAAGAGAACCAGACCAACCCGCCAGTCATAGAGAAAGACCAAAATAGTGATGAGACCAGTCGTCAGAAAGCCCTGCACAGTCATCATAACAACTCGCGTAGCCACATCAGACAGGCCTTCCAGCGTATTGGTCGTAACACTGGTAATCTTGCCTAGGCTATTTTGATTAAAGTAACCCATGGGCAGATAGCGCATGTGCTCGGCAATTTCAATCCGCTTCTGAGCACAGGTATGATAGCCCGCTTCCGTCTGTAGCATGGTAATTTTCAGAGTAATCCAGACGTTTAGCACTGTGGATACCAGCATGATCCCCAGAGCCAGCCAGAAATTCTGCATAGAGAGGTTCTTATCAATCAGTCCCATAAGGACTAGGCCGATTGCTGGGATACGCAGAGCAATAATAAAGGACTTGACGATGCCCAGATAAATGGATTGATAAAATTTCTTACGGTCCTCTGCCGTACAGAAATCAAAGAATTTCTTCAGTATATTAAGCATGAGTCAGCCCTCCTTTCATCTCACCACTATCCCTAGTAGCAATATGGGCCCGCCACATGGAATCATAAAGCGCACTAGCTGCAAGCAACTCTTCATGCCGACCCCTAGCTTCAATCCGACCATCATTGACCAGAACTATCTGGTCTGCACTCATAATCGTAGACAATCGGTGGGCAATGACAATCAAGGTTCGCCCCTCAATCAGACGAGCTAGACTGGACTGAATCCGTGCTTCATTTTCCGGATCTGTATAAGCAGTCGCTTCATCCAAGATAAGAATCGGCGCATCCTTAAGCATGGCACGGGCGATGGCAATCCGCTGACGCTCCCCACCAGATAGATGACCGCCGCCAGAGCCTACCTGAGTCTCAAATCCGTTTTCTAAGTTCATGATAAAGTCATAACAGCCACAACGACGGGCAATTTCGATGACCTCTTCATCAGAAGCTGCTGGATTACCCATCCGGATATTGTCCATAATGGTCTCATCAAAGAGATAGTTATCCTGAGTCACGTAAGCAATCTGCCGACTGTAATATTCTAGCGGAAGCTGTCGAATGTCCAAGCCACCATAGGTAATCTGACCAGAACTGACATCCCAGAAAGAAGCTAGAAGCTTGGCAATTGTAGACTTACCTGAGCCTGATGGGCCGACTAAAGCATTGATACTGCCAGCCTTAATATCTAGCGAAATACCATGCAGTACTTCCTCTTCATCTGTATAGCCAAAACTGACATCCGTCATGACCAGATCTCTTCCTTTTGGAAGTTCTCGCAGCTCCTGAGGCCTTTTCAAATCAGGCTTTTCCAGAATATCAATGACTTGGCCAAAAATAGTCCCGATTTTCCGTAAATCGTCCATGTAACTAGCCACTAAAATTAGAGGAGTCAGAAGACTGAGCGAAAGAATAATCATCAGAATGAAATTGCCGGCAGTCAAGCTGCCTTGCAGATAGAAATAACAGCCAGCCGGCAGCAGAAAGAGCAAGCCTGATGGCAGGAAAGCGGTCACAATGCCCATCTCCAGATTAAATTTGCGCATCCACTCAATAAAGCAATCTGCTCCTTCTCTAGCAGCCGTCACAAACTTATCGTAAGAAAACTTTTCTTTGCCAAACACCTTGATGACCTCAATCCCATTGATGTATTCCACCGCTGTATCATTGAGCTTTTTGGTCTTGAGCAGAGTATTTTGATAGTCTGCTTCGCTATTGGCAACCATCCGCATATAGGCCAGCGCCACGATGGGAATAGTCAGGAGAGACAGCAAGGTTAGCCGCCAATCAATAACCAGCATAGCAATGAGAACAATAATCGGACCAAAAATCCCAGCAGTAAACTCTGGAATCAGGTGGGCCAAGGTCGTTTCGGTCGCATCCACCCGCTCAACGATAATGTTTTTATAGCTGCCTGATGACTGACTAAGCACTGTACCTAAAGGCAGCCTAGCTAGCTTATCTGTCAGGCGGTGCCGCATTTCCGCTAGAATCTTAAAAGTAGCCGTATGTGACAGCATGGTGGAAATACCGTGAAATCCCCAGTAGCCAATCCAGGCCAGACCTGCCCATGCCGACTGTAGCAGGTAGAAATTCCAGTTTTTATTGCCAGCCAAGAGCTGATTAATCATACCACCAATAAAGAAATAAGGCAGAAATCCTGAAAGTACAGAGACAAAGGCAAAAATCAGACTGAGTCCAAAATATATCTTATGAAGGGAAACAAAGTCCCAGATCCAAGCAAGAACAGATTTTTTCTTCATAGAATTTCCTTCTTTCTATCAAAAACCTAGCAAACTTCCCCAGTCAAACAAGTCCATGATGGAATGGCAAAATTCCAGCGCCTGCCCTTGGGGCCAGTCTTGAGCCAAGGGCTCAAATACAGCTGTGTAATAAGCTGTCATGCACGATCGGAGAAACTCATGTTTGACCAGATGATTGATCTTCCCCTCTTTGTAAGCCAGCTCCAAATAGCGATAAGTCTCGTCTGCAGCCAAATGAGGCAGACGCATCCTGAAGTCCGCTTGCGAAGAACCCTGAGATTTAAAGAGCAAGAGCTGCATAATATCCTTATGCTCATAGAGAATCCGCATCAGGGACTGGAGATCTTCCAAGCGATGGGCCCAAATGTCAGACAGGTGTCCCTCTTCTAGGAAAGCATAGTCACGTCGCTTCTGCTCTTGTCCATACTGGTCTAAGGCTGTCAAAGTAGGCTCAAGCAGGGCAGTAAAGAGACTGTCCTTGCTCTCATAGCGCTTATAAAGTGCCCCAGTCGTCAAGCCAGCAGCGCGACAAATTCTCCGCAGTGAAGCATCCTGATAGCCATAAGCTAAGAACTCACTCCTTGCGCTTTCTAAGATTTTTTCGTTTAACTCATCTGTTTCTTTTTTCATGCTTTCAATTCGATAACACTGTTATCACCTTTCTTCTTTTATTATAAATTCTGACAATTTAACTGTCAAGGAAAAACAAAAGAGACCGAGAAATATTTTCATCGGTCTAGTTCTATTCCTTTTTTTCTTGTAAACATGACAAAAGGAGCTTGCGAACAAGCTCCTCTAGAATTTTAATTTTTATTAGGTGCATAAATCATGCCAGTACAGTCGAAATCTTCCTGTCGGCGAAAGCCGAGCTCTCGATAAAAAGCTAGATTTTTATCTGACTGCTCCGTTGCCAACTGGATTTGGTAAACATCCTTAAAACTTTCCAACGTCTGCTGGAGAAGGCCTCGGCCAATCCCCTGACGCTGGTAGTGTGGATACACCAGCAAATCCTGAATAAAGACAATGGTAAACCCATCTCCGACCACTCGGATCAAACCAACCAACTTGTCTTCGTCATAGGCCGCCATCACAAACAAGGACTGATGGAAGGCTTGCTCTAACTGCTGAGGTCGATTAGTGTAATTGCTCCAACCTACCGAAGCGTAGAGGTCTAGCACTGCCGCAAAATCTAGCTGAGGATTTATTTTATAATGAATCATGGCTATCTCCTTGTTTTTTCTCTGTTTCGCTTTATCGAACTTGAGTCAGCACTCCGTCTTGCATCTCATAAACCTTATCAACCTCGTCCAGCAGGCGAGTATCATGAGTAATCATGACCACGCTCTTATGGAATTTCTGGGTCACCTCTTTGAGTAGATGGACCACGCGTTTAGCCCGCTCTGTATCCAGACTAGCTGTCGGCTCATCAGCCAAGATAATATCAGGGCTATTGTAAAGTGCCCTAGCGATAGCAGCTCTCTGCCGTTCCCCGCCGGACAATTCTTTCGGATACTGCTTGAGTGTTCCTTTAAGATCCAGCAACTCAATCAGACTGTCTAGATCCGTCCTTTCCTTTTTAGATAAGCGGTCAATCAGCTGGAACTGGTCTTCGATTTTCAAAAAAGGAATGAGATTGGAAGCCTGCAAAATAAAGCCGAAATCATTGAAACGCAGGGCTGCCCGTTCCTTTTCCTTGAGCTGGGAAGTATCTTTCCCATGCAGGAGAATCTGTCCTTTTGAGGGAGTTTGCAAATGACCCAGCAAGGTCAGAAAGGTTGTTTTACCCGATCCTGACGGCCCAATAATAGCTACAAACTGCCCCGCTTCCAGTTGGAAATCAGTTGGTTTCAGGGCTTGAACCAGCGTATGTCCCTGGCCATATTCTTTTGTAACCCCTTTTAGTTCTATGATTGACATTTACTCACCTCCAATCGCTGTGATAGGGTCAATTTTCAGAACCCGGTGAATGGACAAGAGCCCGCCAGCCAGTGACATGAAAACAATCAGGACAATCAATCCAGCATAAGCTCGCCAGTCACTGTAAAAAGGCATAGAAGCCGGCAAGACTAGCTGAGTTCCCAAGAGAGCCAAGACAGCTAAGCTGATTCCCAGAGTGGATAGGATGAAAATCTGCCAAAAAATAGAAGCAATAATCTTCCCACTGGCAATCCCTTGGGCGCGCATAATACCGTAAAGATGGGTCTTTTGGATGGTAATGATGTACATAAAAATTCCCAATACCAAAAATGTAATCAGAACCATGGCCCCAATCATAAAGGAAAAAGTCAGTACTTGAGGCTGATAACCAGGGATATTTTCTATAAAATCACTCATAGAGAGCTGACTAAGTCCTGCTTCTTCAATCTTCTGACCATCCTTGACCACAAGTGCGCTGATATTCTTAACCTGACTTGAGCCGTACTTTAATTCCCTGAAATCATCTAGATCCATAAAAATTACAGGTTGCGTAAAGAAGCTATTATCCTCTGTGAAACCAACAACCTGATAGAGGCGCTCACTTCCATTAAGCTGAAGCTGGTCGCCTAGTTTCACACCTTTTTGCTGCAGACGCTTATCCGCAATAACTTCATAAGCAGTCTCAGCAGGACGTCCCTCAATAATGTCAGGCGCTAGAAAACTATCCCAAGAGAGACCAAAAACCTGAGCATTGAGTTTATCAGTCCCATCTTCATAATTGGCCACTGCTGACGTTTGTCCCAAAGCAGCGATTGAGTCCCCTTGAAGCAGGCGGCTGTATTCCTCGTCCTTGAGAGTCGAAGCTATTAGATTCTTATTGGCGTACTCTGACAAGACGATTGACTCAGCCTGCCATTGGTCCAAAGCCAAGCGATTGAGCCTAGCCAAACCAACGGAAAGACTGGATAAAAAGAAAACCATATAGGTAATGAGAAAGACCACAGCAACCACTAAACGATAACGCCCTCGGCTGTAGACAATCTCTTTAAAAGCTAAAAACACGGCTATCCTCCTTTGAGATATACGAGACTATTATATCATAAAGCAGCAAACCGGAAAAACAATCCTGTCAATCCCCCTGCATATGCTCTCTGACAAAACCTGCTAAACCAACAGCGGTCACTCTAGTATGAAAATCACTCATTTGCTGAGCCTTATAGCGAGGATGAGCCAGCCAGTAAGTCAGGGTTCCCATAAAGGAAGCAGCCTGATGATTCAGGAGCAAGTCCGCTTCTACCTCCTCTAAATGTGGATTCCCCAAGGAAATACTCTGCGAGAAAATCTCCCTCAAAGCTTCCTGCAACCGCTGCGAACTAGTTGGACTGCCATTTGGACCCAAAAGAATAGCCAAGTCTTCCAAGTAAGGCTCAAAAAAATGAAAAAGATTTTGTTTCTCATGGATATAGTCTTCCACTTTAAAATTTTTTTCTAACTTGAACAAGCAGGCAGATTCTAGAGCCTCTTGATAATAGGCCTGCAAATCATCTAGCAAGCGGTCTTCTATCTTCTCCAGCAGATCATATTTATCCAAATAATGCCGATAAAAGGTACTGCGATTCACCTCTGATAAGTCAATCAGCTGGCGAATACTGATAGTCTCAAAAGTCTGCTCTTTCATCAGCTGCAGCAAGCTAGTCTCTATCCGCTTTTCTGTCTTTTTTCTTTTTTTCTCATACATGCTATTCACCTCAAAATGCAACAGTCCATCTAAAATTGATGCTTGTATGTCATCCAGCTCCCACTATATAATAAATATAAGCAGAAGACAAGAACAAGAGGATTAAAAATGAAGATTATGATCAATCAAAAAGAAGTCAGTCAAGAAAGAATTGAGCAATGGCGGAAGCAGAGAATCCATAAAGCAGCTAAAATACTTAATCTACAGCTGCCTAATACTGACAACACGGAGATTTTAGACCAAGCCCTACTGGAAGCAAAAATGAAGCTGACATACGAAGAGCTAATCCAGCACATCGGAACCAAACTCAAATGGAGCCAATGTTTGATGAAATGGGCGGCCAAATGGTCCAAGAAACCACGAAAAAGAGCTATCATCACGATTTTTGCAAGTGGACTGACTGCTGCTTCTTTCAGTAAAAGGCTAGAAAAATTGATGTTAGAAAAGACAAATGTTCATAAACGAGTCAATCTTGGTGCCTGTCCAGACCATTATGCTTTGCAGCCGCACGGGAACAAACTTGAAGTCATTGAGACTGCAGGAAACAGCCCACTGCCAACACAGTTTTTCCTTGACCTTGGTGGTGAAGCTGAAATAGAGGAGCCTCGTGATGCATCTTATCCCTTCCAAACTGTCGGTGCCGCGAGTCTAGCGGATGGTTGCAATATCGGTGGTATTCGCCATCAGTTTCGCGACACAGAAAAAGGCCTAGAAGCCCGATTCTGTGTTGAATTCCCCAGCCTTTGTCCAGACAGCCTTATCAAAGAACACCAGCTCCACCTGGCCGCCGAATGGTCAAGATGGATAACTTGGTGCAGAGAGCATAAAGAATGAATTTCCTTTCAAACAAAAACAGCCTACTGCCATCTTAAAGAGACCGCAGCAAGGCTGTTTTTCTTCTACATTTAATCAAAGACAATCATAGACTTAATGGTCTTGCGTTCATCCATGTCTTTATAAGCTTGATCAATATCTGCCAGTTTGTAGCTTGAAGTAAAGACGCGACCTGGATTAATATCACCATCAAGAACTGCCTTGAGCAAGATTTGCTTGTCGTAAGTCGTGACAGAGGCTGATCCGCCTGCCACTGTAATATTTTGAGCAAAGGTAGAACCGAGCGCTCGGTTATTGTAATGAGGAACACCGACGAAACCTAAACGTCCACCATTGTGAAGAACCCCAAGGGCTTGATCTACGGCTGCTTCAGTTCCGACACATTCCAGAGCTGCATCTGCCCCGCCACCTAGAATCTCACGAACCTTGGCAATTCCCTCTTCGCAACGTTCTGCAACAACAGCTGTCGCACCTGACTCTAAGGCCATCTTTTGTCGATCTTCGTGTCGGCTCATGAGAACGATTTGGGAAGCACCACGCATTTTAGCAGCAATCACAGCGCATTGTCCCACAGCTCCATCACCAATCACGACCACCTTATCACCAGGCTTAACATCTGCCACTCGCGCAGCATGATAGCCAGTCGGCATGACATCAGCCAATGTCAAGAGTGATTTGAGCATGCCTTCTGTATAATCAGAGGGCTGGCCCGGAATTTTGATAAGAGCCCAGTTAGCAAATTCGAAGCGCATATATTCTGCCTGCACCCCATTTGACCAGTTATTCCCAATATGAGAATCACAGGTGCCATCAAATCCTGCCCGACAAGCATCACATTGACCGCATCCATGAGTAAATGGAGCAATAACAAAATCGCCAGGTTTAACAGTCGTTACTGCATCCCCGATTTCTTCGACAATTCCAATCGCTTCATGCCCACTATTTTGATGGCCGGCTTCAATATCTGGACTGCGGTAGCGCCATAGGTCAGAGCCACAGACACAGGTCCGAACAATCCGAATAATAGCATCATCTGCCTCAATGATTTGCGGACGATCAATCTCAGTCAGTCCAACTTGACCTGCTTTTGTATAAACTGCCAATTTCATCGTTTCTTCTCCTTTGATATCTTTATAATAACTATTATACAACTTAGAGCACCCTTCAAGTCAAATTTTTGACATCATTTAAGATAAAATTCTTATAAAAAAGGAAACTCCTTTCTCAGAGTTTCCTAGTTTGATTCCCTCACTGCTCCTCCTGTTGTCCTGAGCAGAATGAGAAGCGCTTTACTGCTTGGTAAAGGTCAGAGTGTCTGGATCATCGTCCAATTCGTCCACAATCAGCTGATTGCCATTTTGGCGGTAACTTTTGACATCATCACCGACAATCAGTCTTTGATTAGCACTATCTACTTGTACCTGCTTGATTTCCTTACTGCCATCGACCTCGGTCTCAGTCCAGGTACCAGTCGTACCATTGATTTCTAGGACATGCTGGTCACCATCATGGTCGGTTGCTTGGTAGCGCCCGTCTAGATTCGTAGCCTGCCCTGCATTTGATGACGAAGAAGGCTGATTAGAGGAAGATGCGGCTGATGACTGCGAAGTCTGATTTTGCGCAGATTGTGATGTCTGGCCTTGTGTATTCTGTGATGAACTAGTATTGCCTCCTTGGTTGGTATTGCCTGAGCAGGCAGCTAATAGGACTGCTGCTGTCAGAGATAGAATTCCGATAAAGCCTTTTTTTGTAATAGTCATATCGCTTTCTCCTTTTTCTACATTTGTAGTTTATACTTATATTCTACACTTGTCTGTTTCATTTGTCAAGAAAAAATAGTTTTAATTATAAGGAAAATACACCTTGCCGAAATGAATCGCTTTGACTGGATTTTTATATTCAGACGCCATTTGTTCTGCTAGTCTTTCCGAGCTCTCTTGACAAAATAGTTCCCTGTCGTATAATGATTCTATAAAAGATAAAAGGAGAAAATTATGCCAATCAGAAAAGCCCAAGTCAGCGATATTCCTGTACTACAAGGACTCCTCCAGCAAATTCTGCTTGTCCACCATCAAGCTCGGCCGGACATTTTCAAGGCCAAAGGAAGCAAGTTTAGCAATGAAGAACTAGAGAAGTTTCTTGACCAAGATTCCACCACTATTTTTGTCTTTGAGAATGAAACTGGAGACGTCCTGGGCCATCTCTTCTGCTCCATCAAGCAGCCTGTCAGTCCTGTACTCAATCCCATCAAGACACTTTTTATTGAGGACTTATGTGTGGATGAGAAAGCAAGAGGGCAAAAGGTTGGCGAGCAGCTTTACCGCTTTGCGGAAGACTATGCTCGGAAAATCGGCTGCTATAATCTGACTCTCAATGTTTGGAACGACAATGTTGGAGCCCTGCGTTTCTATGAGCGATTAGGGCTTCAGGCTCAGGAAACAGTGATGGAGAAGATTCTTTGATCTTGAAAGACAAATTTCAGGAAGCGCTAGCAATAGTTTTCGGCTATACTCTACCAGTATAATTAACTATTTTATTTGCTGAGGAATTTTCGATACAATAGACCGTAATCCCTAATGAAAGTGAGAAATCTTATGACAAAATCAAAATTTCAACTGGTTGGATCTCTTCTGCGCCCAGAAAATCTGCGCCAGTATAAAACAGAAATTGAGCACCGCGATGATATTCAATATCCCTTCTACGACAGCTTCCCAGGCTACCATGAGACGGAGACAGCAGACATCAAGGAGATTATCGCTGAGCAAAAGGCTAAGGGTATTGACATCCTGACGGATGGAGAATACTCCAAGTCTATGTGGCATCTGGACTTTGTCTGGGGACTTAAGGGAATCGAGCGCTACATTGCTGACCACGGCTATACCTTCAAGGACCACGACGGCGGGCAATACGAGACCCGCAAGGATATTGGTATCCGTATCACAGCACCACTATCTGGTAAAAACCATCACTTTATCGAGATTTATAAGCTAGTCAAGGAAGAGGCTGCTGGTGAAGATACTAAGCTGACTGTCTGGGGGCCTGCCCACGCTTATACTGAGTTAGCTGTCTTTGACCGCTTGGCTGGACCAGGACAAGTTTATGAGACCAATGAAGATTTGAAAAAAGGCTTGATTCAAGCCTATAAGGAATTTTTGGACGACTATAAGGCTGCTGGCGGACAGATTATCCAGTTTGACGACTGCCTCTGGGAGCTTTTTGATGAGTCCAATCCTGCTAGCTTTTTTGCGGAGGGCAATGCTAGTCTGGCTGACCTGGCAGACGAGTTTGTCGCCATCAACAATGAAGTCGTAGACTACGCTCATGAGCTTGGACTGACTGTCTGGACCCACAACTGCCGTGGTAACTACGAAAGCCGCTCTGCTGCCGAGGGTACCTACGAAGCTGTCGCGGAAAAATTCCTGCGCGACCAACACTATGATCGCTACTTCCTAGAGTGGGACAGCGATGTAGCTGGTGATGTATCAGCTCTAGCAGCTTTGAAAGACAAGGATGCTGAAGTTGTTTTAGGACTGCTCTCCAGTAAGACGACAGGCTTGGATGATGAAAAGCGTGTCCTAGACCTCCTCGAGAAAGCAGCAACCGTTCTACCGAAAGAGCGTCTCCTGCTCTCCCACCAATGCGGCTTCGCCTCTTGTGACTCTGGAAACGAACTCACCATTGAGCAACAATGGGCCAAAATAAAACAAGGCCAAGAAATCGCCCAGAAATTCTGGGGATAATAAGCAAAAAAGCGGTATGACCGCTTTTTTCTATGATTTTAAAATCAATTTGGGGCTGAATTAGATTTCTTTGATGAACTCCAGTTTCATCTACATCCGTTCAATATATTAAATCATGTAGTATCAGGAAAGTTCAATTCGCTTGAGCCAATTTTCAACCAAGGCCGTAAAGAGAGCCTCTTGATCTATCTGTGCATTGTGGCCAGCAAGATCCATTACAGCATGAGTTGCCCTTGGATAATAGCGAGACAGCTGGGCTAACTGCTGGAAGCCCACGACTTGATCCTGCTTTCCTGCTATAAAAAGGCTGGGCTTGTCATAGCCCTTTTCCTGTAGCTCTTGATCCACTTCAAACGAAAAAGAATAGTTTTCTTGCAGCTTTTGGACAAAGGGAGCATTCATCATCTGAAGCCCTGCTAGGATTTCTTTCTCAAAGCGTTGATAAGTTTCTTTAGTCTGTAAAATCGCTAAATCAACGAAATCTTCGCTTTTGCCTGCTATATCAAAACCTACCTCTCTAATTAGCAGGCTGTCTTTTGGAAGAATTCTTTCTTGCGGATTGGGTACAACTACTGGACAAATAAGTAGCAAACCATCAATCTCCGACCTTTTCTTAGCCAAAATTCCACGAGCAAGATAACCACCATAAGACTCTCCAGCTAAGAGAAAGCTGTGTCCGCCGATTACAGTTTCTATAAAGTTCAGGAGCATCTCTAAAATCGCATCCGTACTTGCAAAAGCAGGATTAGCATCAGACCTACCCATGCCAGGCAAATCTAAATAAATTCTTTTATAGCCAGCATGTTTCTCAAAAATAGGTTCCAAACATCCTTCCATCAATTCAGATGAACAGCCCAAACCATGAATTGCCAAGACTGGTTTTCCTTGACCAATCACTTTATAATATAATTTATTTCCCTGATAAGTAAAAAACATTTTTTCTCCAATCATACCTTAAAGACACGTTTTGCTCGAGGTGAAGCCCTTATCAAAAACAGTCAAAATAATATTGTTAGTAAGCCCAACAAATTATTCTTATCATCTACAACCCTCAAAGCTACTAAAGTAGTAATCTTTCCCCTTGATTTCAGAGCTTCATACCTCATCCCCAAATAACAAAGTGGAATTCTGCAGATAAGGATTAGGATACTTGACTAGCAGATCCCTTACAGCTCTTACCAAGTCTTTCTGCTCAGCCTTATTGGATTGGTAACGAAGCAAAAGATGCATAAAATCTTCTTTTTCAGTCGTACTGGCTTTTTTCTTAAAATAGCCCCAGATATGCTGAAAGGCATTGCTGACCTGACCGCGATTTTCAGGCAAGGCTACCGCCTGGTCAATCAAGTCTTGAACATGTGCTGCTTCCACCGAGTCACTTTTTAGATATTGGCGGATTTCCAGATAGATCTTACTGGAATGACTGAGAACCAGATATTTATTTCTAGCCCAAAGAGTCTGACATTGGGAGATTTGGTTTGAATTTTCCATGATTAATTTTCCTACTGATTTTCAATTTCGAATACTTCTCGTTTCGTCTACATCTTTGCTCGCATCCCAGTAATAAGTTTGCCGAGATAGAAAGCAAATCAACTATGATTAGAATAAGATTTCGAAGGGCATTAATCAAAATCCCCAATCACATGACTGGGGAATAGTTCATTAACGTACCTCTGCGCCGAGTTTTTCGGTCAGGGATTTTTCGATTTTTTCCATGTATTTAGCCACTTCTTCGTCAGTCAGGCTGGCTTCTGGATTTTGGAAAGTCAGGCTGTAGGCCATAGATTTGAGGCCAACCCCCAGCTTGTCACCAGAGAAGATATCAAAGAGCTTAATATCTGTCAAACGCTTAACACTAGCTGCTTGGATTGCATCAAGGACCTCTTGGTGAGTGATTTCAGCTTTGAGCAAGAGGGCCACGTCACGGCTGACAGCTGGGAATTTAGTGATTTCTGTAAATGGCTGTGCTGGCTGGAGCTGCTCTTCGATAGCAGACAGATTGAGCTCAGCCACATAAGTTTCAGGAATATCGTAAGCCTTGGCTGTCGCAGGATGGACTTGGCCGACAAAGCCGACAGGCTGTCCATTGATAGAGATCAAAGCAGTCCGACCAGGATGCAGGCTCTTAATCTGGCTGTTAGCCTCGTATTCAGCAGTCAAGCCCAACTTATCAAAGAGTGCTTCTACCACTCCTTTGGCATAGAAAAAATCAACTGCTACTGGCTTGGTCTGGAAATCTTTTTCATTAACCAGACCTGTCAAAGCAAAGGCAAAGCTATTGATTTCATTTGGCAGTTCTTCCTTAGGATTGCCGGTCTGCTCAAAGACTTTTCCAATCTCATAGAGGGCCAGATTCTTATTTTTACGAGCCACATTGTAGGCTAGGGAGTCCAAAATGCCAGAAACCATGTTCTGACGAAGAACAGAGCGCTCCACTGTCATCGGCCACATGAGCTCAGTCAGGTTACTAGGATTGAGAGTGAACTCAATCGCCTTTTCTGGCGTCGTCAAAGCATAGGTGATGATTTCTGTCAGTCCAGCTCCCTCTGCCAAGGTCCGTACTTGACGGCGCAGTTGCTGCGTTGCAGTCAATTCACCAGCAGTCCCGTCATCTTTTGGCAGGCTAGCTGGTAATTTGTCATAGCCGTAAATGCGGGCAATTTCTTCATAGAGATCCGCTTCAATTGAAATATCCCAGCGACGGCGAGGGACACTGACAGTGAACTGTTCAGCATTTCCTGACAAGCCAAAGCCAAGTCTGCGGAAGACATCCACAATATCTGTATAAAGTAAATCTGTTCCCAAAACTCGGTTGACATCCGCGAGACTGGACACCACTTCTACATCACTAGTGTCTAAGCTACCAGCAGATACGATACCAGCCTGAACAGTTGCACCTGCCAAGTCCGCAATCATACTTGCTGCCGCATCCAAAGCTTCATTGACAGTTGCTACATTGATGCCTTTTTCAAAGCGGGAAGATGATTCCGAGCGCAAGTTAAGTCTCCCGCTGGTTTTGCGAATTGATTTACCATCAAAGACTGCTGCCTCCAGAACAACACGAGTGGACTTACCAGAAATTTCAGTCGCTGCTCCGCCCATGACACCAGCCAAAGCCACTGGCTTATCTGCCACAGTAATGACTAGGTCGCTGACTTCCAGCTCCCGCTCTTCGCCGTCAAGTGTCACCAGTTTTTCACCAGCACGCGCTTCCCGCACAACAATCTGGTCACCCTCAAAAGTATCCAAATCAAAGGCATGCATAGGCTGACCAAAGTAGAGCAAGATGTAGTTGGTCACATCCACTACATTGTTAATCGGACGGATTCCTTCGTTCATGAGGAGATTTTGCAGCCACTGAGGACTTGGGGCAATGGTGACATTTTCCAAGATACGAGCCGCGTAATAAGGGGCTTTCTCTGTCTCAAGGGCTACTGAAAGACTGTCAGCCGCCTGCTTTTCATTTTCCACTAGCGGAAAATCTTTGAAATGTACTGACTTGTCATAGATTGCAGCCACTTCATGAGCCACCCCACGCATAGACAGAGCATCTGCCCGGTTTGGCGTGATAGAAAGCTCGATAATCTCATCGTCCAAGTCCAGATAAGAGAAGACTTCCTCACCCGGCACTGCTTCTTCAGGCAGGATTTGAATGCCGTCCGCAAATTCCTTTGGCACAACAGAATCAGAAATACCTAGCTCACCCAGAGAGCAGATCATACCCAGTGACTCCAATCCACGGATTTTTCCTTTTTTAATCTTATAATTGTCCGCAATGCGAGCACCTGGCAAAGCTACCATGACCTTGATGCCTTCACAGACATTCGGAGCACCACAGACAATCTGACGGTTCTCCTCTTCTCCGACATTGACTTGACAAACATGCAGGTGGGTATCAGGAACATCCTCACACGATACCACCTCGCCAACGACAATTTTTGACAGGCCAGCAGCTGGTGAAGTCACACCTTCTACTTCAATTCCTGTTGTTGACATTTTCTCAGCCAGCTCAGCGCTCGCCACATCAATGTCTACTAACTCTTTTAACCACTTATAACTTACTAGCATATTTAAGATACCAAGGGCGTCAAAAACGACTGAAAAACAGGAGATTAACTAAGCATTCGACGAATGATCGCAAATCTATCTTTTTTCGAGTTTTTAGCCCGGGTTCAATTCCTTTCTCTATTCTATCTCTGAGAAACTTGACCAACCAAATTTTAGGTTCTATTCATTTCCTCACTATATTTTGTCTTTTATTTCAATTTCTTGCGCAGTAGCCAGTCGGTATCTACTGTCTCGCCAGTGATATAGTCGTGCTGGCTGAATTTTTCAAAGCCGTATTTGAAGTAAAAATCTTGAGCTCTAAAATTCTTTTCCCAGACGCCCAGCCAGACCCAGTCAAAGCCTCGTTTCTCGGCTTCTTCTATGGCAAATTCAAACATTTCCTTGCCCAAGCCTTGACTATGATAAGCTTTCAAGACATAGATTCGCTGAACCTCAAAGGCCTGTGGCAGTTCTTGCTCCGTTTGAGCCTGTCCCCAATTAAGTTTGAGAAAACCAGCAATTTCACCGTTTCTGACAACAAAATAAGTCTCTGACTCAGGATCTTCCAGTTCCTTTTCGATAGTCGCAAGCGACAGCTCATTGTCAAAATAATGAGCCATATCAGCTTCCTTGATAAATGGACCAAAGGTTTCTTGATATGTTGCGACCTCCAACTCCCGCAGGAGGCTCGCTTCTTCT
Organism: uncultured Streptococcus sp.; assembly: GCF_963456385.1. Lineage (GTDB taxonomy): Bacteria > Bacillota > Bacilli > Lactobacillales > Streptococcaceae > Streptococcus. Next base: position 10,369 of record NZ_CAUOLF010000008.1, on the reverse strand, counting down.
TTTTTGACTCTGACTAGCATACTGCACTCCTTTCTCAGAAAAGCTGCATCTATGAATACAGGTTTCTACTTAAACTGCTGAGAAAAACGAATATCTCCTTGGTAGAATCCACGAATATCATTGATACCGTAGCGGAGCATAGCTACCCGTTCTTGACCAAGACCAAAGGCAAATCCAGAGTATTTCTCTGCATCAATGCCGCTCATTTCCAGTACTCGTGGATGCACCATACCAGCTCCCATAATCTCAATCCAGCCAGTCTTCTTGCAGACATTACAGCCGGCTCCGCCACACTTGAAGCAGGAAACATCCACTTCAACAGACGGCTCTGTGAATGGGAAGTAAGACGGACGCAGACGGATACTACGATCTTGGCCGAACATCTTCTGGACAATTAGCTGCAGCGTTCCTTGCAGGTTTGCCATGGAAATATTTTCACCAACGACCAAGCCTTCAATCTGATGGAACTGGTGGGAGTGAGTCGCATCATCGGTATCCCGACGGAAAACGCGCCCTGGTGAGATCATCTTGAGTGGCCCTTTAGAAAAGTCATGAGCGTCCATAGCTCGCGCCTGTACCGGACTAGTGTGGGTTCTGAGCAGGATCTCCTCTGTAATGTAGAAAGTGTCCTGCATATCCCGTGCTGGGTGGTCCTTAGGCAGATTCATCCGCTCAAAGTTGTAATAGTCCTTTTCCACTTCAAAGCCATCCACGACCTGATAGCCCATCCCGATGAAGATATCTTCAATTTCTTCACTAGTTTGGCTAAGAATATGACGGTTCCCAACCGGAATCTGACGGCCAGGCAAGGTCACATCCAAGGATTCCTCAGCCAGTTTCAGAGCGACTAATTGCTCTTCCATCTCTTGTGCAGTCTTTTCAAAGGCCGCTGTCAGAATATCACGCGCTTCATTGACATGCTTCCCGATAATCGGCCGCATTTCAGCTGAAATATCTTTCATCCCTTTCAGGACTTCAGTCAGCGAACCCTTCTTACCTAAGACAGCTACACGCAAGTCCTGCAGTTCTTTTTGATTCTCAGCCTTGAGCTGCTTAAGAGAAGCTAAAGTCTCTTCACGCAGGCTTTTTAGTTGTTCTTCAATCGTTTTCGTCATTTTCCCTCCAAAATAAAAAGCGCGCCAATCTCCATAAGCGGAGCGTTGACACGCGGTACCATCCGTTTTTTATCTGGCAAGCCAGACCTTACTTATCAATCCTAGAGCAAGTGAATTCACCTAGCTTTCATCTAGAGAGCTTTCAGTCGATGGCTCCCCTCCCTGTTAAACTTCCCCTAGGTTACTGATCTTGCGGATTGCTATTTAGTTATATTTCATTCTAACAGATTTCTAAACATTTCGCAAGCTCAGTTAAAGAATTTACAAGAAGAGACCATCAAGAAAAAGAAGCCTGTCAAACAACAGACTTCCTTCCTTCTTTCTATTTAATCACTTGTCCTGCTTCTTTCAGAACATCTTCTGGTACAGTAATGCCAAGTTCTTTGGCATTTTTAGTATTGATTACAGATTTACCTGTGTCGAAAATATCTACTGCAGTGTCAGCAGGTTTAGCACCTTTAAGGACTTTAGCAGCCATTTTCCCAGTCGCAACACCTAGGTCATACTGGTCTACAACAACAGAGGCAAGGCCTCCTTCTTCTACCATGGCTGTCGCACTTGGATAAATTGGTTTCTTAGCTTCTTTATTGCTGGACACAACTGTCGCAAAAGCTGAAGCAATGGTATTGTCAATTGGAATCCATATAGCATCAACCTTGCCAGTCATGACATTCATGGTTGAAGCAATTTCATTGGTTGAAGGAACAGAGTATTCCTCTACCTTGTAGCCTGCCTCTTCAGCCAATTTTTTGAACTCTTCCACCTGAGCTTTGGAGTTGTCTTCGCTGCTAGAGTAGAGCGCACCGATAGTTTTTACATCTGGAGTCAATTTTTTAATCAGCTCTAGTTGTTGCTTAGCTGGATTACGGTCAGAGACACCCGTGATATTGCCCCCCGGCTTGTCCAGATTTTTCACTAGGTTTGCTCCAACTGGATCTGTGATAGCTCCCATGACAATAGGCTTGTCCTTAGTAGCTGCAGCCAGTCCTTGGGCAGATGGAGTCGCAATCCCAATCAGCACATCATTGTCATTGGAGACCAGCTGCTTGCTCATAGTAGAAACCTTACTCTGATCGCCCTCAGCATTCATAAAGTCAATCTTAATCTTGTCGCCTTTATAGCCTTCCTCAGCCAGACCATCCTGGATCCCTTTGTAAATCAAATCCAGCGAAGGGTGGCTAACATACTGTAGCACGCCAACCTTGACTGTTTGACTGTCGTCACCAGTCTTAGGGGCGTTGGTCTTTCCGCTCAAGCTAGAATAGACAATCCCACCGATTGCCAAAACGGCCAGAAGGCCTAAGATAGTGATTAATCGTTTGTTTTTCATGTTCTTTCTCCATTTCTATGTTTTATATTTTTTCTGTTTAATCCCTAGGGACGCCATCGTTTAAACATAGGCAATTCTCCTTGTTTTTTTATAATAAGCAACAAAAAACCTCACACAGGTATTCTGTGTGAGGGCGAAAATCGCGGTGCCACCTCAATTATGGAAAATAGCTAATATTCCCCATGTCTCTATCTTGTCATCAAACAAGCTGCACTGTAAGGTGTGCCCACCGAATTCTTATTGTTTCAAATTCATTTTATCAATTAGCCCAATTTCATAAAGATTTGCTGCTCATTTCCACCAACCACAAGCTCGCTAAAAACAAATTCATCTACTACTTTTCTAATTTCCTATATTTTAAGTTTTTCCTGAAAGGATGTCAAGACCTTTTTGAAAATTTTTATAAAATGTTCAGATTTGACTACTCAAGCAAATTTCCAATTTTTAGCATGGAAATAAGATATTATCTTCAATGCAAAAGCCAAACCGATTAGAAAACTAAAAACGAAGAGACTATTTATGATAAAATCTTGAAAAAAATATTCCTTATTCGAAGCAAACAGTCCTAATAGTTTTCCCACTGACTGCTGATTGATTGGAAAAAGATAAAGTAGTTTTTGAGCAAGTCCTTCTCGAAAAATCTGAGCTAAAAAATAAGGCAACAAATAAAGACTAATAGAAAATGACAAGACAGACAAAGGAGAGTTCAGCAGAGAGGACATCAATAATGTTACTCCCGCTGTAAAAAGAAGCCCTGTAAATTGTAAGCACAAAAACCAAAAGTAAACTTGTAGATGATTCCACTCCAATGGAAAACTGAATAACCTCAAATCTAAGTTAGTCTGAATACTAGAACTCCATCCACTAGTATCATACATACTAGAAAATACAAAATAAGTGACCATTTGGAAAACTATAAATAGTACAATAGTCAAGAGAAAAGCCACTCCAATCTTGGCTTTTATTAGTCTATCGCGTCCATATTTAGTTGTCAGCAATACTTGATTCATATTTTTTGCCTTATCGTCTGAAAAAATCAGAGAACAAACTAAAATGACTAGAAAAGAAACTAAAATGGAAACATTTCCCTGAACTTTATATAAATCAAGCCAAGGAGCATAATTACCAATTTTTAGAGGTTTACCAAACTCTTTAAAACCAAGGTCTTTAATGCTGCGTACTTCTATGTCTTCAATCGTCAGCATTTTTCCTTTTTTCACACGCTCCATCTGTTTTTCATAAAGATGACGAGCATCTTTGACGAATACGTTGCTTATCTGTTCTGTAAAGAGATAAAATGGGTGAAAAAGCCAAGGTTCTCCTTTTTCTTTCCAACTTCCATCATCAGAAAGTTCTCTCTCTTGAAATTTTTTGAGATCGTCTGCTATAATCCCTCGAATTTTATCATCTGTAAACTCCCCTCTATAACTCTGTTCAATATCTTTGGAATAGCCATGTGCAACATTATCTCTCGCTGCAAATTGATACTGAGAATAATGATAGCCTATGAAAAAAATACCAGCAAGTAGAAATAAACTTGCAACTAAACTTCCCAAAATCGTTTTGTTCTTTAAAATTTTTTGAAATTCAAATCTAGTAAGTGTCTTCATCCTGCATCTCCTCTCTAAAATAATAGAGATACAAATCTTCTAAAGTTGGGCTAACCAAGGAAGCCTTCGAGATTGGAGCTTGTTCAGAAACAATTCTCATCACGATATGTTGACCATCCTGGCGGCGATTGCTCACAAGAAAGGTCTCTTCTAATTTATTAGCCTTACATTCTGTTACTTCACATTCCCAAACCTTGTCAGATATTTCAGAAACTAATTGATTAACCGTTCCTCTATCTCGTAAACGCCCATTTTTTAAAATCAAAATTTCGTCAGCGATACTTTCGACATCTGATACAATATGGGTCGATAAAAGAATGATTTTTTCCTTTGATAAACTACTTAATAACTTTCGGAATTTAACCCGTTCTTTAGGATCTAGTCCAACTGTTGGCTCATCTAACACAAGGACTTGAGGATCGTTTAAGAGAGCTTGTGCAATTCCTAATCTCTGCTTCATTCCACCAGAAAGTTTTCTAATTTTTTTATTTTTGATAGCAGATAAGCCAACCAACTCTAATAATTCATCGCTTGTTGTAGAAGCATTTTTTCGACTCAACCCTTTTAAAGAGGCAATATAGAGTAGAAAATTTCTAGCAGTAAAGTCTCGATAATATCGAAAATCCTGAGGTAAAAAACCTAAAATATCTCTAAAATTTTCTGCTTGATTAACTATATTCTTTCCGTTAAAGAAAACAGCTCCCTGAGTAGGCTTCATGAGACCACAAATAATCCGAAAAAGCGTCGTCTTTCCTGAGCCATTCGAACCTAAAAGTCCGTAAAGTCCTGGTTTTAATGAAATGGAAACATAATCTAATACCAACTTGTTTCCATATTCTTTTTTAATGTTTTTAAGAGTGAGTTCCATTCCACATTCCTCCTGCTGTCAATTTTTTTAATTGTTTAAAGAACAAAAGTGCGAGAATCAAAAGAGACATTAAATAAGTTAGGAACCAATATATAACAGCCATACGATAAGGATTGAATAGATTCAAAGCTACAAATAGAATTGAAAGAGCCATACCCAAAACGAACCATGCACTACGATGATTGCCAGAATTTCTCCAACGAGAGAGAGAATAAAACAAAACAATACAAACAATATTATAGGGGACTAACAAATACAGTAACATACTAAAAAAAGAAAATCTGAAGAGTAAGTTTGTTAATATAGAAAAACTCAGAACAATCAGAAAATCAATGAAGCCAAAAATAAAGAGTTTCACTAATACATGCTGGCGTAAATCGTACTTGAAAGTTTGCTCTAATTCCCACATTCCAGATGTAAAACTTTTAAATAATTCTTCCATAAAGAAAAGTAGAGAGATTATTAGCAATCCTGTCAAATTTTTTATTAGAGTATAAACGAGACCGAGCGGATTGTTTAATATAACTAATAAACTGATTCCTAATACTGCGAACTGAATCAACCAAGTTTTTAAACTAATAAACCGAATAGTAAAAAGAGCGAATTCCAGATAAGAAATCCTCTTTTTCTGACTTTTCAGATGAGCAACACCGAGTAAAAGAATCTCTTTTTTTCTAGATTCATCAACTTCTAATTGATAATTTTTTAAACGTTCAATAACTTTTTTCGTCATAAGTAAATGCCTCTTTATCTAAGAACTTTGATAGTTTTACAAGCCCTTGATGAATTCGGGACTGTGCAGTTGGAACACCTACACCTGTAATCTTTGCTATATCCTTAACCTTTAAATCATGGTAATATCTCAAAATAATAGCCTCTCTTTGCGGATTTGACAACTGATTTAAGGCGTGTTGAATTACCTTATTTTCTTCGTTAACTACTAAATTTCTCATACCATCACTTTCGTGAGAAGATAAAACACTTTCGTTGAATTCAACTTTTTCTATTTCTTTCTTTTTATAATAGTTATTGCAATGATGAACAGCAATTGTGAAGAGATAATTGTAAAATTTCCCTGTAAAACGATAGTTTTTGATATTTTCTATCACTTTAAGAAAAATATCTTGCGTCAAATCTGCTGCTAACTGGACATTACCATAACATCTGCGTACACAGTAAAAATAGATAGAGTGATAATACTTCTCAATCACCCTTTCCCACGCATTTTGGTCTCCATTTTTTATCTTTTGAATTAAAATATAATCTTCAAACATTCTAGCTCCATCTATATTTAAATTCCTTCTCACTACTATATTAACAATTTTTATATAAAAATCATTTAATTTATTTAAAAATTTTTTTCAAAAAATTTAGAAGCTTTTGGCTTGGTTTTTTGTTATAATCTTCTTTAGCAACTTTCAAGGAGAAAAACATGTCTTTCGACGGATTTTTTTTACACCACATGACAGAGGAGCTGCGCCGCGAACTGCTGGGCGGCCGCATCCAGAAAATTAATCAGCCCTTTGAACAGGAGCTGGTTTTACAGATTCGCAGCAACCGCCAAAGCCACAAGCTGCTCCTATCAGCCCACTCGGTATTTGGGCGCGTCCAGCTGACAGATACCACGTTTGAAAATCCAGCTGTTCCCAATACCTTTATCATGGTGATGCGCAAATACCTGCAGGGCGCTGTTATTGAAGCAATCCAGCAAGTCGAGAATGACAGGATTTTGGAAATCAGCGTCTCCAATAAGAACGAAATCGGTGACAGCGTGGCTGTGACTCTGGTCATCGAAATCATGGGCAAGCACAGCAACATCATTCTCTTGGACAAGGCTAGCGGTAAGATTATTGAAGCCATCAAACATGTCGGATTTTCTCAAAATAGCTATCGAACGATCCTGCCGGGCTCAACCTATGTTGCACCACCTCAGACTGGCAGTCTCAATCCTTTCACTGTGGGTGATGAAAAGCTCTTTGAAATCTTACATACTGAAGACTTAGAGCCCAAACGCTTGCAGCAAATTTTTCAGGGATTGGGGCGGGATACAGCTACTGAACTCAGTGGCCGTCTGGCAGCTGACAAGCTCAAAACTTTCCGAGCATTTTTTTCTAGTCCGACTCAGCCTAGCCTGACCGAAAAATCCTTCTCTGCTCTGCTATTTTCCGACAGTAAGACCCAAATGTCCACGCTATCCGAGCTTTTGGACACTTTCTATAAGGACAAGGCTGAGCGAGATCGAGTCAACCAGCAGGCTAGCGAACTGATTCGTCGAGTAGAAAATGAGTTGGAAAAGAACCGAAAAAAACTGGTCAAGCAAGAGGAAGAACTTCTAGCAACGGAGAATGCAGAGGAATTCCGTCAAAAAGGGGAGCTCTTAACTACCTTTCTCCATCAGGTACCTAACGATCAGGACCAGGTTGAGTTGGATAATTACTATACAGGTGAGAAGATTATTATCTCGCTTGATAAGGCCCTAACCCCCAACCAAAATGCCCAGCGCTATTTCAAACGTTACCAGAAGCTCAAGGAAGCCGTCAAACATCTGACCAGCTTGATTGAGGAGACTCGGGCTACGATTCTCTACCTAGAGAGCGTGGAAACTGCCCTTGCTCAGGCCAGCCTGACTGAAATTGCAGAAATTCGGGAGGAACTAATCCAGACTGGCTTTATCCGCCGACGCCAAAGAGAGAAAATCCAGAAAAGACAGAAACCGGAGAAATATTTGGCAACAGATGGCCAAACTATTATCCTAGTTGGACGAAATAATCTACAAAATGACGAGCTGACGTTTAAGATGGCCAAGAAGGACGAGCTTTGGTTTCACGCCAAGGATATTCCAGGTAGTCATGTGGTGATTACTGGCAACCTCCAACCTAGCGATGAAGTCAAGACAGACGCTGCCGAGTTAGCAGCCTATTTTTCCAAAGCCAGACTCTCCAATCTGGTCCAAGTAGATATGATTGAGACTAGAAAGCTCAACAAACCAACCGGTGGAAAGCCAGGATTTGTCACCTATACGGGCCAGAAAACCTTGCGCGTCACACCAGATGAAGAGAAAATTAAAAGCATGAAGATATAAAGTTACCCTCTTTAACTATCAAACTGACTTAGGAGCAGGACGGTCATTAGCTAGCTGAAGCTTTCTATTCTTTCTATTAATTCCAACAATTTTTTGTTAAAAAAAACAGGTAGAACATAAGTTCTACCTATTTTTGAGCTTTTCCGAAATTCTTCTAGTTTATTAACGGAATTTCTTCAAGCCTATGTTAGTCTTCAGACTTTTTCTTTCTATTCTCTAAGCCAAGCAGTCCCAAACCTGATACTCCCGCAAGCAAGCTTGCTGCTAAGTATGAGGTTTCTTCTGTACCAGTCTTAGGAAGGGATTTTGCACCCGCACTCTTAGAAAGTGATGGCGGTGCAGGTGTAATCGTCCGCTCTGGCTGAACAGGATTTTCTGTCACAGTTGGAACGTAAACCGCTGAAATAGTTTGACCATTGCGGTCTTTGCGAATCACTGTCACACCATCAGCTTGACCGACAAAGCCCGTTTCTGGTACAAAGGTTACAGTGCCATCTGGCGCAATCGTGTAGGTACCTTGGCCTGGAACAACCTTTTCAGTACTTCCATCCTCGAAAGTTGGCGGAACAGTTGGATCCACATCGCCTTCAAAGATTGGTTTACCAGTCTGCGGCTGGCCTTTGAGACCGGTGCTGCCGGTATCTTCTGTGGCAGTGCTTCCCAAAACAGTTGGGGTATAGGTAGCCGTCACGGCATTGCCATAAATATCTGAACGCTTCACGACGACTCCACTGGCAGTTCCGACAAAATCAGCTTCCGGCACAAAGGTCACTGCTCCCAGCATATTGAAACGATAAGTTCCCTCACCTGGGACAACCTTTTCCGTGCTACCGTCCGCAAAGGTAGGTGCTACTGCCTGATCAATCGCCCCTTCAAAAGTTGGAGTGCCCGTTTGAGCTTGGCCCTTGCGGCCGCTAGATACACTATCCTTGCTAGTTGATGGTGCAACCACGGTCGGAATATAGCGAGCCGTCACTGAGGTGCCATTCTTATCGCGACGGACAAGAGTTACACCAGTACCCTGACCAAGGAAATCAGAATCTGGAGTGAAAGTGACTGTTCCATCTGGTGCGATAGTATAAGTTCCCTGACCCGGAATATTCTTTTCCTTGCTTCCGTCTTCGAAACTTGGTGCAATCGTCTCATCAATTGAAACCAGTGGATCACCTGCTTCGAAGACAGGTTTTCCAGTTTGAACATGGCCTTTGATATTTGTAGAGGAAGCATCTTTACCAGTTGGAGTTACCTTAACAAACTCTGGACTGTAAGTTGCAGTGACTGGAGTACCATTCTTGTCCACTCTCTTAACGGTAACTGAATCTGGTTTACCTACAAATTGCTTGTCTGGAGTGAAGGTCACTGAGCCATCTGGGGCAATCGTGTAAGTTCCTTGACCTGGAATCACTTTTTCCTTGTTGCCGTCTGCGAAGCTTGCCCCTACGGTTTCATCAATTGGAACTAGTGGGTCACCACCCGCAAAAATTGGGGTGCCAGTTTGTGGAACACCTTGAGGACCTGTGCTCGTTGCACTAGTACCAGTTGGAGTTACTTCTTTCACTACTGCTTGATATTTGACGGTTACTGGAGTTCCATTCGCATCAGTCCGAGTCAATTCGAGTTCCGGTGTTTCTCCCTTGAATTGTTTGTCTGGAGTGAAAGTAACCTTGCCGTCTGCATCCACTTCGAATTTTCCAACATTCGGCACTTCTTTGACAGAAGAACCATTGTCAAATAACGGAGTCGAACCAGCAGGGAATGGAACTGAATCGTGACCAGGGGTGAAGGTCACTTTACCTTCTTGAACTTGGCCTTGCAAGCCTTCTGTCTTAGTGCCAGTACCAGTCGGAGTTACCTTAGTATACTCTGGACTGTATGTCGCTATCACTGGTGTACCGTTCTTATCCACTCGCTTCACAGTGATTGGATCTGGTTTACCCACAAATTGCTTGTCTGGCGTGAAAGTCACTGCACCATCTGGAGCAATCGTGTAGGTTCCTTGACCTGGAATGGTCTTCTTCTTGCTTCCATCTTCAAAGGTCGGCTCAACGGTTTCATCAATTGGAACTAATGGATCACCACCTTGGAAAGTTGGTGTACCAGTTTGTGGAACACCTTGAGGACCAGTGCTAGTCGCATTGGTGCCAGTTGGAATCACTTCTTTCACTACTGCTTGATATTTGACGGTGATAGGAGTACCGTTGGCATCCACACGAGTTAATTCGAGTTCCGGTGTTTCACCCTTGAATTGTTTGTCTGGAGTAAAGGTCACCTTACCATCTGCATCCACTTCGAACTTACCAACATTTGGTACTTCTTTGACAGAAGAACCATTGTCAAATAACGGAGTCGAACCAGCAGGGAATG
>NZ_CAUOLF010000007.1:0-97835 GCF_963456385.1 uncultured Streptococcus sp. | reverse complement strand
TTGTTGGTATGAGCGGAGGTGTTGATTCATCAGTAACTGCTTTGCTCTTAAAAGAACAAGGTTACGATGTGATTGGCATCTTCATGAAAAACTGGGACGACACAGACGAATTTGGTGTCTGTACAGCCACAGAAGACTACAAGGATGTAGCTGCTGTTGCAGATCAGATTGGCATTCCTTACTACTCTGTCAACTTTGAGAAAGAGTACTGGGATCGTGTTTTTGAATACTTCTTGGCAGAATACCGAGCTGGTAGGACTCCAAATCCAGATGTCATGTGTAACAAGGAAATCAAGTTTAAAGCATTCCTTGACTATGCCTTGACACTGGGTGCAGATTACGTTGCAACGGGTCACTATGCTCAGGTGAAGAGAGACCAAGATGGCTTGGTTCACATGTTGCGTGGCAAGGACAACAATAAGGATCAGACCTACTTCCTAAGCCAACTGTCACAGGAACAACTGCAAAAGACTATGTTTCCTCTGGGTCATTTAGAAAAGCCAGAAGTTCGAGCAATTGCTGAAAGAGCTGGTTTAGCTACAGCTAAGAAAAAAGACTCGACAGGTATTTGCTTCATTGGTGAGAAGAATTTTAAAGAATTTCTGAGTCAATATTTACCAGCCCAGCCTGGTCGCATGATGACCTTGGAAGGCCGAGATATGGGCCAGCATGCTGGCTTGATGTATTATACTATTGGCCAGCGAGGTGGTCTTGGAATTGGTGGTCAGCACGGGGGAGATAATGAGCCTTGGTTTGTGGTTGGAAAAGATCTCAGCCAAAATATTCTTTATGTGGGTCAAGGCTTTTACCATGACAATTTGATGTCAACCAGCCTTGACGCTAGTCAGGTTCATTTCACAAAAGAAATGCCAGAAGAATTTACTATAGAATGTACAGCTAAGTTCCGTTATCGTCAGCCTGATTCCAAAGTGACAGTTACTGTAAAGGGTGACAAGGCAGTTGTCAACTTTGATCAGCCTCAAAGGGCTGTTACTCCAGGTCAAGCAGTCGTCTTCTATGATGGAGATGAGTGCTTAGGTGGTGGCTTGATTGACAGAGCTTATAAGAATAGTCAAGTCTTGCAGTACATTTAGATTGACAATTCAGCTCAATCTGCTACAATAAGATAAGCAATACCTATGATGGTCAAAGCTCATGGATGTTGCAGGCTTTTTTGTCCTGCACTTCTGGAGACTTGGCCTTTTTTGGTGAAAAAAAACGAAGGAAAAAGAAATGTCACACAATTTTACTGAAAGTTATGATATTATCGTGATTGGAGCAGGGCATGCTGGGGTTGAGGCATCGCTGGCTGCTAGTCGAATGGGTTGCAAGGTTCTTTTAGCAACCATCAATATTGAGATGCTGGCTTTTATGCCCTGCAATCCATCTATCGGAGGATCTGCTAAAGGGATTGTTGTCCGTGAAGTAGACGCTTTGGGCGGTGAGATGGCCAAGAATATTGACAAGAGCTATATCCAGATGAAGATGCTCAACACGGGTAAGGGACCTGCAGTTCGGGCTCTTCGGGCGCAGGCGGATAAGGAAGTCTACTCCAAAGAAATGCGGAAGACTGTCGAAAATCAAGAAAATCTGACCTTGCGACAAACTATGATTAATGAAATCTTGGTAGAAGATGGTAAGGTAATTGGGGTTAAGACAGCGACCCATCAGGAGTATGCAGCTAAAGCCGTCATTGTTACGACTGGAACAGCCTTGCGAGGAGAAATTATCATTGGGGATCTCAAGTATTCATCAGGTCCTAACCACAGTCTGGCAGCTATTCCTTTAGCAGATAACTTGCGGGATCTAGGTTTTGAAATTGGTCGTTTTAAAACCGGAACGCCTCCGCGTGTCAAGGCATCATCTATCAATTATGATGTGACCGAGATTCAGCCAGGTGATGAAAAGGCCAATCATTTCTCTTATGCGTCTCGCGATGAGGACTATGTGAAAGATCAAGTTCCTTGCTGGTTGACTTATACCAATGCGGAAAGTCATGAGATTATCCAAAATAACCTGCATCGGGCGCCTATGTTTTCAGGAGTAGTCAAGGGTGTGGGGCCACGTTATTGCCCGTCTATTGAGGATAAGATTGTCCGTTTTGCAGACAAAGAGCGTCACCAACTTTTCTTAGAGCCTGAGGGCCGTGATACGGAAGAAGTTTATGTGCAGGGGCTGTCAACCAGTCTGCCAGAAGATGTACAAAAGGACTTGGTTCACTCTATCAAAGGTCTAGAAAATGCTGAGATGATGCGGACAGGCTATGCCATTGAGTACGATATGATTATGCCCCACCAGTTACGGGCAACCTTGGAAACTAAGAAAATTTCAGGGCTCTTTACAGCAGGTCAGACCAATGGGACTTCTGGCTATGAAGAAGCTGCAGGTCAAGGAATTATCGCGGGTATCAATGCTGCCTTGAAAGTCCAAGGTAAGCCAGAGCTGATTCTGAAACGCAGTGACGGTTACATTGGAGTCATGATTGATGATTTGGTGACCAAGGGAACAGTAGAACCTTATCGACTCTTGACTAGTCGAGCTGAGTACCGTCTGATTCTCCGCCATGACAATGCCGATATGCGTTTGACAGAGATGGGACGAGAAATTGGTCTGGTAGATGATGAACGCTGGGCTCGTTTCGAGATTAAAAAGAATCAATTTGACAACGAGATGAAGCGTTTGGAATCTATCAAACTAAAACCTGTCAAGGAAACAAATGCTAAGGTAGAAGCGCTTGGCTTTAAGCCTCTGACAGATGCAGTAACTGCCAAAGAATTTATGCGACGTCCGGAAGTGTCTTACCAGGATGTGGTTCAGTTCATTGGTCCAGCGGCAGAGGAGCTTGATGAAAAGATTATCGAGCTAATTGAAACAGAGATTAAGTATGAAGGCTATATTTCCAAAGCTCTTGATCAGGTTGAGAAGATGAAGCGCATGGAAGAGAAGCGGATTCCAGCTAATATTGACTGGGATGATATTGACTCGATTGCGACAGAAGCACGACAGAAGTTTAAGAAAATCAATCCAGAAACAATTGGTCAGGCTAGTCGTATTTCTGGTGTCAATCCAGCAGATATTTCCATTTTGATGGTTTACTTAGAAGGCAAGTCTAGAAGCATTTCTAAAAATCAAGCGAAGTAACTCTTGTAAAAGGCTTAGTTTCCTTTGGGAAGCAGCCTTTTTGTGTAAATTTACAAGCGGTTTACAAAGTTGTAAACTTTGAAAGGCTGTTTTTCGCTTCCTTTACCCTTCTTAAATGCCTTACTTATTGGGAGAAATTCGCTTTTTTCTCGAATTTATGGTAAAATGGCGGAATAAGAGGTCTATGATGAAAAAATTTCGTTTTGCCCCAATTCACTTAGCGATGGCGGGTCTAATTTCCTTTATAATCTTAGCCATCTGTCTGAGACTTTTTGGTGATAGTTTGGCCATGCTAGCTGCTCTCATGCTTGTGCTGGCTCTTTTGATTGTGCTTTTTATCCAGCAACAGAGAGTATCCGAGCTAGATGAGATTGAGCAGATTCATTATGTCAATCATCAGGCAGAAGGGAGCCTCGCTTCCTTGCTGGATAAGATGCCAGTTGGTGTCATTAAAATCAGTGAAGATAATGGTGATGTAGAGTGGTTTAATCCCTATGCGGAACTGATTTTTACAACCGAAGATGGTGATTTTGATGCAGATATGCTCAAGAATATCATGAAGGCTGCTTATTCAGACTCTGGTCATTATGCTACGGTTGGAGACAAGAAATATTCGGTTTACTTGGACCGTGCATCCAGTGTGTTTTATTTTTTTGATGCATCCAATGAATACGAAGCCACTGTTGGTCTGGTAACAACGCGCCCGGTGATCGGAATTATCTCGGTGGATAATTATGATGATTTGGAGGATGTCGTTTCTGACACAGATATCAGCCATATCAATAGCTTTGTGGCCAACTTCGTAGCAGAATTTTCTGAGCAGTTTCACATGTTTTACCGTCGGGTTGGTATGGATCGGTTCTATCTTTTTACGGATTACACAGTGCTGGAACAGCTGATGGAAAATAAATTTTCTATCATTGATCAATTCCGGACGGAAGCTAAAAATCGCGAGCTGTCATTGACACTCAGTATGGGCTTTTCTTATGGTGATGGCAATCATGATGAAATCGGTCGGGTAGCCCTGCTTAACCTCAACTTAGCTGAAGTTCGCGGTGGGGATCAGGCTGTCGTCAAAGAAAATAATGACAACATGAATCCAATCTTCTTTGGTGGAGGAACGGCGTCAGCTGTTAAGCGCACGCGCACGCGAACTCGGGCTATGATGACTGCGATCTCTGATAAGATTAAGAGTGTGGATCAGGTCTTTATAGTCGGACATAAAAATCTGGATATGGATGCCTTGGGTTCTTCTCTTGGTATGCAACTCTTTGCTAGTAATATCATTGAGAAAGCTTATGTGGTCTATGATCCGTCCCAGATGGCTTCTGACATTGAGCGGTCCATTACAAAGCTTCAGCAGGAAGGGGCTGACTATCTGCTGCCGCTTTCTGAAGCAGTAAATATGGTGACCAATCGGTCGCTTTTGATTATGGTTGACCATTCCAAGATATCTCTGACGCTGTCTAAGGATTTCTTTGATCAATTCAGTCAGATTATCGTAGTCGATCACCATCGTCGTGATGAAGACTTTCCAGAAAATGCTGTGATTGCCTATATCGAAAGTGGGGCTAGCAGTGCCAGTGAGTTGGTGACGGAGCTGATTCAGTTCCAGAATTCTAAAAAGAACCGTCTCAGTAAGATGCAAGCCAGCCTTCTCATGGCGGGGATCATGCTTGACACCAAAGGATTTTCATCTCGAGTCACCAGTCGGACCTTTGATGTGGCCAGCTATCTACGGACTCGGGGTAGTGACAGTGTTGTGATTCAGGATATTTCGGCTACGGATTTTGAGGAATATCGTGCGATTAATGAGCTGATTTTAAATGGCAAGAAGATTTTGCCTAATGTCATTGTAGCAGCTGGTCCAGAGGAGAACACTTATGATACAGTTGTTATCAGTAAGGCAGCTGATACCATGCTCTCCATGTCAGGAATTGAAGCTACTTTTGTCGTGAGCAAGAATACCAAAGGCTATGTGTCTATTTCGGCTCGCAGTCGCAGCAAAATCAATGTTCAGCGAATTATGGAAAAGCTGGGCGGTGGCGGTCATTTCAATCTGGCAGCAGCTCAAATTGAAGGTAAAATAGTTTCTGAGGTCCTTCAGTCGCTGAATCAAGAAATTATGGACCAAGTCATTAAAGAGGAAGTAATAATAGACGAGGAGAAAAAAGGATGAAAGTAATTTTTTTAGCAGATGTAAAAGGCAAGGGCAAAAAAGGCGAAATCAAGGAAATGCCGACTGGCTACGCTCAAAATTTTCTGATTAAGAAAAATTTAGCCAAGGAAGCAACAGCGCAGGCTATTGGAGAACTGCGCGGCAAGCAAAAGTCCGAAGAAAAAGCCCACGCTGAACTAGTGGCAGAAGCTCAGGCTATTAAGGCTAAGTTAGCAGAAGAAGCTACTCTTGTTGAATTTACTGAAAAAGTTGGTCCGGACGGTCGCACCTTTGGCTCTATTACCAGCAAGAAAATAGCAGAAGAGCTGCAGAAGCAGTTTGGCATCAAAATTGACAAACGGCATATTAAGGTGGACTCACCGATTCGCTCCATTGGTCTGATAGATGTTCCAGTGAAAATTTATCAGGATATAACTGGGGTGATTCGTTTGCGGGTTAAAGAAGGATAATAGTGATTTGAAGGAAGGATTTACCGATGGCAGAGATTGATGAACTCCGAGCTCAGCCTCAGGATATTTTAGCGGAGCAGTCCGTCTTAGGAGCCATTTTCATTGATGAGAGCAAACTGGTCTTTGTTCGTGAGTATATCGAGCCTGCTGACTTCTTTAAGTATGCCAATCGCTTGATTTTCAAGGCTATGATTGACTTAGCTGACCGCGGGGATGCCATTGATGCAACGACGGTTCGCAATATTTTGGATAGTCAGGGTGACTTGCAGAATATCGGCGGTCTCAGCTACTTGGTGGAAGTGGTCAATTCTGTGCCAACCTCTGCCAATGCTGAATACTATGCTAAAATCGTTGTAGAAAAGGCCATTCTAAGGCGGCTGATTTCGCGTCTGACAGAGTCTATCAATCAAGCCTACGATGGTGACCGTCTGTCAGAGGAAATTATCGCCGGAGCTGAAAAAGCTCTGATTGATGTCAGTGAGACGGCCAACCGCAGTGGCTTTAAAAATATCCGTGATGTGCTGAATCTTAACTTTGGCAATCTGGAGGCTCGATCTCTGCAGACATCAGATATCACTGGGATTGCGACTGGCTATCGTGAGCTGGACAAGATGACGACTGGTCTGCATGAGGAAGAATTAATCATTCTGGCGGCTCGGCCAGCGGTCGGAAAGACGGCCTTTGCTCTTAATATTGCTCAGAATATCGGAACCAAGCTGGATAAGACTGTAGCCATTTTCTCTCTGGAAATGGGGGCGGAGAGCTTGGTGGACCGGATGTTGGCTTCTGAAGGGGTGATTAATTCTCACTCTATTCGTACGGGGCAACTGACAGATGAAGAGTGGCAGAAATATACCATTGCGACAGCTAATCTGGCTAATGCCAGTATTTATATCGATGATACACCAGGGATTCGGATTACAGAGATTCGCTCGCGGGCTCGAAAACTAGCCCAGGAAACGGGTAATTTAGGGCTGGTCTTGATTGACTATCTGCAGCTGATTACAGGAACTGGCCGTGAAAATCGCCAGCAAGAGGTTTCGGAAATTTCCCGGCAGTTGAAAATCTTGGCGAAGGAGCTCAAGGTGCCGGTCATTGCGCTGAGTCAGCTCTCGCGTGGCGTGGAGCAGCGGCAGGATAAGAGACCAGTGCTGTCTGATATTCGGGAATCAGGTTCCATTGAGCAGGATGCGGATATTGTTGCCTTCCTTTATCGGGATGATTATTATGATCGAGCTGGTGAGGAGGAAGAAGGCATTCCCAACAACAAGGTTGAGGTCATTATCGAAAAAAACCGGAGTGGGGCGCGTGGTACAGTAGAGTTAATTTTCCAGAAAGAGTATAATAAATTCTCAAGTATTTCCAAAAGAGAGGACGAATAAAGATGAGTGATGCATTTACAGATGTGGCAAAAATGAAAAAAATCAAAGAAGATATCAAGGCGCATGAAGGACAAATTGTTGAGATGACGCTGGAAAACGGTCGTAAGCGCCAAAAAAGCAAGCAAGGCCGTCTGATTGAAGTCTATCCGTCTTTGTTTATTGTGGAATATTCCAATGAAGGCGGTCAGCCAGGGGAAATCTCCAATACCTATGTGGAGTCTTATACTTATTCTGACATTTTGACAGAAAAGAACCTCATCCGATATTTTGATGAATAGAAAGGTCCAGTGGGCCTTTTTACTTATATTTGAAGCAATTCCTCAGTCAAATCGACGTATATAGAGGATGATAAGCAAAGAAAACAGGTGGTCATCATGATTAAAAATTTAGTTTTTGATTTGGGCAATGTTCTGATTGAATGGAATTCAGAGAAAATCTTGACATATTTTGAACCTGAGAAAGAACGGCGGCAGGTCCTTAGGCAGGCCATTTTTGAATCAGGTGTCTGGCATCAGACGGACAAGGGAGAGCTGAGTTTGAAAGAAGCTTGTGAGGAAGTCCTGGCTCAGCTGGATGTTTCTTATCATTCCGCCATTAAGAATATCTTTTATCATTGGTATGAGGTTGTGCATGTTTACAGTGATTTACAGGAAAGAATTCGGCTATGGGTTGACCAGAGCTATCGAATCTATATCTTGTCAACCACTTGTGAGATTTTTTATCATATTGAAAAAGCTGGTTTGTTGCCTATTTTTCCACTGCTGTCGGGCTATATCCTTTCCTCAGAGGTCGGTGTCGTCAAGCCAGAAGTAGAGATTTACCACAAGCTGTTGAAAAAATATGGTCTGGATCCAGTGGAATCCGTCTTCATTGATGATATTCAGGCTAACTTAGACACGGCAGCTGAATTGGGCTTTGAAATCATCTTATCCACAAGTGAGACTGAGAATATCAGGGCTATGGAGACTTTGCTGGCTGCGAAAGGGAAGTTTGGCTGATTGATGATCGTTTGCTTCACTTATCGTTGAAAAGGAGCGAGCCCAAGCTCCAACCTTGACATTTGCTGATGATTGCGCTATCATAGTCCTATATATGGGAGTCTGTGTACAGTCTGAGAGGAAGTGTAAGCTTCGACCGCACCTGATCTGGGTAATGCCAGCGTAGGAAACATACCGAAAAATGTGGTATTTGTGCGCCTTTTCCGTATATGGAAAAGGTCTTTTCTTTTATCATCTTTATCGAATGGTGATATCTTGAAAAATTGCAGCGCTAAAATGCAGGAAGGGAGGAAAATCATTCTAATGAAAGCACTACAAAGGCTGATGCGACAGCAAATCGGTTTCTTAGGTATGTTGGGTGTACTTGTCATCTGGCAGGTCATGGGCTGGCTCAAGCTCTTGCCCAAGTTTATCCTGCCGACACCTCTGGAAATTGGTCAGGCCTTTATCAGAGATGCTGGATTTCTAGCAAGTCATAGCTGGGCGACCTTAAAAGTAGCCTTGCTGGGTTTAGTCTTGGGCGTCATCTTGGCTTGTATACTAGCTATACTCATGGACAGCATGAGCTGGCTCAATGATCTAATCTATCCCATGATGGTCGTGGTGCAGACGATTCCGACCATTGCTTTGGCGCCAATCTTGGTTCTCTGGCTGGGTTATGGGATTTTGCCCAAGATTGTGCTCATTATTCTGACGACGACTTTTCCGATTATCGTCAGTATTCTGGATGGTTTTCGGCATTGTGACCGAGATACTCTGACTCTCTTTGAGCTTATGCAGGCCAATCGCTGGCAGATTCTTTGGCATTTTAAGATTCCGGCTAGCTTGCCTTATTTCTATGCAGGCTTGCGCGTCAGTGTTTCCTATGCCTTCATCACGACTGTGGTTTCCGAATGGCTGGGCGGTTTTGAAGGCTTGGGTGTTTATATGATTCAGTCTAAGAAACTTTTCCAGTACGATACCATGTTTGCTATTATCATATTGGTTTCGGTTATCAGTCTTCTGGGGATGAAGCTGGTGGCTGTCAGTGAAAAATATATCATTAAGTGGAAATAGGAGCTCAGCTCTGCTATTTTCCAAAGAAAGAAAAGAGGATAATGATGAAAAAAAGTTATAAAGTGTTGCTGGCAGGTTTAGCTGCCGTGTCTATCTTTGGTCTAGCGGCCTGCAGCCAGTCGAAATCTACGTCTGAAAGCAAGGATAAAAAGATTGATTTTATCCTAGACTGGTCACCTAACACCAACCATACCGGCCTTTATGTGGCTCAAGAAAAGGGCTACTTCAAGGAAGCAGGCGTGGATGTGGATATCAAGTTGCCGCCTGAAGATAGCAGTTCGGATTTGATTATCAACGGCAAGGCACCTTTTGGCATTTATTTCCAGGACTCCATGGCTAAAAAATTGGATAAGGGCGCAGAAATCACAGCCGTTGCAGCCATTGTAGAGCATAATACTTCGGGCATTATTTCCAAGAAGTCTGCAGGGATTACTGGACCTAAGGACCTAGCTGGCAAGAAATACGGCACTTGGAATGATTCAGTGGAGCTAGGCATGCTCAAAACTTTGGTTGAAAGCCAAGGCGGCCAGTTTGATGAAGTGGAAAAAGTTCCTAACAACGATTCCAACTCAATTACGCCGATTGAAAATGGTTTGTTTGATGCAGCCTGGATTTATCATGGTTGGGACGGCATCATGGCAGAGACGCAAGGCATGGATACTAATTTCTTTTATATGAAGGACTATGTAAAGGAGTTTGACTACTATTCTCCAGTGATTATTGCTAATAATGACTATCTGAAGAAGAATCCGGACGAGGCGAAAAAGGTCTTGCAGGCCATCAAGAAGGGCTATCAATATGCCATGGAGCACCCTGAAGAAGCAGCGGATATTTTAATCAAGCATGCGCCAGAGCTGAAAAACAAGCGTGATTTTGTTTTGGCTTCTCAAAAATATCTGTCTGAGCAATATGCATCAGATAAGGACAAGTGGGGTCAGTTTGAGGCTAGCCGCTGGAACGCCTTTTACAAATGGGCTAAGGATAAGGATATCGTGGACAATGACTTGAGTGACAAGGGATTTAGCAACGATTATATAAAATAATGACAGAAATTAAACTTGAAAATGTAAGTTATGCTTATGATGAGCAGCAGACTTTGAAGGACATCAGCCTAAAGGTAGAAGCAGGCCAGGTCGTAGCGATTTTGGGGCCTAGTGGAGTCGGGAAAACGACCCTCTTTAATCTGATTGCGGGAATTTTGGAGGTCCAGTCGGGCAGGATTGTCCTAGATGGGCAGGAAAATCCCAAGGGCCGGGTGAGTTATATGCTGCAGAAGGACTTGCTGCTGGAGCATAAGACGGTGCTGGGCAATGTCATCTTGCCCCTCTTAATCCGAAAGGTATCCAAAAAGGAAGCGACGGAGCAGGCAAGTCAGATTTTGAAGGAGTTCGGGCTCTTTGATGTGGCAGATAAGTATCCACATGAGCTGAGCGGGGGGATGCGGCAGCGCGTGGCTCTGCTGCGAACCTATATGTTCGGCCACAAGCTATTTCTTCTGGATGAGGCCTTTAGTGCTTTGGATGAGCTGACCAAGATGGAGCTGCACACTTGGTATCTGGATATTCATCGTAGGCTGGGTCTGACGACTCTCCTTATCACTCATAGCATCGAGGAAGCTCTGGCTCTCAGTGACCGTATCTATATTCTGAAAAATCGGCCTGGGCAAATTGTTGCAGATTTCCAATTGACTTGGTCAGGTAGCGAGGATAAGGAACTACAGAAGCTGCGATATAAGCAGGAGATTTTGAGGATTTTGGGAGTGTGAAGCAACTGCCTGAATTCCTTTGCTTTCAAGAAACAACTTCAATCAAGCCTTTTGGCTTGATTTTTTGCATGATCCCCTTTACTTTTGACTTTATTCATGGTACAATAGCCCTTGTGTGAAATAGCAGCAGGAAAGCATGGAGCTCGTCAACAGAACATCAGCTATAAAAGTAGCCTTAGCTGTTTGGGCGAAAATGTTCTGCACGAATCAGGGCTTTCTAAGTGACTATTTCCTCAAAAATATTTTACAGGAGGACATTTTTATGTCACGTTATACAGGACCATCTTGGAAACAAGCTCGTCGTTTGGGTCTTTCTCTTACTGGTACAGGTAAAGAATTGGCTCGCCGCAACTATGTACCTGGTCAGCATGGACCAAACAACCGCAGCAAATTGTCAGAATACGGTTTGCAATTGGCTGAAAAGCAAAAACTTCGTTTCACTTACGGTGTAGGTGAAAAACAATTCCGTAACTTGTTTGTTCAAGCTTCAAAAATCAAAGAAGGAATCCTTGGTTTCAACTTCATGCTTCTCTTGGAGCGTCGCTTGGATAATGTTGTTTACCGTCTTGGTCTTGCGACTACTCGTCGTCAAGCTCGTCAATTCGTAAACCACGGTCACATCCTTGTTGACGGAAAACGCGTTGATATCCCATCATACCGAGTAACTCCAGGTCAAGTGATCTCAGTTCGTGAAAAATCATTGAAAGTTCCAGCAATCCTTGAAGCAGTAGAAGCTACTCTTGGACGTCCAGCATTCGTATCATTCGACGCTGAAAAATTGGAAGGTTCATTGACTCGCTTGCCAGAACGCGATGAAATCAACCCAGAAATCAACGAAGCACTTATCGTTGAATTCTACAACAAAATGCTTTAATTTGTATTTGTTCAGAAGTCGGTTTCACGGCTTCTTTTTTAATATTCTCAATGAATTAATTAGAACTATTTCCAACTAAAAAAATGTCAATGGATTGAGACAGCTGTTTGGGGAAATTATCTGATTTCTTTCTGCTCCTATCCAATCAGGTGAGACACCCTGTAAAGATTTTTTCCAGCTTTTTTACGGAAGATTTGCTGAAATGGTGTATAATGGGGACAAGACACAAACAGAAAATTGTATGAAAGGAGTAGCGATGAAGGTTCTAGTGACAGGAGCGACTGGCTTTCTAGGAAAGTATGTTGTTGAAGAGCTGGCTGAACAAGGCTATCAGGTACGGGCTTTTGGTCGTAATCTGAAGGCTGGTCGGCAGTTAGAAGGTTCTTTAGTAGAGTTTTTTGCTGGAGATTTTACCAGAGAAGAAGAAATTTTTGCAGCCTGTGAAGGAGTGGATGCAGTGGTGCATGCTGGTGCCCTCTCAACGATTTGGGGACCATGGGAGCAGTTTTATCAGGCGAATGTTGTAGGAACCAAGCTGGTTATGGAAGCCTGCCGACATTTTGGAGTACAAAGACTGGTCTATATTTCCTCCCCAAGTGTTTATGCTGCTGCGCGTGACCAATTCGCTATCAAAGAAGAGGCTGCTCCTCAGGAGAATGAGCTAAATTTCTATATAAAAAGCAAGCTCATGGCTGAGCGGATTGTCCGAAGCTATCCTCAAGTTCCATCGGTTATCTTACGTCCTAGAGGGCTTTTTGGTATTGGAGACACCAGTATTTTTCCTAGAATTCTGCGCTTGAGCCAAAAACTGGCGATTCCACTCATCAGAAATGGCCAGCAAATGATGGACATGACCTGTGTGGAAAATGTGGCCTTGGCTGTTCGTCTGGCTTTGGAAATGCCAGAAGCGCAAGGACAAGTTTACAACATTACCAACGGAGAATCCCGTAGTTTCAAGGATATGCTGGATGAAGCTTTAGATAGTTTACAGGTTCGTAAACATTATATTAAGTTACCTGCTGCTTTTCTAGGTCTTCTGGCACAGGGCTTTGAAAGCTTTTATCGCTTTTTTCACATTGAAAAAGAGCCGCCTCTTACTCTTTACACCTATTACTTAATGCGTTACAGTCAAACGCTGGATATATCAGCAGCAGTAAGGGATTTGGGCTATCAACCCAAGTTGACAATCAGTGAAGGGATTGCAAAATATGTCCAACATTATCGAGAAAATTGAGTATCTTCAGCCTGGGCGCTGCAGCAGTCACTTGCAGCAGATGTTTAAGGGAGTTGCCAAGAAAAAAATAATTTTTCCAGCTGGTGTTTTCCTCTTGAAGCATCGTGAGAAAGGCTTTATTCTCTATGACACTGGCTATTCTCCAGCTATTCTGAAGCCCAATTTCAAATACTGGCTTTATGGTCTGGGAACGCCTGTTGATATGTCAGAAGAGGAGCGTGTAGATCGGCTGCTTGAGCAAAAAGGAATTGCGCCAGAAGATATTTCTTATATCATCTTGTCGCACTTGCATCCAGATCACATCGGCGGAGCTGCTTTCTTTCCCAAGGCTCGCTTCATTCTGACCAAGACCGTCTTCAAAACTTATCAACATGCCAAGCTTAAGGATTTGATTTTCAAGGAATTTCTTCCGCAGGATTTTGAGAGTCGGTTGGAAGTGGTGGAACCTCAGCAGGTCCAAGCAGCATTCCTCTATCGTAAGACAGTTGACTTGTTTGGGGATGGCAGTATATATCTGGCCTCAGTTGATGGCCATGCCGCTGGTCAAGCTTGTCTCTTTTTGCCAGATTATCATCTGTTTATCGGAGCTGATTTGTGCTGGGGCATGGATCTGTTGCCTTATACGGAGCAGATGCGTTTCTTGCCGTCACTGATCCAAGATAACAAGGAAGAATACATGGCTGGTGTGGCCTTGCTGCGGCAGTTGCTTGCTGTTGGCTATCAGGTTCTAGTCAGTCATGATCCGGCCGAGAGAGCGGAGCAGATTTTGTATGAAACTAGGAACATTTCTAAAAACCTTTAGCGTCATGCGCTGGGGGAATCGATTTAAAGATCGACAGGCCCTGGAAAGCTATCAAGTTAAGGCTTTAGCAATCTATCGGGAATTTCTGCAGCAGGAATCACCTTATTTCAAATCAGGTATTCCAGCAGATTTTAAGATGAATAAGGCCTTTATGATGGAGCATTTCAATGAGCTCAATACTCAGGGGCTGGATCGGGATGAGTTGTTAGCCTTGGCTCTGGAGAGCGAGCGGACACGTGATTTCAGCCCCATGATAGGAGAAATCGCTGTCGGCCTGTCTTCTGGGACATCCGGTCACCGAGGTTTGTTTGTCACCACTGAAAAGGAGCGGAGTATGTGGGCGGCAGCCATCTTGGCCAAGATGCTGCCTACAGGCAAACTCTTTGGGCACAAAATAGCCTTCTTTCTTCGGGCAGATAACCAGCTCTATCAGACTGTCAATTCAGGCTTGATTTCTCTGGAGTATTTTGATACTTTTCAGGGAGCCGAAGAGCATGTAGAGCGATTGAATGCTTACCAGCCAACGATTTTGGTAGCACCAGCATCAATGCTCTTAGAGCTGGCTAAACAAGTCCAGGCAGGGAATTTGCAGATTACCCCTAGCAAAGTCGTATCGGTGGCAGAGATTTTAGAAGAGCCGGATCGGCAGAGGATTCAAGCAGGATTTGGTCTGAAAAAGGTGGACCAGGTCTACCAAGCGACCGAGGGCTTTCTAGCCTGTAGCTGTTCCTATGGGAATCTTCATCTAAACGAAGATATTGTCCATGTAGATAAGTACTACTTAGATGATAGGCGCTTTTATCCAATAATTACGGATTTCAAGCGGACTTCTCAGCCAATTTTTCGATATGAACTGAATGATATCTTGGTGGAAAATCCTGAACCTTGCCCCTGCGGTTCGGTCTTTACACGGATTGACAGGATTGAGGGGCGCTCAGATGATATTTTCATTTTTGAAAATGCTGCAGGCCAGTCGGTGGAGGTCTTTCCAGACTTTATTCGCCGCTGTCTGCTCTTAGTTGATGGGATTGGAGAATACCAAGTCGCTCAGAAAAAGGACTATTCGCTGACCATTGCTATCGAACATCGTAGTCAGCAGCGAGAAGACGAGATTGTCCAGCAGTTTCAGAACTTAGCGACTGATAAAGACTTTCTTATGCCGGCTATTTCTTTTGAAGATTATCAGCGGGACAGAAGCCGTAAGTTGAAACGCATCTATCGAGCTTAAGAATGCTCCCAGTGGAAAAATATATGAATCAGAGGCTCAAGCGCTTTAGCAGTTTACCTAGCTATTAAGCAGCCCCAAGTCTGACAAGAAGGAGTTTAATATGACTGCAGTAAAGAATCATATAAAGATTGTTGGTTACGGTACGCATCTACCTAGAAATACTGTGACTTTTAAGGATCAGACCCGTTATCGGGTGGTGGAAAATGAAGAAACCCAGCTTTCTATGGCTGTTAAGGCGATTGAAAAAGCCCTAGAGCAAGCGGGCTTGACAATCAAAGACATCGACTGTATCGTGTCAGCCAGTGCAGTGGGCGTTCAGCCTATTCCCTGCACCGCGGCTTTGATTCATGAGTTGGTGGCTAAGGGGCTGTCCATTCCAGCCATGGATATCAATACGACCTGCACCAGTTTTATCTCGGCTTTGAGTCTCATGTCTCATTTGTTGGAGGCTGGTGAGTATCAAAGGATTCTCATCGTGTCTAGTGAGGTTGGAAGTTTGGGTCTCAATCCCAATCAGAAAGAAAGTTTTGAGTTGTTCAGTGATGGAGCGGCTGCTTTGATTTTTGAAGCAACAGAGGAAGAAAGAGGGGTCATCTCCAGCCTGCAGCGAACGTGGTCTGAAGGAGCTCACGATACAGAGATTCGCGGTGGTTTGACATCGTTTCAGCCTAAGGAGTATTCGGACGCTACCAAGACTCACTACATGTTTGACATGAATGGTAAGAAGATTCTCTTGCTCTCTGCCAGAAAAATTCCGGAAATGTTTAAAGAATTTAAAGAAAAGAGTGGTCTCAGCCTATCTGACTTGGATTATATCATTCCGCATCAGGCGAGTCGTGCTCTGCCAATGGTCATGCGCAGCTTGGGTATTCCTGATGATAAATACCTTAATATTGTGCAAGACTATGGTAATATGGTGTCAGTAGCAGTGCCCTTTTCTCTCTGCTATGCTCTGGAGCACAATCTAGTCAAGGAAGGAGACACCATCGCTCTGATGGGAACAGCAGCTGGTATGACAGTCAATATGTTGGCTATGAAATTATAATACAATAAAAATAGGGTGTACAGAACCTCTTTTGGTTTTGTACACCCTGTTTAATTTTTCAAAATATCAGAAGAGCCAGGATCCATCGGATTCGAGCAGCTTCTTACAGCATTTTCAAAAGAAATTCTGCTATTTGTTCAGGACTTTCTTTTTTTCCTCTGGAAACCCACATCTGGCAGACGCCGAAGAAGGCATTAGCGAGAAAGACCCGGCTGTATTCTTTTTCAAAATGATTGTAAATGCGATTGCTAAAGCGATCCTGAAGGCTATCAGCTAGCATCATCTGCAGCTTATGGCGCAGGAAATTTTGAATTTCTTTCGTTCCGTTTTCCGTCAGAAGAGCAGCTAAAAGCGGCTCTAGCTGGAGGAACTGAAAGACCTCCGTAATCGCAGTTTGAATATCCTCCTGATTGTTATCAAAAATATACCCCAGTTGATGAAAGAGGTTTTGCTGATAACGTTCAATCATATCGTACTTATCCTTGTAGTGAGTATAAAAACTACTACGGCTGATGCCAGCAGCTTGAGCTAACTGGACAGTAGTGATATGGTCGAAGGACTGCTGATGCAGTAGTGAAACCATGGCTCTCTCAATAATAGCCTTGGTTTTTCGGCGTTTATTGCTTTCTAACATAAAATCTCCCTTTGAGGCTAAGCCTCAGTCTGCTCTTCAAACTAATAGCTATCATAGCAAACTACTTTTTCTTTTTCTCCATGTACTATTATATCAAATGTTTTTCAAGTGGAAAAGAGTTAAATTCCGAAAATAGGCATAGATAGGCAAAATTTTATTTTATTAGGTTTCTTAGACTGGTAAAATAATAAAGCCAAGACTTAAAATAAAGTCTTGGCCTTCGTTTTGAGCATTATTTAAAGTAGAGGTAGTCGGGGTCGGGAGTGACGTAAAGCAACTCACCCTCTTGCGAGAAGATAATAGAAATTTGTTCATTTTTATAAGAGTAAATCGTATAGGTATTTTGTAACCTTGATGCTTGAGAAATATCAACTACACCTGCTAAGAAAGCACGCGCTTGTTCGGTGTTGATTTTTTGCTCCTGAACCAGCCTCTTCAGATTTTCTAATTCTTTGTTTTGGAAAGCTTCGTATTCAGAAGCGAGGTCGGTGCTTACTTTTTCTGGCTCGCCGAGAATACTTTTGACTTTTTCTTGAGTATATCCTTTAAATTCAGGAATTTGAGCTTCAAAACCGCCAGATTCATAGGATTGGTAATAAACCTTGGCATTGCCAGTCGCATAAATCTTGTCTTTCTTAGCATGATCGGCATCTTCTGGAAGACCATCTGTGGTTTTTTCTATATCCTTACTAGAACTACTATTTTCTTTACTAGAACTTCTGGAAGAACTACTGCTGCTAGAGGAGCTGCTTTTGCTTTTGGAAGATTGCTTTGATGAACTTGAGGAATCCTTTAAACTAACTTTTTTTCCTGATTTATCTGAATTAGAAGGGTGAGTGGTAGACTCTGAGTTAGATGGTACAAGGAAACGGCAGGCTGACAGAAGAAATAGTACTGCAACTAGAGAAAATAAGCTAAATAGTGTTCTTTTTTTCATTGTCTTAAACCTTTCTTTACTATGCTCAATCTGACTTGAGCTATTGTGATATGAGGCATCTGCTGGCAGCAGTGTTTCATATGGAACCGTACCTTCAAGTTAAGATCTCGATGCTTGACTCCATTTACCTCGCTTATCATTCTAACATAATACTGATTTTCTGTGTAGCTACCAGTGGAAAAATATTTTTTATCTACAGATTATTTAGGGATTAAAGACAGTAGGACTAACTTATTCCGCTTCTCTACAATCTTTTTAAACAAAATTAGACACGGTGTCCAATTTTTAAAGAATAAACTTGTAATAATTTTCGATTGGTGTATAATCAATTTTATCGAAATTTGGACA
The DNA here is from genome assembly GCF_963456385.1 of uncultured Streptococcus sp. Lineage (GTDB taxonomy): Bacteria > Bacillota > Bacilli > Lactobacillales > Streptococcaceae > Streptococcus. The sequence continues at coordinate 79,763 of NZ_CAUOLF010000007.1, read as the reverse complement.
CTGTGTATAATTTTAGGAGGTAGACATGTTAAGAGAATGGAAAGCTATTTTAAAAAAGCCGACTTTTATCATTGTGATGTTAGGAGTCTCTTTGATTCCTGCCTTGTATAATGTTATTTTCCTGAGCTCCATGTGGGATCCGTATGGAAAGGTATCGGACTTGCCAGTGGCGGTCGTCAATCAGGATAAAGCTGTAACTGCTAGTGGCAAGACCTTGTCTATAGGCGAGGATGTTGTTTCCAGCCTCAAGGAAAATAAAAATCTGGATTTTCACTTCGTCAGCAAAGAAGACGCTCAAGCTGGTCTGGAAAAGGGTGATTACTACATGGTTGTGACGCTTCCAAGTGATTTATCTGAACGTGCAGCCAGTATTTTGACCGATAATCCTCAGCAAATGAAGATTGACTATCAAACGTCTAGCGGCCACAGTTTTATTGCTGGTAAGATGAGTGATTCGGCTATGGCTTCTTTGAAGCAGACGGTGGCGCAAAATGTGACGGATACTTATACAAGCGCTTTATTTAAGAATATGGGAGATCTAAAGACTGGCTTGGTGAAGGCATCTGATGGTGCTCAGCAATTAGCATCCGGCAGCCAACAACTAGATTCAGGCAGCCAGACAATTGCAGATAACTTAAGAACTCTGAATCAAGCTACGAGCAAATTATCGTCCGGCGCAGCTCAATTTAACACAGGACTACAGACTTATACTGGGAGTGTTGCACAAGTATCGTCTGGACTGGGTAGTTTGTCAAATGGGATAAACACTTATGCAAATGGTGTAAGTACTGTGGTCGCAGGTGCAAATCAGCTGTCGGGTCGATCAGCAGATTTATTGGGAGGAGTCCAACAGCTCACCCAGTCAGGAGATGGAGTTCAGGCCTTATCAACAGGTGTGACGAATCTGAACACTGGCTTGGCTACATTAAAGTCATCGGTAGATACCACCTTAGCTAACAACCAGCAAAATGTGAATGATTTAGCAAATAGTTTGACACAGTTGAATGCTAGTATTCAAGCTGCAGCAAGTGACTCAGCTGTTTCGACAGACAGCATTGAAGCTTCACTGACTAGCATAGTAGCATCCGCTCAGGCCATTATCAATAATAATCAAGACGCCAAGGCCGCAGCTTTAGCAAGTGTCCAAGGGACCAGTGCTTATCAAGGACTTTCTAGTGAGGCTAAGGCGGAGATTGATACAGCAGTCAGTGCTAGTCAAGCAGGAAGTGATCAATCTGCTCAGGCAATTTTATCAGAAGTTGATACGATGAGGGCTTCTCTTGAAGTGATAAAAGCTACCAGTCAAACGAAGATTAGTCAATTGGGAAACACTTCTACTCAGGTTTTACCCCAAGCATCTACCATGATTAATGGCCTTTATAATGGCTTATCAACGGTGAGTACTAGCCTCGGTTCAGCAAGCGGAGGAGCCAATCAACTAGTCGCAGGTGTAGACACCCTAAATGAGAAACTAACGACTGGCGCGACACAATTGGAACAAGGGGTGACAAGCTATACCAATGCAGTCGGTCAGCTATCTGAGGGGACATCAGCTTTGGCAAGTAAGAACCCTGATTTGCTAGCAAATACAACAAAATTAGCAAACGGGGCTGCCCAATTAACAGATAAATCGCCAGAATTGACCTCTAGTTTCGGGAAATTAGCAGATGGAACCAATCAATTAGCGAGCGGTACAGAAAAGCTGGCTGATGGCAGCAGTGCTTTAACAGATAATCTCTCTAAACTTACTGTGGGAACGAGCGATTTGTCCAATGGCCTCTCAGATGCAGGCGATAAATTGTCGACTGTTTCTACTAAGGAAGACAATGCAAAAACTCTGGCAGATCCTCTGACACTGAGCAAGACAGATGAGAATAAGGTAGAAAAAAATGGCATTGGGATGGCGCCTTATATGATTTCAGTAGCTTTATTTGTGGCAGCTATTTCAACCAATATCATCTTTAGCACACTTCCATCGGGTCAAGAACCCAAGACGAAACGAGATTGGCTGAAGGCCCGTATAGAGGTAAATGGAGTCATTTCTGTCGTAGCGGGTGTTTTGGTCTATGGTGCTGTGCACTTGATAGGCCTATCTGCAAACCATGAGTGGGCAACCCTTGGTTTGATTGTCCTAGCCAGCATGACCTTTATGGCTCTTGTGACGGCTTTGGTTACTTGGGATAGCAAGCTCGGCGCCTTTGCTTCTCTGATTCTCTTGCTTTTACAGCTGGCTTCTAGTGCAGGAACCTATCCGCTGGAGCTGACTAGTAAGATTTTCCAAGTTATCAACCCTTGGCTGCCAATGAGCTATTCTGTATCGGGCTTGCGCCAAACGATTTCCATGAATGGTCAAATCGGTACTCAGGTCCTCTTCCTTGCTTTTGTTTTAGTTCTTTTCATGACACTTGGTACTCTAGTTTATCGAACAGATAAAAAACAGCTAGCTTAGGGTTCGTGCTTTTATGAATCTGTAAAAATGTAGATGAAAAGTCTATCTGTAATTCGTTTACTTTTTCTCTAACCAACATCTCCTGAAAAGGGAGATGTTTTGTTTTCTTTAAGTTTTCTTTATTTTTCTTTTAAGTTTTTATCTTTAAAATTGCATTACATTCAAGAAAGATAGAGAGGTGAGAAGCCCATGGCAGTAAAAATTTTTCAACATCATTTTCAGCGCTTTGAAACCAAATACATCATTTCCAAGGAAACCTTGCTGGATTTATTGCTAGAGTTTGAAGGCTATCTGGTGGAGGATGAGCGAGCTTATTCGACCATTAACAATCTCTACTATGATACGCCATCTTATCAGCTCATTCGTGAGTCCTTGGAAAATCCTTGCTTTGATGAGAAGGTGCGTTTGCGGACCTATCAAGAGCATCCGACCGAGGATAGTCAAGTATTTTTGGAAATCAAGAAAAAGACTGAGAATCTGGTCACCAAACGCCGTCTTGCAGCAGATTTGTTGACAGCGGAAGCCTATCTGGACGGTGATTACAGTCAGCTGACTGACCTTCAGATAGACAAGGAAATGGCCTGGCTGACCCAGCATTTTGGCAACATTCAGCCTATGATGTATATCGGCTACAATCGTTATTCGATGAAAGGGATTGAGGACGAGCGGATTCGGATTACCTTTGATCACGACCTGACCTACCGTCCTTATGATCTGAGTCTCTTGGCTGGTCGCCATGGGGATCATCTCCTGCCAGCCAATCACGTCATCATGGAAGTTAAGATTCCAGAAGCTTGTCCGCTATGGCTCAGCGAGATCATGGATCGCTACCAGCTGTCTCCGAGCTCTTTATCCAAATACGGCTTTGCCTATAAAAAGGCAAACTGTATCAGCAGCAAATAAAATAGATGGGAAAAGAAAAATGAAACAATCAAAATCAACTCTTAAAAAAATTAAATTGATGATTCCACTGGTCTTGATGACAGCAGTGCTGGGAGCATGCAGCTCAAACGCCAGCAGCTCTACAGCTTCAAGCACCACTCAGACTGCTAACGCTACAAGCACTAGTCAGACCAAGACCAATACTTCTGATTACTTTGCTTCAGAAGACTCAGACGCTTCTTATGATGAGTCCAAGGCGATGACCATCAGCCTGAGTGGCTCCAGTGCTAAGACCTCTGGTGACGGCGCTAGTGTCTCCGGCTCAACTGTGACAATCTCAGAGGCTGGGACCTATGTTATTTCCGGAACGAGCGAAAATGTGCAGATTGTCGTCAAAGCAGGTGATAGCGACAAGGTTCAAATCGTCCTAAATGGTGTAACCATGAGCGGGACAGACGCAGCTATTCTGGTAGAAAATGCGGGTAAAACAAGCTTGACTCTGGCTGACGGCAGCCAAAACACAATCTCAGACTCATCAAATCATAGTAATACGGATGCAGATGCAGCTATCTATAGTAACTCTGACCTGACTCTCAATGGCTCTGGAAGTCTGACAGTTGATGGCAAGTATGAAACAGCGATTAAGTCTGAGCAGACCTTGCGGGTGACAGGTGGCACTTATACGCTCAAGGCAGCTAAGAATGGTCTGTCAGCTGCTTCAGCTATTAATATCAAGGACGCTACTATTGATATCACAGCGACAGAAGATGCTATCCACGCGGACAATGATGAAGACACTTCTCTGGGGAATCTCTATATCCAGTCCGGCACCATCGCGATTAATGCAGGTGATGATGGTCTGCACGCTAGCAATATTGCTTTGATTGATGGTGGAACGATTACAGTTTCCAAGAGTGTAGAAGCTCTGGAAGGAACCAATGTCACCATTAACGGCGGCAAGCTGGACCTTTATGCGACGGATGATGGGATCAATGCAGCTAGTGATGTAACTGGAGCTGATATCTTTATCAAGATTACCGGTGGCGATATCAAGGTCGAGGTCGGTGAAGGCGATACAGACGCTATCGACTCCAACGGCGATGTCATCATGTCAGGAGGAAACTTGGATATTACTTCTACGGTATCTGCCTTTGACTTTGATGGAACAGCTACCTACACTGGCGGTACCATCACGGTCAATGGTGAGAGCCTAACAGAAATCACAGCAGACGGACCTGGCGCTGGTGGACCCGGTGGCGGCGGTGCCCCAGACGGCCAAGGCGGTTTTGGTGGACGATAAAAAAGCCGACGAGATAACAATGAAATGGTGCCTAATGAAAGAGAAGAATCCTCATTCCAGCTGGAATGAGGATTTCTTGCTATTCATCAATTCTAATCAACATCTTCTCCGTATCCACGGTCACTTGAGCACCGATGGTAATGGTAAAGAGTGGCTGAGTATGGGCAAAGTCCAAGTCATAGAGGACGGGAATCGTCTTTAGAATTGGATATTTATCCAAGATATAAAGGAGCAGTTCCTCTGTCATCTGACATTCTTTTGGAAAGCGGCCGATGAGAAGGGCCTGCGGGTTAGGATAGGCCTGAAGGAGGGCAGCTAAATTGCGCTCAAACTCCACATAATGATCTTCCTCCGCCTCTTCAACAAAGAGGACATAGTTTTCATCTGTTGGGGCATAGGGCGTACCACGTAGGAGCGAGAAGGTGGAAAGATTACCGCCGATAACAGTGGCTTGGGCTTGTCCGTGATGATAAACTTTCCACTCCGTCTTATGGAAGGTCAGTGGGGCATCAGGCAGATACCAAGCATTGTCGCCCCATTTTTCACTAGGAGTCAATTCATAAGAAGTCTGGCTGACGGCCTTGAGCCAGCTCTCAGTCTGATAGTCCTGCAGGGCATCCATTTTAAAGCTGGAGTAGGACGGTCCCATGTAGGTTTTCATGCCGGTCTTGCTATAGATAGCGCTGAGCAAGGCAGTAGTATCCGAGTAGCCGCAGAAAATCTTAGGATTTCTAGCAATCAACTCAAAGTCCAGATAGGGCAGTAGCTCATTGCAGTTGAAACCGCCGATAGTAGCCAGAATGGCATCAACGGAGTCATCCGAAAAGGCAGCATGAATGTCTGCCACCCGGCTTTCGATGGAGGCAGAGCCTAATATATCATTTTCCAGATAATGCTCCGAAAAAGACACGGTAAATCCTAGCTTTTCCAAACGCTCCTTGGCGGCTAGATTGGCCTCAAAGCCACCGATGTGTTCGATTGACAACGAGGGGCTGACGACCCGAATGTGCATACCAGGTGTGAGTTTTTTCATAGGGACCTCCTTGTGATAAATTTTTATAGAATATCATAGCACAAAGGCCAAGGCCTGTAAAGCAATCTTAGGGCATTACGGGAATTTTTATTAAAAAAGGGAGCCGCTGAGGACTCCCTGATTGTATATATTCTTTTCTATGATTTATTCGCTGAGCTTAATGCTGCCGCTTTGAGCGTTGGCAGTAAGTGTAGTTGTCGGATTTTCGACTTTACGGATGGCAGAGCCGCCAAGTTCATCGCCTTTGGTGTGCTCTACACTCATACCACTAGGGATGTCAATTTCACCTAGATCCGTTTTCAGATCAAAGGATAGCTGCGACAAACTGCCAGAAACCAGATGCAGATTAATATCGCCCAGTTGGTTAGTGATAGAGATTGTACCAGCTAATTCCAACTGTTCAGAGTTCAGTGAGCCACTTGAGATTTTCAGAGTGCTGTCGGAGATTTTGCTGGTGTTTAGGTTTACTTCTCCTAGAGAGCTTGCTATTTCGCCAGATGCGAACTGGCTGTTGCTCAGAGTGATGGTACCCGAAGAAGCATTGATTTTTCCAGCGTTAATCTGACTGTTATTAAGGGTAATGTCTCCCAGAGAGTTCTTAAATTTACCAGATGCGAATTGGCTATCATTCACAGTCAACGAGCCATTGGATAGAGAGAAGTCAGCATTTTGGGCTGATAGATTGGACAGCGTAACATCTCCTAGTGACGAACTGCCGCTGAATGTCTCAAGCTTGGTCCCCTTAGGCAGGGAAAGCTGCACAGTACGCTTTCCTTGAGATTCTTGGTCAAATAAGCTGAGTAAGGAGCGGATACCAGCGCTTATGTGGAAGGAGCCTGCACCGTCTTCCTTGATGTTTAAGTTTCCGTTTTCAGAACTTGTCGTGATTTTTCCAAGCATGCTGCCGCCAATCTGATAGTTGCCGTCTCTTTGGTAATAGGTCAAGTGAGCCTTGTCATCAGGAGATTCGCTGATGACGAGGTTTCTAGCTGCTAAGTTGATATTTAGGGAAGAAAGATCAGAGAAACTTTCTTCTTTTTTCGTTAGTTTTACCTTGCTTTTGGCAGAATTGACCAAGTCGTTGACACCGCCTGTAATGGAGCCGATAGTTGTCAAGGCTCCACCAAAGAGGCAGGCTAAAATAGCTGCGGATAAAAGAGGTTTTTTCAATTTGATGTTAGCCATGACGTGCTCCTTTCTTTGCGAAAAGTTGAGCTAGTTTGACAAAGCCAGCCTTGCCAAACTGAGTAACAGGAGAAATGCCTGCGTAGAAGATGCCGGACAGTCCCAGAGCTAGAACACTGAGCCCCAGAGTGAACAGGAAGGCCGGGATCGATGTTGTCAGTCCCACTGTCAAAGTGTCCCAGATCAGGCTGATTCCAAAAATAAAGAAGGCGAAGGCACCTATAGCCATGACTAGAGCAAAGATAAAGACTAAGAGGAAGAAAACGAAAGTCAAAAGTGCTGCTACTATAAAGAGCGGAATAGCCAAGGGTGCTGCCAAAATGGATAGGATAGCAATCTGGACGATGTTCTTAGTGTTTTTTGATGAACTGCTGTCTTGATTATCTTCCTCGACTTTTTTGTCCAAAAGATTCAACATAATCTCGTGAGCCGCTTCCTTTGGGCTACCAAGCTCAGCAATAGCGGCTTCCTCGCCCTCTGGGCCTACCTCGTCGAAGTACTCAGTGAAGTAATCCATAGCTTCCTGATAGTCCTTGCGTGGCAGTTTTTTTAGATATTTTTCTAGCTCAGCTAGATACTCGGTTCTTGTCATGACGGATGCTCCCTTCTATGATACCGCTGATGGTCATGGTATAAGTTTGCCACTCTTCTTTTAGAGTGAGTAGATGTTCATGCCCGTAGGCAGTGAGTGAATAGTATTTTCGTTTTCGTCCTTGGTACTCCTGCGAATAAGTCGTGAGGCAGTCATTTTGCTCCAGCTTCTTCAGAATAGGGTAAAGTGTTGATTCTTTGATATTGGCAATCAGCTTAATCGTCTGGCTGATTTCATAACCGTAGGAATCGTCTTTTTCAAGGATGGCTAAGATGAGAAACTCAATCAAAGCCGATGATGTGGGGAAAGACATAGGACCACCTCCTTGTGTAAAATATTTATATATAATCTTTCTATATATAGTCTACAACCTCTTAGGAAAAAAGTCAAGCAAAATATATAAAATTTTTATATATTTTTTGAAAAAGTCTTTTAATGGCTGTTTATAAGGCACATCAAAGTACCTTTCTTCCTTACAAGAACTTTACATCTTCCTTAGCTTTTGTGTTGAAAACATCTTCCATAAAATGGTAAAATGGTGTAAGTCTAACTAAAAATATAAGAGAGATCAATGAAAAAACATCAAACCCTATATAAATTTTTAGGCCAAACCCTACTATATTTTGTTATCTTTCTGGCCTTGCTTTATTTCTTTAGCTACCTGGGTCAGGGTCAGGGCGGCTTTATCTATAATGAATTTTAATGTGAGAGAGTAGGAAACAATGTCAAATAAAGTGATACATGATATGATTGAAGCGATTGAGCATTTTGCTCAGGTGCAGCCGGATTTTCCGGTTTATGATATTTTAGGTCAAGTTCATACTTATGGCGATTTAAAGAAGGATTCCGATTCGTTGGCGGCTCAGATTGACCGTTTGGGACTTCCTGACAAGTCTCCAGTTGTGGTCTTTGGCGGTCAGGAATACGAAATGCTGGCTACTTTTGTGGCCTTGACCAAGTCTGGTCATGCCTACATTCCTATCGACAGTCATTCAGCCTTGGAGCGCGTGGCAGCGATTGTGGAAGTTGCTGAGCCAAGCTTGATTATTGCCATCAACGATTTTCCGTTGGCAGATGTAGCAGCCCCTATTTTTAGTGCTGAGCAAATTCAGGCAGCCTTCAGAGAGGGAGCGTCCTATGAGCTTAGCCATCCGGTGCAGGGAGATGATAATTATTATATCATTTTCACATCAGGGACGACTGGCAAGCCTAAGGGAGTGCAGATTTCCCACAATAATCTGCTCAGCTTTACGAATTGGATGATTACAGATAAGGAGTTTGCGACTCCGGCTCGTCCTCAAATGTTGGCTCAGCCGCCTTATTCTTTTGACTTGTCAGTCATGTACTGGGCGCCGACTTTGGCCTTGGGAGGAACTCTTTTTGCCCTACCTTCGGCTGTGACTCAGGATTTCAAGCAGCTGTTTGAGACGATTCTCAGTCTGCCTATTGCTATCTGGACTTCGACACCTTCCTTCGCGGACATGGCCTTGCTGTCGGAGGACTTTAACAGCCAGAAGCTGCCTCAGCTGACGCATTTCTACTTTGACGGCGAGGAGTTGACGGTCAAGACAGCTCAGAAGCTTCGCGATCGCTTCCCTCAAGCTCGCATTATCAATGCTTACGGTCCAACTGAGGCAACAGTGGCCCTGTCTGCAGTAGCAGTGACAGATGAGATGCTGCAACATTGCAAGCGCCTGCCGATTGGCTATACCAAGGCGGATTCTCCGACCTTTGTCATTGATGAAGAAGGGCAGAAGGTACCGAATGGCCAGCAGGGAGAAATCATCGTCTGCGGCCCAGCCGTATCCAAAGGCTATCTGAATAATCCTGAAAAAACTGCTGAAGCCTTCTTTGAATTTGAAGGTCTGCCAGCCTATCATACAGGAGATGTCGGCTCAATGACAGATGAAGGCCTATTGCTCTACGGCGGCCGGATGGACTTCCAGATCAAGTTTAATGGTTTCCGTATTGAGCTGGAGGATGTGTCTCAGAACCTGAACAAATCGAAATACATTGAGTCTGCAGTGGCTGTGCCCCGCTACAACAAGGACCACAAGGTCCAAAACCTGTTGGCCTATGTCATTCTCAAAGACGGTGTGGCTGAGCAGTTTGAGCGGGAAATTGATATTACCAAGGCAATCAAGGAAGATCTGCAGGATATCATGATGTCCTACATGATGCCGTCCAAGTTCCTCTATCGAGAGACCCTGCCTCTGACTCCAAATGGCAAGATTGACATCAAGGGGCTGATTAGCGAGGTCAATAAGCGATGATGGATTTCTTGAAACAGCTGCCTCACTTGGAACCCTACGGCAATCCAGTTTACTTTGTCTATATCGTTCTAGCAGTTCTGCCAATCTTTGTTGGACTTTTCTTTAAGAAACGCTTCCCCCTTTATGAAGCCTTGGTCAGCTTGGTCTTTATCGTCCTGATGCTGACAGGCCCTAGTCTGGCGCAGCTTTGTGCTCTGCTGGGCTATGTCATCTGGCAGATAGTTTGGGTTTACTCATACAAGCTCTATCGCCGGTCGCGGGACAGCAAGTGGATCTTTTATCTGCATACCTTGCTGGCGGTTCTGCCGCTTGTGCTTGTTAAGGTAGAGCCCGCAATCAGCGGTCATCAGTCTCTCTTTGGCTTTTTGGGAATTTCCTATCTGACCTTTCGCTCGGTAGGGATGATGATTGAGATGCGCGATGGGGTTCTGACAGAGTTCACGCTCTGGGAGTTCTTGCGTTTCCTGCTCTTCATGCCGACCTTTTCGAGTGGACCCATTGATCGTTTTAAGCGTTTCAATGAAGACTATTTGAACATTCCTGAGCGAGATGAGCTGCTGGATATGCTAGAGCAGTCTGTCAAGTATATCATGCTAGGCTTCCTTTATAAGTTTATCCTGGCCCATATCTTTGGACATCTCTTGCTGGGTCATGTCAAGACCTACGCTCTCTATACCGGCGGTTTCTTTAATCTGGGGACTCTGGGCGTCATGTATGTCTTTGGTCTGGATCTCTTCTTTGACTTTGCCGGTTATTCGATGTTTGCGCTAGCTATTTCCAATCTCATGGGAATCAAGAGCCCTATCAACTTTGATAAGCCTTTTCTCTCACGCGATTTGAAAGAATTTTGGAATCGCTGGCACATGAGTCTGTCCTTTTGGTTCCGTGACTTTGTCTTTATGCGGCTGGTCATGGTCCTGATGCGCAATAAGGTCTTTAAAAACCGCAACACGACCTCTAGTGTAGCCTATCTGATCAACATGCTGATCATGGGCTTCTGGCATGGTGTGACCTGGTACTATATCGCCTACGGTCTCTTTCATGGAGCTGGTCTGGTCGTCAATGATGCCTGGCTGCGCAAGAAGAAAACGCTAAACAAGGAGCGCAAGGCTAAGGGGCTTCCGCCTCTGCCAGACAATAAATGGACTCAAGCTTTGGGGATTGTGGTGACCTTTCACGCAGTCATGTTCTCATTTTTAATCTTTTCGGGATTTTTAAATGAGCTTTGGTTTAAAAAATAAAAATGAATGAGGAAGAAAAATGGATATAAAAGCAGAAGTAATTGAAATTATTGAAGAACTATTTATGGAAGATGTGTCAGACATGATGGACGAGGATTTGTTTGATGCTGGTGTCCTAGACAGTATGGGAACGGTCGAACTGATTGTTGAGCTGGAAAACCGTTTTGATATCCGCGTGCCAGTGTCAGAGTTTGGCCGTGATGACTGGAACACAGCCAATAAAATCGTTGAAGGCGTAACGGAGCTTCGCAATGCTTAAACGACTCTGGCTGATTCTGGGGCCAGTTTTCTGCGCTATGGTCATGGTTGCCCTGCTCTTTTTCTTCTATCCGCTTGATAAAAAGCATGATATAGAAGCAGAGAAGCGCTCGGCAGTGACCCTGACAGCAGAAAACTTCAAGAGCCGCAGTAAGAAAGTGACAGCCTTGACCGATAAGAAGATGCGCTTTGTTCCCTTTTTTGGCTCTAGCGAATGGCTGCGCTTTGATAGCATGCATCCAGCAGTGCTGGCTGAGAAGTACGACCGCTCCTATCGGCCTTATTTTCTAGGTCAGCGTGGGGCAGCATCATTTAATCAGTACTTTGGTATGCAGCAGATGTCCTCTGAGTTGGAGGGGCAAACGGCGGTCTATGTGGTGTCACCTCAGTGGTTTACCAAGACTGGCTATGATGCTTCGGCCTTTCAGCAGTACTTCAATAGCGATCAGCTGACGGCCTATCTGTCTCAGCAGCAGGGAGATGCGGCGGCGCAATATGCAGCCCAGCGCCTCCTTCAGCTCTATCCAGATGTCGCTATGGCAGAGAGCGTCCAGAAGCTGTCTGAAGGTAAAAAGCTGAGCAGCTTTGAAGAGCGCCATATTGAGATGATGGCTCATCTTAATGAGCGCCAAGATGCTTTTTTTAGCAACTTTGCTGCCCTTAATAATGGAAATTATGACCAGCGAATTTTGCCTTATATGGCGGATCTGCCAGATACCTTCTCCTATAAAGCTTTGGAAGAGATTGCCACAGCAGAAGCCAAGAAGAAGACCAATAACAACCAATTCGGCATAGACAATCAATTTTACAAGACCCGTCTGGCCGGCAAGGTTGCCAAGCTCAGAGGTTTTCAAACCAAGCAATCTTATGAAAAATCTCCTGAGTACAACGACTTGCAGCTGGTTCTGGACCAGTTCGCCAAGTCAAAGACCAATGTCATCTTCATCATTCCACCGGTCAATTCTAAGTGGATGGAGTATACAGGACTCAGTCCAGAAATGTACCAGCGGACAGTGGCTAAGATTCGCTATCAGCTGGAAAGTCAGGGCTTTACCAACATTGCTGACTTTTCTAAGGATGGCGACAAGCCTTACTTCATGCAGGACACTATTCACATGGGTTGGAATGGCTGGCTGGCTTTTGACAAGGCGGTTGATCCTTTTGTAGCCAATCCACAGCCGGCGCCAAACTACCATATGAATGACCGTTTCTTCACTAGGGAATGGTCTCAGCATACTGGCAAACCAGAAGAATTCAAATAAGGTTGGGACTTCCCAGCCTTATTTTTATAAAGGAGGAAAGATGAAAATTCGTTTGTCCCAAATAGAAGATATCCCAGCCATTATGGCGATTTATGATGTTGCCCGACAGTTCATGAAAGATCAGGGCAATCCGACTCAGTGGGATGGAGGTTATCCCAGCGCGGGTTTGATTGAGGAAGATATTGTGGCTGGCCACTCCTTTGTTGTCGAGGAAGAAGGGCAGCTGGTCGGCACCTTTGCCTTTATCATCGGAGAAGACCCGACCTATCAGGTCATCGAAAAGGGCAGCTGGTATTTTGCAGAGCCTTACGGCACCATTCACCGCATCGCCTCGAACGGGCAAGTCAGAGGCCTATCCCGTCAGGTCTTTGATTTTTGCTGCCAGCAGATTCCCTATTTGCGAATTGATACTCATGCGGACAATCAGCCTATGCAGGCTGCTGTCCTGAACTACGGCTTTAGGGAGTGCGGTATTATTCATGTGGCAGACGGCAGTCCTCGCCTAGCTTATGATTATCATCAATAAAAAATCTGCCCTTGAGCAGATTTTTTGCCTTATAGTAAAACATACTTTTCGACAGCTTCCGCGACCCCGTGCTCATTGTTGCTTTTGGTGACGGCTTTTGCCTCGGTTTTGACTGCTTCAGGGGCATTGCCCATAGCGACTCCAAGTCCAGCCAGGCGGAGCATAGGAAGGTCATTGAAGTTGTCTCCGATTGTCATGACCTGCTCTAGGGGCACTTGGTAGTGCTGGGCAATTTCGTACAAAGCTTGCTCCTTGGAGACATGCTTGGCCGTGACTTCCATGTAGTTGTCCTTAGAAAGGTAAAAGGCTGTCTTGGTAAAGTCCAAGGTTTGCAGGTAGTCGTGAAGTTTCTGGATGACAGGCGCTTCATCAATGAGGAGTAACTTGTGAGCGGGCATTAGCACGTCCAGCACTGGCATTAGTACATTCTGAATCATCGGCTGCTCCCCTGTAATAGCAGCCTCTATCTGTACCCACTTATCCAGACGGTCAGCAATCCAATCCTTACCAGAATAGAGATTGATGGACACGCTAGGAAATTCAGCCTTGACAAGTTCCAGAAAAGTGCGGATTTCTTCCTTATCCAGAGGGTGATCGATAATGGTTTCATAAGCTTGCGGGTCGCCCTTGATGACCAGAGCGCCATTGTAGCAGGCTAACGGATTATCTCCCAGTCCCAGCTCACGGGCAATGGGCTCCATGCCTAGAGGAGAGCGGGCAGAAGCCAGAACGAAAGGGATCTTTTCTCGGTTTAGTAGGGGAATCATATCCTTGAGCTTAGGATCCACTTGGTGCTGATCGTCCAAAATGGTGCCGTCAATGTCGCTGATAATCAGGCGAATCGCTTGTTTTGTCATGGGGCGTCCTCCTATGTGTCTAATGAATCGATTTAATAAATTATTTTAACCCTGTCTCCAAGCAGTTTTTGGACTTCAGGGCCGGGCTCTTGGTCCGTAATCCAGTAGTCAAAGTCGCTGACAGGACCTAGTATGTACTTAGACTCTTTCTGCCATTTGTCTTGCTCAGCCAGCAGAATCTTAACCTTGGCGTGTTTCAAAGCCAGTTTTTTCAGGTGAGCATCGGCCTCGTCTTCGAAGCTGACTAGACCATCAGAGACACTAGCTGCACCGATAAAGGCAATGTCAAAGGAAATTTGCTGCAGCAGCTCTGCTTCATTGAGCGCGTAGTAGAATCGGTTTTTGGGATAAAATTTCCCACCTAAGAGGTGAAAGTCTACTTTGTCCTGACTGCTCAGCATGATTGCATTATCCAGAGAATGGGAGTAGATTGTCATAGGCTCCTTGATGCGCTGAGCCAGATGGAGAACGATGGTTGAGACATCAAAGAAAGCTATTTGCCCCGGCTTGAGAAAGCCATGAGCCTTCTGAGCAATAGCCTTTTTTTCTTGACTTAGTTGGTTGATACGGTCGTTAAAGGACGGGATTTGCCGGCTAGTATCCAGCGGGATAATGCCTCCGTGGGTGCGCTGCACAAGCCTACGCTCGCTCAAAATCGAAAAATCTCGCCGAATAGTATCTTTAGAAACCTGAAAATGCTCAATCATATCCTTGGCTGACAGCTGTTTTTTCTCAGCCAAGAGCTCTAAGATTTCAGCTAAGCGTTGTTCTTGGTACATGGTTGTCCCTCCCTGCTTTTCTAAATAGAGTATAACATAATGAATAAGTTTTTAAAAGTATTTATAATCATTTATAAGTCATTAAGAATTACATTGGAGAAAATCAAAAAAACCGAGTAACTCTCGGTTTTCATGGTTTATAATAATCGAAATATGTTTTTCAATTAAGGTGTTTGGATATTGACAGATCCATCGCTGCCGACCTTAACATCAACACCGCCGCCTTGAACATGAACGCCATCTTCATTTACGCTAACACCAGCGTTGTCAGTTTGTACATTAGCACTACCGTCTCCGTTAGTTTCAACAGAAGCATCTCCGCTTTCGTCTCCGCCATTTACATTAACGCTAGCATCTCCGCCGTTTACATTGACTTTGGCACTGCCGCTTTCTTCAGATGTGCTGCTAGAGCTTGTCTTAGCTTTAGATGAAGAAGATACGCTTGAGCTGGAACTTGAGCTTTCTTCAGTCTTCTTATCTGCAGAATTTCCGCAAGCTGCCAAAAAGAAAAGTGCAATTAGTGGTAATAAAAATAAAGAAATTTTAGATAATTTTTTCATCTTACCCCTCCTTCTAGTATAATATTAAACAAATATTTCATTTGAAGCAATGAAAAACTGGATTGATACATAAATAACATACTCTGTTAATAAAAATGTTACAAAATATATGCAATGCAATTAGACAATAAATAGATTTTATAAGCTTTTCCACGATTTTTTGGCTGTTTGCATCGTAATCTTTTTGTAATAAATAATGAGTCTATGAGAAGGAGAAAAATAACATTTTTGCAACATTTCTTTTCCTCTGTAAATGGAGAAATCATGCTATAATCAACCTATGTTATCAAGAAATTTCCAGAAACTAATTGAGACAGACACAGTTGCAGCAGCGCGAGCTTTGCTAGGTATGCAGCTGATTCTAAATGGCCAGAAGTTAGGCCGGATTGTCGAAACAGAAGCCTATCTAGGAAGTCAGGACAGCGCCTGTCATTCGGCTAGAGGGCGTCGCTCCCCTAAGAATGAATCCATGTATCTGCCAGCTGGTCACTGGTATATCTATCAGATTCATGGCCATCAGATGCTGAATCTGGTGACTAAGGCTGAAAATGTGGCCGAAGCCATACTGATTCGAGCCTTGGAGCTACAGGATGGCCGCCTTTTAGCTAACGGCCCTGGCAAGTTAACCAAGTATGCTGGGATTGATAAGCGCTTTGATGGACAGAGTTTAGCGACCTCCAGTCTGCAATTAGCCTATGACCTGACTCCCAATCAGATTGCCAGCCGTCCGCGGATTGGCGTGACCTGCACAGATACCTGGCTGGATGAGCCTTTGGGCTTTTATGTGGCCGGCAATCGTCATGTCTCAAAAATGCCCAAGCGAGGCCTGCTGGATGATGAGTACACCTGGAAGAAGGAGTAAAAGATGAAGAAAACAGAGATTTTTGAGCAAGTCGTAGAAATTATGCGAGAGGATTCCTCTACAAAGAAAGACATTCTGGGTGCAAATCCCGAAGAATATCGAGCGCGTATCACAGACCAGATGAGCCAAGAGGACTTTCTTTACCAGATGCATTGTTATATAGCCAGTTTTGGAATTTTGTCTCATGTTTGGTTTGGACTTAAGGAAACGCAAACGCCCGGCTTTAAACTGAGATACTACCAAGACTGCCTCTACGTCCTGCAGGCAAATAGCGATACGGGGCTGAAACGTGGAGACCAGATTCTAGCCTTAGATGGAAAAGCCTTGCCTCAGGTGTATCAAGATCACAAGGATTATTTTGTCAGTTCCACACCAGAGCGACAGCACAAGGAGTGGGCTTACTTTGTGGGGCATGCAGGAGAAGTTACGGTGGTACGCAATGGCAAGGAGGAGCAACTGCATGTTCAGCCGACCGCTCACCCAAAGAAGCCACCGCAGTTTGAATGGCGCAATCTTTCTGAGGACATCGTTTATCTCAAGTTAGAAGATTTTACGGATGAGGCTGCTATCAGTCAGCTATATGCAGACAGTCAAGCAGCTATTGAGCAGGCCAAGTATTTAATCATTGATGTTCGAGTCAATTATGGCGGGACGGACTCGCTTTATTATCCACTTTTCAAATATACTCTCCCTCAGGGAAAGACCTTCAGTGACTTAGATTTGCCAAGCGATGATGGGATGGAGATTCTCTATACTGATAGAAATGTTGATTTGCGTCAGCAACTCATGCAAAATATCCTAAAAGATCCAAACTTGTCAGCAGAAACTCACCAAATCATCAAAGAATTTCTAAAAGAGCTAGAAGAAAATCGGGGGAAAGGTTATGTCCTCTATGGCGATGAAGACAGCAATCAAAACTTTCTGCCAGATGTCCTAGGCCTAGCTCGACCTGAAAAAGTCTTTGTGCTAGCAGATGTTACCTGTGGGTCTTCAGGTGATAATTTTGTTGATACTATGAAAAAGATGCCCAAGGTTACGGTCCTAGGGCGTCCGACTATGGGAATTTTAGATTATTCCAATTGCTGTGTGAAGGATTTTGGTGACTATGAGCTCCTGTTTCCCACTTCACGTGACATTAGGATTGATCAAGGAAAGGGCATGAATGACAAGGGAGTTGAACCAGATATCTTGATTCCTTGGACACCAGAGCACTTAGAACGGGATGTGGACCTGGAAGAGTGCCTCAACTATTGCAAAAACGCTTAGGATTTCTAAGCGTTTTTTCGTCTATATTAGATCTTGTCAAACTTCTCAATGTAAAAGAGTGTTAGTGTCACAATGGCAGCCAAGCCAATGAGAATGAGGATGGCTGGAGTCCAGGAATGGAATAAATCAAAGCTGTATCCAAAGAGGCTAGGTCCAAAGGCGGCCAGAATATAACCACCAGTCTGGGCTAAGCCAGATAGCTGAGCGGTTTGCTCAGGAGTACTGGTTTTGAGCGAGAAAGTGACCATGAGGTAGGGGAAGAGGGCGCTGACGGACATACCGATTAGCAGATTGAGGATGAGCCAGTAGACAAAGGAATCTGTCTTGACCAGCAGCATGCCCAGACCAACCATACCAGTTGCAGAAAAGAGAGCTATCATCCCCAAGCGTTTTTTAGCGGATAGACGCGTTGTCAGACTAGGTATCGTCATAGCCAAAGGAAGGCTGATAATTGAAAAGATAGAGGCTAAGAATCCAGTAGCATCATCAGAAAGTCCAGCCAATTGTCCAAGAGTCGGCAGCCAAGTGATAGCTGTATAAAAGAGTAAAGATTGCAGGCCACCAAAAATAATCAGAGCCCATACTCTAGGATTTTTTAGCAGGGAGCCCATTTGCTGCTCGCGATTTTTACTAGTCAGTTTGTGATTGTGCCGGCTGTTGGGCAGCCAGATTAAGCAGGCCAGTAAGCAGATGAGGGTCAGGACGAGAATCAAGCCTTTCCAGCCAGCTAAGCGGACAATAGGTGCAGCCAAGGGAGACATGATTGAGATAGCTAGTCCCATAGAAGTGATATAAAGCGTGGTTAGAAATCCAATTTTCTCTGGCTGATTAGCCTGAATGACATTGGGCAGGAGCACATTTAAGACAGCGATGGCAGCCCCTAGCATGATTGTACCTGCGTAGAGTAGAGGCAGGTTAAAGATACGAATAAAAGAGCCCAGAGTCAGCACAATCATGGCTATGGTAAAGAGCTTTTCCAGGCCGACCTTTTGAGCCAGGCGTGGGGAAAAGGCTGAACAGAGGGCAAACATGATTAAGGGCAGGCTAGTCAGCAGTCCCAGAGAGTTGACGGGAACTTGCAGTCCCTTAGCAATATCTCCCAGCACAACAGGTAGCACTGCAAAAGGCGCCCGTAGGACAACCCCCACCATCAGAATACCTGGAAGCAAAAATGTCGAATGTTGCTTTTTCATAAAGTTAAGTTTCCTCCTATTATAAGTATCAAAATAAAATCAGTCCATCAAATCCAGAAAATACTGGCTGATAACTGTTTCTGGTAATGTTTTCTTTTGCTGGAGCCACCAGCTGACCGTCTCCACAAAGGTAGAAGTCACATAATTTCTTAGAAAGGGCTCTGGCAGCTGAGATTTTTTCTGCAGGAGCTGCTCCTGAATCATCGGAAAGAGATAGTTTTCCAGCTCAATCTTTAAGCGGTTGGTGAAATAGATATTTTTCGAAAGCAGCAAGGTTGCAATCTTGTCCTGATTCTTTTGAAAATGCTGGAAAATATGCGTGGTTGCTTCAAAGAGATCCTTGCCGTCGTCGCGCTCAAGAAAAGTATGCTGAAAGAGGTCTTGGCAAACCTCCTCTAGCAAAGCTTCCTTGGTATCAAAATGGGCATAAAAAGTCGACCGGCCAACGTCTGCCAGGTCGATGATTTCTTGCACGGTGATGTTTTCATAGCTTTTTTGATGCAGCAGGCTGATAAAAGCTTGGTAAATAGCTGCGCGTGATTTCTTGACTCGTCTGTCCATAGCATTTCGGAACAAAAGAGCAGGATTGTTCAGTAACAGACAAAGCCCCTCAATTGCTTCTTGTTTCCTTTCTGAGAATAAGGGATAATAAAGATGAAGAAAACTGAACAAGGTGTTCCGTTTTGATTACATTATACTATAAATTTAGCCAAACTGAAAGGAGGCTGCCGTGAAATCTAGTAAAAATATGACTATTGCTTTTCTATTAAACTTTTCCTTTGCCATTCTTGAGTTTATCTTTGGCTTTATGTTCAATTCCAGCGCTGTACTAGCCGATGCTGTGCACGACACAGGAGACGCGATGGCCATCGGACTTTCTACCCTTTTTGAAAAAATTTCTAATAAAAAAGAAGACAAGAAATACACTCTGGGTTACAAGCGTTACAGCCTTTTGGGAGCCCTGCTGACCTCGGTCATCTTGCTAGTCGGATCTACCTTGGTGATTATCGAAAATGTACCCAAGGTATTTGCACCTGAAAAGGTCAATTATGACGGCATGCTGGTGCTGGGTATTTTTGCCATTATAGTCAATTTAGCAGCCAGCAAGGTCGTGGGCCATGGGCATGGACACAGTCATAATGAATCCATTCTCAGTCTCCATTTCTTAGAGGACATTCTGGGCTGGGTGGCTGTTATTCTGGTCTCTATTGTTTTGCGCTTTACCGACTGGTATTTTCTTGATCCGCTGCTTTCCCTGCTCATTGCAGGCTTCATCCTCAGCAAGGCCCTGCCTAAGTTCTGGGAAAACATCAAGATCTTTCTGGATCACATCCCAAGCGATATTGATTTGAGCCAGCTTTATCAGGAAATTCTGGCGGTTGAAAACGTTCAGGCTATTACCCAGCTCAATGTCTGGACCACAGACGGTTTGGAAAAATTTGCCATGATCCATATCTGTCTTGAAAATCCAGAGCTTCTAGCCGAGACCCAAACCACCCTGCGTCAAGAACTGCAAGCTTACGGTATTACCAAAATCACTATTCAGACAGATAGTAGCTTGGAAGAGCATGAAGAGTGGTGTATAGGTGGAGAAGGCGATTTAAAACTTCATACTTAAATAGTGCTACTATAAACTATATCTCTGCAGTCCGATATTTCGGGCTGTTTTTTCGTTTTGCAGTCTAATTTTCATCACTTAACTGGTTCTATTTTTATGATTTTCTTCTTATTTAATTCCTCTATTTCCCTGTCTGAAAATTCTAGCTTTTTAAATCTTGTTACTTTGCTTGCAAAAATAGACAAGCTGATTACATTGTGCATTTTTAGAGAAGTTCTACATATAATAAAATGCAAATGTATTGACAATGCATTTTCTTTAGCATATACTATTGAGTAGGAAGAAACAGGCAAAGCTTGCTAAGCCTTGTCCTGAAGCGCCTTTCCTAAGCATATCGAATACCGATTAGAAGAAGACAGATGCTGTCACACTGTCCATCTGAAGGTTGAAAAAGAAGCAGTAAAGGGGAGAAATTCCCTCAAAAATTTTGCTGTTTTTTAAACTTTGAAAGAAAAAAAGCTATTTAAAAAACGTTAGAAACGTTGATATAACAAGCTTTTATCAAAATTAAACATTTTTTTAAATGCAATCATTTTTTTCGAGGCAAACCTGTTGACAAGATGTCAATTATGTCATATACTGTGATAGGTAAATGTTTTTTAAAGCAAATAAAGCTTTTGTTCCTAGCATTTCCTACCACAATATGCATATCGGTAAAAAGAAAAACCATAAGATAAGAATTCTTATCTTATGGCAATGGCTGCTTGATGATTCGGGTTAAACCAACTTCACACACACACGGTTTAACCTGCATCTAAAAGCATGAGAAATTTTGCAAGAGAACTTGCTTTGTATAGTATTTAAGAACGCAAGAACAAATGTTTTTGGCATCTGCTTTTTTGCGCCCCTTTTGACACAAAACTAAAACGTCCCTTATCAATCCTAGGATTGACTTAAGGACTGTTTACTAGGTTTATCAAATGGAGATACTGCTCAAAGCATCTAACTTAAAACATTAAGTTTGGTTCTATTGGTAAATTTTCCATGTACTAGCCTAACTTAAAAAGCTTAAAGAAACCTTAAAGGAAACTTTAAGCGAGGGAGATTTTTTTAAGAAAGCTGTTATCTATTAACGCATAGAAAGAATTGAAGGATTTTTACAAAAAAATCACAGACAGGAGAAACAAATGGCACTAATCGCTATATTGGTTCAATTCAATCTGATAACGGCAGCTCAAAAAGAAGAAATTCTTCAAGATATGCCACAATCAAACATGCAGTTAGAGAGATATCTAATCAGCAAGGGCTATGTGACAGAAGAAGATATGCTGAAAGTCATGAGTTACTATTACCGTGTACCTCATGTCAATCTATCACAATTTGTGATAGAAAAGGAAGCTGTCGAGAAGGTTTCAGAAAAAGTTGCTAAACGTCATGGATTGATTCCGATTGCCTTCACCGATGGAGAAGCGGATGAAGAACCGAAATTAATAGTTGCAATGGCAGACCCAAGCAACTATATCGCCCTAGATGACGTTAAAATCGTCTCTAAGATGGCGGTAGAACCTTATGTAACTTTTCGGGATGATATTGAGAAGTATATCGATCAATACTATTCTAAAGGAGAAGAAGCCCAACAGGCAGCGACCGAAATCGAAGGTTTTAATGTGGATGAAGAGATCGTTGAAGAAGATCTCGAAATCAAAAACGCTCCGGTTGTGCGTTTGATTGACTCGATTATCAGTCAGGCAATCAAGACGCGGACCAGCGATATCCATATTGAGCCCTTTGAAAAAGTTGTTCGTGTTCGTTTCCGGGTTGACGGAACCTTGGTGGAAAACATGCAGTTGAAAGCCAATGCTCACTCAGCCATTGCGACACGGATTAAGATCATGAGTGGTCTGGACATCGCCGAGCGGCGGATTCCTCAGGATGGACGGATTGAAACAACCATCGACGGCAAAGAAGTCGATATGCGGGTTTCAGTCTTGCCTACTGTATTCGGTGAAAAAATCGTTATTCGGATTTTGAGCCGGAATGCAACTCTCCTCAGTAAAGAGGAGTTGGGATTCTCGCCAACCAATCAGAAGCTCTTTGAAGATATTCTTAAGGCACCAGAAGGCATCATCTTGCTGACTGGTCCTACAGGAAGCGGAAAGACAACCACTCTCTACACAGCGCTCCGTGAGCTCAATGATGTAGGAAAAAATATCATCACTGTTGAAGATCCGGTTGAGTACCGATTGGAAGGGGTCAACCAAGTTCAGGTAAATAATAAAGCTGGACTGACCTTCGCGAGTGGTTTGAGAAGTATCCTGCGTCAGGACCCGGACATCGTTCTCTTGGGGGAAATTCGGGACGAAGAGACAGCTAGTATCGCGGTTCGGGCCGCTATCACTGGTCACGTCGTTCTCTCGACTATCCACACCAATGACACAGCTAGTACAGTCAACCGTTTGGTCGATATGGGCATCAAGCCTTATCTGGTCTCAACGGCGACTGTCGGTATTATCGCACAGCGCTTGATTAAGCGCATCTGTCCTAAGTGTAAGACTGAATACACTGTAGAAACAAATGAACATGCAGGTATCGGTATTCACAAGGGAGACACCTTGTATCGCGGACGCGGCTGCAACTACTGCAGCGGCACGGGATACTATGGACGTATTGCCATCCACGAAATCATGGCGGTGACAAGGGAGATTAAATCACTAATTAATGATGGTGGAACAACGTCACAGCTTCGAGCAGAAGCTAAGAAAAATGGTATGCGAGACTTGGCGGAGGAGGCCATTGATATCGCAAAACAGGGGACTACAACGATTGAAGAAGCAATGAAGATTGCCTTTAGTCTAGAAGGGGAAGTTTAGGATGAATTTGGATGAGTTAATTAAGCAGGCGATTGAAGCGGGTGCATCAGATATCCACTTCACGGTTGGCGCTGAGCCAACCATGCGTCTGCACGGGAGGTTAACACAACTCAACAATACAATTTTGACCAACGAAGACACGGTTCGCTTCACCAAGCATATTTTAAATGAGAAGCAGATTGCTCATCTTTTAGAAGTCGGTGAAGTGGACTGTGCCTACGAGGTCGACAATGGCTATCGCTTGCGGGTCAATATCTTTAAGCAGAAAAACAACTGCGGGATTGCCTTGCGGGTCATTCCCAAGGATATTCCATCTATGGAATCTCTGGGATTGCCACCAGTTATCAAAAAACTGGCTGAGAAACGCCGGGGGCTGATATTGGTTACCGGGCCAACAGGAAGCGGAAAGTCAACGACCCTGGCAACCATGATCAACTACATGAACAGCTTGCGGGACGAGCACATCATCACGATTGAAGATCCGATCGAATACATGCACACGCATAATAAGTGCTTGGTCAACCAGCGTGAGCTGGGAGCAGATACGCAGAGCTTCGGAAATGCCCTCCGCGGTGCCCTTCGTCAGGACCCGGATGTCATCCTAGTCGGTGAGATGCGGGATAAGGAAACGATTGAAATCGCCCTGCGTGCGGCGGAAACAGGTCACTTAGTTCTGTCAACCCTCCACACGGTCGGTGCGGTAAATACCATGGACCGGATTATCGACGTATTTCCAGCTGAGCAGCAAGAGCAGATCCGTGTACAGCTTTCAGCCGTTATGGAAGGGGTTGTATCGCAGCAGCTCATGCGTACAGCGACCGGCAAGGGGCGTGTAGCTGCCTTTGAAATCATGCTGGGAACACCCGCTATTCGCAACCTCATTCGCGAAGGGAAGACCCACCAACTGCTAACCCCAATCCAAACAGGGGCTCAGCTAGGCATGATTACCATGGACACTTCGCTCATGGGACTCTACCGTCGTAATGTCATCGACCAAAGAACGCTGCTGTCTTACTCAGTGGACCGCGCTCAAGTTGAAAAATCCCTAGGAATAGTGGGGTACTAGAGCATGACAGTATATGTTTGTAAATACTTAGACACTAGGCAAGGGGTCGTCACACTAGAGGTGGACGCTCCTAACCGGACAGACGCCGTCAATCGGATCCGTCTCAAAGGTAAGCCAATCAGTGTCGAAGAAAAGGTCATGGGCTCTAAGGAAATTACCCTTTTCCAAAGTAAGAAGATCAAGCTCAAGGACATATCGCTCTTCTGTAAGCAGATGTCGGTTATGTTAAACTCGGGTATCCCGCTCAACAATGCAGTGGATATCTTAGAGCAGCAGACAGATGCCAAAAACTTAAAGGCAAGTCTGAAGGTTATCAGCAAAAGCCTAAAAGAAGGTAGTCAGTTGTCCAAGGCCATGTTGGATCAGGAAGGGATGTTTCCCGATCTCCTGATCCGTATGGTACAGGCTGGTGAAAAGACTGGTAAGCTGGACGAAGTACTGGAAAAGATGTCTGAGCACTATAACAAAGAGCTCAAGACCAGTCGCCAGATTCGTGGGGCTATGATCTATCCCGCAGTCCTGGCCTTTCTAGCTGTGGCGGCAGTCTTGGCTTTGCTCTATATTGTTATTCCAAGTTTCTCAGGAATATTTGAGCAGAGTGGGATGGATATGCCGCTACCGACGCGTATTGTGCTAGCAGCTAGTAACTTTGTCCGCTCTTACTGGTATATCCTCTTCGGTGTGACGGGGATTCTAGTCTTCCTCTTCCTGCGCTATCGCAGCACAGAGGCAGGTCGCTATCAGCTGGACCGCCTTAAGCTTTGGCTACCGGTCATCAAGGGGCCGATGCAGAAGATTGTCACTGCTCGCTTTGCTAGCACCTTGGCTATCTTGACAAGTGCAGGTATCCCTCTGGTCGAGGCTATTGAGTCTGCTGCTGCAACGACCAACAACGCTGTCGTCATTGAAAAGATGAAGATAGCTAATGAAGGTCTGCAAAAAGGGGAACGTCTGACAGGGATGATTACCGCAACCGGTCTCTTCCCACCGATGATGCTCTCTATGGTCAAAATCGGTGAGGAGTCGGGGTCTCTGGAGTCCATGCTGATCAAGACATCAGATTATTATGAAGAAGAACTTGAAACAGCGATCAAACAGCTGCTCTCACTCTTGGAGCCTGCCATGATCATCGTCATGGGGGTTATCATCGGAGGTATCGTTGCCTCTGTCATGCTGCCAATGTTTGAGCTTGCTCACGCTGTGGATGCAGGATCTGGGGTGGACCAGTAGGAACGCATTCCGGAAAAGTTTAGGAGATAGCAGGGCAACTGCTCTGCAAAAAAAGTTAGGAAACCGTTCTGATGCTGGGAGTTTGTAGGGTCTCCCAGCTAGGAACAAAACAAATGCCCCTGTGGGCGAAAATAGTAAAAATTATGAAAAAATAGGAGATCTATTCAAAATGTTAAACAAATTGCAAAAATTCCGTCAGGATTTGAAGAAAAAAGGTAAAGGTTTTACCTTGGTTGAGTTGATCGTGGTAATCATCATTATCGCTATCATCGCAGCTGTAGCGATTCCAGCGATTACTGGATTCCAAGATAATGCGCGTAAGAGCCGTATTCAATCAGAACACCGCGAGTTAGTTTCAGCAGTTCAGTCCTTTATTGGAAGCCAAGATGATCCTGAAAATGCGAGCCTTACTAGTCTTAACCAGTTAGCCCCTTATATTTCTAAGAATGCTAAACAAGAAAGTGATTTGGCTTCAGCTTTGGCTAAAAACGATAAGAATCCAGCTCACAAGATTGACGGTGGTCAGTTGGTATCAGAGTTTATTCCAGCAGGAAAAACGAATTCCGATCCTAACTACAAACAATGGACTTATGATTGGAAAGCTCAAACAACCGCAACTAATGCACAAGGTGGCCATAATTAATCAAATCATCTAAGTAATGATGTATTAAAACCCTACATTTGAGAGATGTTAAAATTTAAAAATATAAAATGGCTATTTATCAGCCTTTATAAATAAAGAGATAGGAGAAAATATAATGTTAAACAAATTGCAAAAGTTCCGTCAGGATTTGAAGAAAAAAGGTAAAGGTTTTACTTTGGTAGAGTTGATCGTGGTAATCATCATTATCGCTATCATCGCAGCTGTAGCGATTCCAGCGATTACTGGATTCCAAGATAATGCGCGTAAGAGCCGTATTCAATCAGAACACCGCGAGTTAGTTTCAGCAGTTCAGTCCTTTATTGGAAGCCAAGATGATCCTGAAAATGCGAGCCTTACTAGTCTTAACCAGTTAGCCCCTTATATTTCTAAGAATGCTAAACAAGAAAGTGATTTGGCTTCAGCTTTGGCTAAAAACGATAAGAATCCAGCTCACAAGATTGACGGTGGTAAGCTAGTATCAGAGTTTATTCCAGCAGGAAAAAACAATTCCGATCCTAACTACAAAAAATGGACTTATGATTGGAAAGCTCAAACAAGCGCAACTGCTGCACAAGGTGGTCACAATTAATCATCAAATTATCTGAGTAAGATATTTGGATAGTTATTTCGATATAATTATGAAAAAGAATTAGGAGAGATATCATAGGATGTTAAGCAGTTTGCAAAAGTTCCGTCAGGACTTGAAGAAAAAAGGGAAAGGTTTTACCTTGGTAGAGTTGATCGTGGTAATCATCATTATTGCCATCATCGCAGCTGTAGCAATTCCTTCCCTCACTTCGTTTCAGGACAATGCACGCAAGACCCGTATTCAATCCGAACATCGTGAGCTAATGTCAGCGGTACAATCCTTTGTTGGAAGTCAAGAAAATCCAGAAGAAACTAAACTGGAGAGTCTTAATCAGTTGGCTCCTTATATTTCTAAGAATGCTAAACAAGAAAGTGATTTAGCTTCCGCTTTGGCTAAAAACGATAAGAATCCAGCTCACAAGATTGACGGTGGTCAGTTGGTATCAGAGTTTATTCCAGCAGGAAAAACGAATTCCGATCCTAACTACAAAAAATGGACTTATGATTGGAAGTCTCGTACAACAGCTAATAGTTAATTATTGAACTAACAATATGTAAAAGAGGCGATTTCTCTACTCCGACTGCTAAAGCAGTCGGATATTACCAAAGTAGTTGTCAGACTGTGACAGCTATTTTGGCAATATCAAAAGTAGAAAAGTATTAGGAGAGTAATAAAATGAAAGGCAAAAGAAGACAGGGCTCTACTCTGCCCATGGTTATCGTAACCATTGTATTACTAGTAGCTATGATTGGGATTTTGGCTTCCATTGTCGATACAGGGCAAACGCAGACTCAACGCATGTATAGCTATCTAAAAGCAAAGTACACAGCGACTTCTGGGACACAGTTGGCGTGGGGTGCGTATTTGGAAGCAGATCCTAAAAAAAATCCATCACAACTCTATCAAGAGTTTAAGAATAGAGCAAATAGTCCAACCCCTTCAAACATTCCTGTTAAATCAACTCATACATTTAAAGATGGTGGTGTAGCTGAGATTGAAATGAATGGGAAGCTTGAAAAAGGATTAAGAGGTCCAGAAAATTACTATATTACTATTAAATCAAGGTCTAAGTTGGCTGGAAGTAATGACTACTATGAGCATGTTGTCATTTTTAATTTCCAAAGTAGAGGTATTAGGTCGGAAGAAGGACACCTGAGAACAGTGAATAAGTAAAAATAAATTAGGTAGGAATGATGAAACAAATACAAAAAGGATTTACCCTAGTTGAGATGATTATGGCGATCATGTTGATGAGCATGATAGCAGTCATTATAGGCATTATCTTTAATACTATGTTTTCCGGACGAGAGCTAGTTGAACGTGAAGCCAGTATCCAAGCAGAGATGAGGACTTCCATGCAGTATGTAGATAGAACCATTGGTAAGGCAACTTCAATCTTTATTTTAGATGATAGTAAGTACCAAGGAAGTGAAAAAGGTTTGACTAAAGAATGGAGCTATATTGGTCTTTCTGAGGATGGTAAAAAAGTAAGGAATTATGTTTGGAACAAAAGTAAGCAAAACTGGGATATTACTGATTTAGGGACTAAGTCTCTCTATAATATGAAACTAGATTTAGAATTTAAAGCAGATGATTTATATAAAGATAATCGACTGATTAGTTATAATCTAACTGGTAAATATCCAGATACCAGTAACAAGTTATCTATTGATACTGCTATTTCTGCTCTCAATAGTAAGCAAGTTTTCTCCAAGGTTGCTAAAGGAAAGAAAGGAATTGCAATAGCTTATCGGAATGATCCGATTGAAGGACAAATGAATGTTTCTATATCTTTTGTTTTTGACAAATCAGGCTCCATGGCCTGGGATATGCTAGGAAAAGAGGTGGAAGAAACGAACCGACCGAGTCGAATGAAGATTTTAAAAGAGAAATCTATTGCAATGATGAAGGATTTAAAATCAATCGGTAATGTTAGTGTTAATTTAGTTGCTTTCTCAACTCTGGGGTCTTACGTTCAGGAAGATTTTTCTGAATTGGATAAAGGGACTACTACAATTGAAACAAGTATCAATAAATTAGATGAAGGGGGATACACTAACCCTGGAGATGGTTTACGTTATGGAATGGTAAGCTTACAAAAAAATCCTGCTCAACTCAAATATGTTGTATTATTGACAGATGGTGTACCAAATGCCTTTACTGCCAAAACTAATGATGTATCAAGTCGAAATCGTATAAAAGTTTATTATCCTAACGGTTATTATTGGATAAGATTTAATAATTCCACTTATGATTTAACAACTAACTTTACAAGTAATGAAGATTACGCAGCTTATGATCCATATTCTCAGGAAACCTTACGAAAACAATCTATAGAATATTCAGGAAAAGTATCACAAACTTTTGGAGCTGGAATTAAAAGGGTTAATGTTATCGGATTTTCTGGGAGGGAAGAAGATGTCCGCTATGGTCAAGATTTGACTAAAGCAATCAAAGAAGGTAAAACAGATGCTGAGTACACTTCAGCTGAAAATGAAGAAAAATTACAAGCTACTTTCTCTGATATTAAAAAGCAGATTCAGCAAGATCTCTGGTTTGTATCAGGACCCTAGAAAGGAGTAAGAATGAAAAAAGTAAAGAAGTATAGAGGGATTACGCTAGTTGAAGTATTGATTTCTCTAATTCTGATAGGAATTATTTCTGCTGGTCTTTTAACTTTCTTTGCTGGAAGTTTTAACAACATTCTTCGTCAGCGGGGACAAAATACTACGAATTTTGATATTCAGGAGGCTTTTGAAACAGAGTTGGCCGAAATTAAGAAAAATGGTGGTCAAGGAACGGATGTTGAAGCTTTTAATTATAAAATTGGTAGTGGTAATACCCAAAATATCAATGTTACAGGCAAAATACTATCTTATAAAGATAATAAAATTAAGAATATTCATCTATTTGCAGCCAATGTTAGTGAGACGATGCTAGAACTTCCGAGTGATTTAGCCGTGTCTATTCAAAACTCGAAAGGTTTTTATTATGTTGGTGAAACTACTCCAGCTGGAACAGCAGGGCTCAAAGATAATAAACAGGATAGTAGAACTCGTATCTATACTGAGTCTGGCTGGTTTCTCAGCGATCGAAGTATCGGTTCTGGAGCGACTGGAATTGTTCCAGTAGGAACGATAGGAACGCTTGGGGATAACAGCGTTTCTCAGTTAGTTCTCCCGGAGATGCCAACAGATTTTCGTCAGCAATCAAATCAAGAATCTGGCATATATATTAAAGACAACATGCGTGGACGTTTTCTTACGTTTGCTGCACGCGCAATTAATTCTTATGGACGTGTTGGTAGTTATCAAGAAGCTAAAAATCGCATATGGGTAATGGGGTTGCCAGAAGTAGAAAACGGATATCAATATTTAGATGTTCATACTGATGCAGATTTGGCTGTATTAAGCAGCGATAGTAAAAAAAAGATTCGCATACCTACAGACAATAAATTATATACAAATGTTGAAGTCCTTAATTATAAAAGGCCTACAGATATACCTTATTCTAATATTTCAGTGCTGAGTTATTATGAAGATATAATAAAACAGTCACGTCAGTTCATTGCTCTAAGAGATAGTCAAGATGATCAGAGACAGAGTAAACAAGAGATGGCCTTTACCAGGGATTTCAGTGATTCTAAATCGTATACAACCTCTATTCTTATCGGGAACAGAAACCAATCAGGAAAGTTATTAACCTATAAATTTGATAATACATTGACGTGGGGAATCAATCTGCAGGCAGATGGGAATTTAAATTTTATTACAACGGGGACAGGTGAAATTGCTAGTGACGGACAACAAACTTCATCTGTGAAGATAGATTACAGTAAAGACAATTCTATCCAAGTTCGGAGTTCAACTATTGGGAAAAAAGTAAATATTGAAGTTTTCGTTAATGGAACATTGATTCATAGCCAGATAATACCACTGAATGATCATGATGCCCAAAGAGCACAAATAGTGTTTGGTGGCAATACCTATATAAATGAATTCGCCATATACACAAAAGCTTTGAGGGATACGGATATAAATAAACTTGCCGTCTACTTCCGTGATAAGTATAAGGCGAGCTAATAGGGAAATAGTTTTTAGGAAAAATAAGGGAGATTAGGAGATTATGGCAAAAAATATGTTTTCGTCCAAGGGGCGCAGAAGAGCTCTGGACGAAGAAGATAATGAGAAAAAAGGCTCATTTTTAGGAAAATTAAATAAACCGCTCTTCTCATCAAAAGGGAAACATAAAGAACACTTATCTATTCAAGGAGTTCAGATCAAGTCAGACCGTCAAGAAGACTTTGACGATGAGGAAAAGTCAACAGCAAAAGGGAGCTTCTTAACCAAGCTCAACAAGCCGCTCTTTTCTAAGAATAGTGGCAGTGATGACATGCCTGCTAAGTCTGGAAATCGTTCACTCTTTGCTAAGAAAGGCAGTGGTGCAGCGAGCCAACCGGTTACTAGAATGCATGCACCTTACACTATGTTTGGCAAGCCAATCAAGGGCAATCTGATGGCCATTGACTTCACTGACGAATCAGTCTATCTGGTTGTTGCCAGACAGAAGCGCAATGAGCTGGAGATTATCAAGATGGCGTCTGCCAATCTGCCAGAAGGTGTTGTACTGAATAGTGAGATTATCGACCCGATTACTCTCAAAAACATTATCAGCGACCTGATGGAGCAGCATGCTATCACTGCTAAGTATGCTTTCTTTGCTCTGGGCAATACCAATATCATCGCCCGTTCGGTTGATGTGGCAGCTAGTGTGCAGAATGATGAGGATATTGAGGGCTTGGTATCTTACGAGCTCCAGCAATACCTGGATATTGATCCGACTTCTTATGTTATTCAATTTCAAGAGCAGGAGTCTAATTCAGCTTTTCCGCTTGATGAAGATACTCGCTCACTCATGGTCTATGCTGTGCCAAAAGGCGTGGTAGAGCAATATCTGGGCTTGGCTGAGAATTTGAAGCTGACACCTTATGTCTTTGACCTTCAGTCTAATACCTTTGAAAAATGGCTGGAACGCGTTCAGGCGGTTAACAATCGTGCCAAGAAGCTGACCAAGGAAAATGTCGGTATGGTACATCTGAGCAAGAGCTTCATTGGTGTCTATCTCTACTCGGAAGGCAAGTTTGTGACTAGTAACTATCTCAACCGTGGCTACAAGGACATCCTGAGCTATGCAGACGATGCTAGTCTTTTGCAAAAGCTTCCAGCAGTGGCTTCAGATGATCTGGACACAGGTCTCTTGAAGAGAGCCTTGGATGAGTGGGTGGCTGATGCTAAGAACCACATTCTTAATACTGAAAACTTCTTTAGCGGGTCAACTGGTCTCAACATTGACAGTTTCTACGTCTTTGGTGACCAGGACATTTGCTGGCAGTTAGCAGCTATTTTGAAGCAGAACATGAATCGGGAATTCATCTCAATTGATAATGTAGATTATGAGAATGTACTGTGGGAAGGTTCTGCCGAGTTTAATGCGGAGTTCATTCCGGCTACAGCCATGTTGATTAGGAGAGCGAACTAATGCGGAGAGATTTAAACTACTTTTCAAAATATCATGTGGCACCGGCTAAGGCCAGTCCACTGAAACTTGCTGCTATTTCCGCTTTTGCTGGGATTGCAGCGATTATGATTGTGCTGATTGGCTTCTTCCAGTTTAGCGCTATGCACCTCCAAGGCGAGATTGACCGAGCGGAGCAGACGCTCAAGAGTCCAGAAATGGCTCAAGAGCTGAAGGCAGTCTCTGAGACTGAAGATAAGATTGTTACGGTCAAGAATGACGAACTTCTCT
This sequence comes from uncultured Streptococcus sp., assembly GCF_963456385.1. Classification (GTDB taxonomy): domain Bacteria; phylum Bacillota; class Bacilli; order Lactobacillales; family Streptococcaceae; genus Streptococcus. The sequence goes on along the minus strand of NZ_CAUOLF010000007.1, from coordinate 47,484 downwards.
TTACCAGTCTGGAAGGCGACTTCCGCCGCCTGCACCGAGTAAACAAAGCCTTTATGGACTTCCTTAATAAAAACGTGACACGGAACCTGGTCTTTGACGATATCAAGATTAATAACGACAATGTAGAAATCAATGGTTCGTCTCAAGAGCATCTTTCTATCGCTAAGTTTGAGGAAGAGCTTCGTAAGTCTGAGAAGTTTAACCATATTTTTGTGGATAACATTACTCGCGAGGAAAAGGATAACAATACAGTGTACAAGTTTAACATTAAAATTTTGACGAAGGATGTAGATTTCAATGAAGAGCAAAAATGAGAAAGAAAAGAAAAAAATCCTGAGTAATTTAAATGAGCGTGACAAGAAATTGTTGGCCTGTGTTGGAGGAGTAGCGGTACTTGCTGGTGGTGGGTATCTGGTAACAAATTCTTATACACGGATGGCGCAGTTAGCTGAAGAGCATGCAACTATCTCTACAGAGTTGGAAGGCAAGAATGCCAAGATTAGTCAGAGGAAGTCTCTTACCAAGCAGCTCCAAACTTTGAATGCTAAGACTCTGGATCAGGCTAAGAAATACTATGGTACGACTAATCAAGGGGAGTTCATCTTCTTGATTGACAAGTTGGTCAACGAAAGCGGTATTAAATTCAAGTCTGTCAACTACACTGAGAGCACAGAGTTGGAACTCCAGCAGGAGGGATTAGCTGCAACTTCATCTAAGGGTCAAAACTCCAACTCTTCTGGTACGACTAGCAGTTCAAGCTCAAGTGAGACATCTTCTTCATCCAGTACGACCTCTAGCTCGTCTGGTACATCGTCCTCATCTTCATCAAGCAGCAGCTCTTCATCAGATGCCAATACTGCAACAACAACGGCAGCTAATACAGCGACACCAGGGAACGGAACAACCAATAATACGAACATCACGCAGATGACAGCGGACATTGAGTTCGAAGGAACTTATACACAGGTTCTGAAATTGTTGGAATTGATTGATGGCAATCAACAAAAAATCGTTTCCAGCGAGCTGGAATTGGGCGGAAAGAAAAGCCTGTCTAGCACTGAGGAGAATAAAAACCCAGAATTGACCAGCGGTAAAATCAAGCTGCGCTTCTATCAGGTTAAAGACGTTGAGCGCTATGTGACCTTAGAGAGCAATGTCGATAAGACGCCGATTCAGTTTGCAAACTGGCAGTCTCCATTTGCGATTCCAACGTGGCAGGCAGGTTCTATATCTGTAACGACAGCTGGTGGCGGCACTGATGCAACTGGCAATAAGGGCAGTTTGGGGGCCGCAACAACCAATACAACTAGCAGCGCGAATGCTAACAGCAGTACCAATCTGGCTCCGTCTTATCTGGAGCAGCTTAGCACTCAGTCTAGTCGGAACGATGGTCTGTCAGCTTATTACAATTCATCAACTATCTACCGCTTCGAATCACCACTGAAGCTGATTCAGTCAGGCGGCAGCAATCAATATGATGTGACGGTTGACAATACGGACTTCCTTGAGGGTTCAGGTTCCAATGTGGTTAAGATTCCAGCAACCAAGTCTTCTACTATGTATGAAATGGAATTTGCAGCACCGTATGTATCCTTGAACAATAAGCCGGATGCTATCAGCTTCTCTCTATCTCTGTCTAATCAATGGCAGGGTAAGATTGGCTTGATTGTCAAGAATGCCAGTGGGCAGAAAATTTACCTTCATGTCATTCGTCCAAACAGCTGGACTGGCTGGCGCGAAGTTAGCTTCGATCCTGAAAACATTCCAGGATTCAGCTATCCAATGACTATTGTGGGTTACTACTTTGAAACTCCAAGCGGAGAAAGCCCTGAAACGACTATGAAGCTGGATAACCTATCTGTGAACAACTTGGTAGTCAGCTAAAATACTTTGAAAAAATACCAAATAAGTCTATGGTTTAAAATTTCAAGAGCATGAGTAAATTTTTCTTAAAAAAATGCTAAAAACCAAGTTATTAGACTAGTATTCACGGTGCATTTATAGTAAACTAAAACATAGAGATATTTGAAGTATAATACAAGCAAACTCAGAATAGACGCCCGAGTCTATTTTGGGTTTTAATGGAGTTTATGGAAAAACAAAATCAAGACTGGTTTTGCATTGAAAAAGTTTAATATCATTTAGAAAGTGGGGGGTGTCGAAAATATTCAAATGGCATATTTTTTACCTTTTGGAGCAGGGCTAATAGCGCTGCATACGATTAGCATTTTATTTGTTTCTAGGATTTCATTAATAAAGCGCCTTTTTCTCGTAGTATGGGTCATGCTATTTGCGATTGGTGCTCCATTCCTCTTTCAACAAGTTCCCGGCATAGCCTTTGTTGGACTCTGTGCTTTGGCCTTGGCAGTCTATATGGTGCTGCTCTTTTCACAGGAGCTAGCTCCAGTCAAGAAGAGAGCAACTGCTTCAGCGCGAAGCAGAAGCCAGAAGCATACCAAGAGCACACGCAAGAAAGCGGAAGTGACGAGCGCAGGCTTGTCATCTGCTAGGGATTTGAACTTATCCAATGCTTCAACCGGTAGGATGAGAAAGGAAAGTAAAGAAAGGGTTCAGGCTGAGGAAAGTCCGGCAAGGCAGAGAGTATCTGCTTCTGGTCGCACCCTGGCAGACCGTTCTATCAAAAAGGATATGACAAGATTTGAGAAAGTAAAACCTCTCTACCCTGTTGATAATCTGGCTACAGCTCCTGCCTTTGGAGAATACGAGCCAAACAGTCAGCTAGCGGCAGCTGAGGTCGGTATGGTGGGTATGGACCACAGCGCACAAAAGGCCAATGATGAATTTTTGCAGTCCCTGCTTCATCACCGAAAGGGTTCTACTAAGATTAAGGTGGCCAACTCTCTGATTCAGCCTACGGAAGCAAATGCAGCCGGCAATCAAGGCTATACAGATATAGATGATCCAGCCTTTGAGACTGCTGTTCTGTCTAAGATTAGACCGATGTCCTATACGGAGTCTAGCTATGGCAACTTCAGACCGCAGGCGGTTGAGGTGACAGGTGTTGTTTCTCAAGATGAGGAAGAATTCTTCACTGAGCAAGAACAAGCTCAGCAGCCAGTGGCAGAAGAAGTAGGCAACAGCCTGGAAGATGTTTTTGCTGCTACGGGAGATATCAAGCCAGTTAGAGCGGAAGAGTCAAGAGCAACAAACAGCTTAGAATCTCTCTTCTTTGCTGATTCAGACACTGAGCCACAAGCTAAGATGGATTCAGCCTTCAGCCAAGCTGCTGCAGAGCCAGAATTTTCTGCTTCTGAAGAGTCTATGGTTAGCCGTGATCGCGCTGATATTCAGGGTTATCAAGATATTCTCAGCCAGATTCAGCATGATTTGCTGGGATCTGAAGAGGAAGATTTAACTGCTGAAGTCGCAGAGACTTGGGAGGAAGAAAGTAGCTTCGAACCTGCATCAGAAACGTTTGAGTTTGAAGCAGCCGCTGAACCAGCAGTTGTTCAATCAGTTTCTGAAGACGCACTTTGGACACAGGCTGAGCCTATCCAAGAAGCAGTTGCAGATGAAACAGAAGAAGACTTGCTCAAGGGAATTGCTGACATCCTCAAAGCTGAGGAAGCACAAGTCAAAGCTGCTCCGGTCGTTCCGGCTACAGATGAGACAGAAGAAGATTTGCTTCAGAAAATCACTGATATCCTCAAGGCTGAGGAAGCGGCAGAAGCAAGACCAGCTGCAGCAACTGCGGGAGATAAAGAAGTCTATTTCCAATTCCTCCTACTGGAAAGTCAGGAATTATTGGCTTCTAATGCAGTTCAAGAAGCTGAGAGCTATCTGAAAGAAATTGTCCAAGGCAGCTCAGATCAAAATCTTCGTCAAGAAGCGTTCAACATGCTGGACAAAATCGTGAAAAATTAATACTATATAAACATACAATTGATTGTAATCAATTAGAAGGGTTTTAGGGGAAATTATGAAAAGTTGTAAAACAATCACAGGGACCGTTGTCATTGAGATTGAAAAAGGGATGGGACTGGGTGAAGTCCATGAAGTCTTTGTTGACGAGGGGGTCAATCTGACTTTTGTCATTAAGTCAAAGCAGTCTGAACAGCCTTTTGCCTTGCTGTCTAGCAAGAACATCCAAGGTATCGGTGACTTTGCGGTCATGGTAGAAAACAGCTCAGTTTTTCAAGAGCTGGAAGAATCTGATCTGAAGGTCTTGAACGACAAACAGGGTAGCGTCTTTGACGAAATCGTCATCACAATTGATGGAAACAAGGTGGGAACTGTTGTTGACTATCATATTGACGAAAAAAATGAAATTGGCTACTTGGTGGTTGATTCTGAAGATGCCAGCGAGGAAATTCAGATTCCTAAATCACGCATCTTGATGATTGGTAAAGAGTATATCATCCTCAATGATGAAAAAAAGACAGCTCCTCATCTTGAAGCAGATGTAGAGATGGGCCGTCTGGCTGCAGCAGATCTGCTCCATGAGACTGAAGCTGCAAAACCTGCTGAAAAAATTGAGGAAGTAGTTGCTGAAGCACCTGTATTCGAGCCAGTTGTAGATGAAAAAGTAGATGTAAAAGAAGAAGCTGCGACAGATTTGACAGAGGCCTTGGCTGCTGTAGGTCTGGGAGCTGCTGCTTCTGATTTGGAGTTTTCTGAAGCAGTCGTAGAGACAGCAGAAGAGCCAGAAGTCCAAGACTTGGTACAAGAAAAGACAGCTCCAGCTGAAGAAGAAGTTGATGAAACAGATGCAGCGCTGAGTCTGGATGCTGCTTTGGAAGAAGTATTGGCAGCCCCTGCTGAGGAAGTAGAAACAACTATCAGCACAGCGCCAGTTGCTGAGGAAGACTCTGCAGCAAAGAAAGCTGTTAACGACTTTATCGATCGGCAAAAACGTCTTCTAGTGGGCAAAACACTGCAAAAAGATCTTGTTAATGCAGATGGAGGAGTTATCCTGAATGCCGGAGATACTGTTTCAGATGACATCATTGATTTTCTTCGCCGTATCGACCGTAAATTCCTTATCCGCTTAGCTGAATGCGTAGTATAAGGTTGGGATGAGATTCATGTCAAGAAGAAAAAGAAAGGTTTCATCAAAATATCAAAAACTACTTCCAGCAGCGACACTTGCTGCCTTTCTGCTGGGTAGTTTATTTTATGTCATTTTTGTCTTTAATCCAACGATTGACCTGAGTATCAATGGCCGCCCCTCTATGAAGGTTCGCTCTCGGAGCGAAGCTGAGATTGAAGTTTACAGAGAACTGCCCTATAAGGCTACATTTCAGCTGTCTACAGGGCAACACTTCTCTGTAGATATGCGCTTTTTAGGACTGAGCTATTTCACAGAAGAAGAGCTCAAGCGGCTGGATAATATCTCAGCCAAGACAGTTTGGGATAAGTTTACACCGTTTTTCGATACCAAGGAAAACCTGCAGATTTCCATCTATCCCAATCGACTCTTTTGGCTCAGACCTTTAAATGATGTCTTGGCTGCCCATCCTGATGTTCTCAGTCAGCTTCCAACGACCAATCATCTGGTCATGGACGGCGAGTCTAACGTAAAGGTGGGAGACAAGTCTAATGGCTATAAGATTGACCCTGCTGCTTTTATCCAAGCATCTGAGGAGATTGCCAAGACTGGTAAATTTGATGATGTCAAGGTTGAGAGCACGCCTGTCGAAGCAGAAGATCAGAGTGAGCTTCTGAGCCAATATACGCACTTTATAGAGCGTAAGGAAGTACCTCTGCCGACTAACGCTGCCCAAGCTCAAAACATGAAGACAGCTTTTTACAAGCTGCAGAATGTTTACTTGGCTCCTGGTGAGACCAAGTCTATCTCAGAATTGCTGGGCGCTTTGAATGCGGAGTCTGGCTATCTGCCAGTCAAGGGCAAGGATAATAAAGAAGTTTACGGTCAGGGTGCTGAGCAGATTGTAGATGCCATTCAGCAGCTCGCCTTTTCACGGACCAATGTTATTTCCTATCGAGGACAGTATTTCAACATCGGGACACCTGCTGAAGGTTTGACCGAATTGACCATTCAAAACAATACAGAAACAGATATGGTGTTTTCATTAAGTTTGGAGGAGGGGCAAGTATCCATCATTTTGGCATCTAAGTGATACTCAAGGAAAGTCGAAGTTTGCCATAGTCACCTGAGATTTTCAAAGAGTATAAAAAGGGAAAAATTATGATTGCAAGTTTAGTATTTATATTAGGTGTCGTATTTGGGAGCTTTTTCAATGTCGTCATCTACCGTGTACCGCTGGAAAAGAGCATTGCCAAAGGTCGGTCTATGTGTCCGTCCTGCGGTCATGTCTTGACTTCGGTGGAGCTGATTCCGGTTGTGTCGATTATCATGCAGGGCTTTAAATGCAAGCACTGCAAGGAGCAGATTTCACCGCGCTATCTCATTGTGGAGCTCCTGACGGGTCTGCTCTGGTTGGCTTCTTATCTGATCTTTCAAGATCAGGGGCCATGGATGGTTGTTTCAGCCTGTCTCTTGGTGTCGCTTTGTCTCATTATTGGTTATATCGATTTTGATACTCAGTACATCTCGGACTCGGTTCTGCTGGTTTTCTGGCTGGGCCGCATGGCTGTTACGTTTTTTACCAATGAGTTTAATTGGGAACTGCTCCTTTCACTGCTAGTCGGCGCTGGCCTCTACTCTCTCATTTATTTTGGGGCCAAGGCTTATTACAAGAAAGAGGCTTTCGGGATGGGAGACATTCTCTACTTAGCTGCTCTGAGCAGTTGGTTTAGCCCCTTGAATACGCTGATTTTGGGATATGGTTCTTTCTTTGTGGCTGGAGCGATTCTCTTAATCGCAACCATCTTTAAGAAATTCAAATTTAAGTTGAAAGAAGAAGTCCCTTTTGGTCCTGCTATGAGTATCATGGCGGTCGTCCTATATTTCTGGGGAGGAATCTAGGAAACCAAAAGCGACATAGAAATGGATAGAAAAAATGTTTAGGAAGAAAAAAGTTATCATAGCATTAGCGACAGCTACTGTTCTTTCAGGCAGTGTGTTGCCTGTCAGCCGCCTAGCGGCAAATGAAAAGGCCAGTTTGGATCCATCTTTAGTGCAGGTGTCAGATCAGTTTCAGGCTAAGAAAACAGGAGCAGTCGTCTTTTCAGAAGATGTAACAGTGCCAAGCACAGTGTCAGCTGATTTCATTGATAGTCGTCTGGCTGGCACGCCGATGGCTGGATTGGGAAAAGCTTTCAAAAAAGCAGAGAAAGATCATGGAGTTAATGCAATTTTTCTCGTAGGGCTGGCTATTCACGAATCGGATTACGGCCGCAGTCAGATTGCTCAGGCCAAGCACAACCTGTTTGGTTTCATGGCTTATGACTCCAGTCCTTTTTCCAGTGCAGGAAATTTCGCAACATTTGACGATGGTATAGATACAGTTGCCCGCTATCTCAGCGAGCACTATCTCAAGCCTGGCGGTCAGTTCTACAATGGTAAGAGCATGGCTGCTATCAATGTAAGATACGCATCTGACAAAACTTGGTCAAGCAAGATTATGATTCGTATTCGAAATTTTTTGAAAAAAGGTTAAGGTGGCTGGGACAATCATGTCTCAGCTTGCTTTATTATAGAAAGAATTTCTTTTGGTGAGGTGATTGACGGGGTTTTTCTTGTTCTATGGGGCTCTAAAAATTCCTAATCATCCTCTCAGGACTAAAAAATAAAAACTTGCTTCTGCGACATCGTCTTTTATGGCGAAAAATGACTTAATTAGGGGATTTATGAAAAGAAAGTTTGATGTAAGCGATGTTTTAAAGGAAGCCTGGGGACTGACTGTTGATTACTTTTTTGTATGGACAGCAGGGCTTGCTATCATTCAACTGCCATTTTTTATTCTGGGGCTGTTAATTCTATTTTTTTCTCCATTGACTTCTACATTTCTTCCAAGTATAATTCTGCTGGGATTTCTATGTTCTTTTGTGATTGCTTATATCCATAAGTTTTCCTTGACCATGGTTCGTAATCCGCAGATGGTGCGAAGAAACTTTTGGAGGGCTGTTGGCTACAGTATTTCTGATGGCTTTTTGGGGCGTTTGCTTTCTATGTCTATTTACGTCTTCATGTTTTTCTTGGCTATGTTACTTCTTTTTGTATACTTCTATAATGTCTTGATGTCAGATGCAAATTTTCAAGAGATTATGGGAACTTGGATGATTTGGGTTGCAAAAAATCAAGAGAAGATAGCTAGCATGCTCTTCCTGATTTTTTTGATAGCACCAATGTTTAACTTGGTATTCCATTTGTTTTACAGCTATTTTATCGTCTCTCACTTCTTCTTGTTGCCCTATATTATTCAAGATACCAACTCCTCTGATAACCTCTTGCGTCCTCTGTCAGCTTTTGGCAGCTTGGGCAAGTCTTTTTCTCGTATGAATGGTCAGAGGGGGCGTTACTTACTGGTAGAGCTTGTCTTAAAGCTTATTCCTGTAGTATTGGGTCTGATAGAAGTTTTGAGTTTACTTTTTAGTGCTGGTGTGTCTAATATTGTGGGAATGATTGTTAGTATGATAAATGGCTTTTTGCTGATTTATGCTTTGGCAGCCCGCTCGGTTATGGCCGACATCCTGATGTCTTATGATCGGGAAATAGTTAATTTTGGAGATTAATATTTATGAAAAAATTAGAAAGGGTTTTAGGATTTAGGATAATGAACGATGAATGATGTAAAAGTAACAAGGGTTTTCAGAGAAGCTTGGATTTTTGTTACAGAATATTATTTTGTCTGGCTGAAAGGCCTTTTGCTGGTCGGAATCCCGCTTGCAGTGCTGGGCTGGTTTCTTTTTCCGCTGGTTTCGAGTTGGTCTTACCGGTCCATTTTAGTCTTGACCTGTTTGGCTTTTATAATTGCCTTCGGTTTTGCTTACGTCAATAAATTTGCCTTGACAATGATACGAAATCCGCAGATGGTTAAGCTCTATTTTGGCTATGCGGTTTGGTACAGTATCTCAGATGGCTTGCTTACTCGCCTCTTTTATTCCTTCATTGTCAGTGCAGTCCAGGTTCTGATTTTGTACATGGGTTGGTCGGCAATCGGCATCAATCTTGGGGTTGCTAGTCTCTTTGCCTTTTATCGGAGAGCAGTAAGTCCAGAGGCCATTGTAATTTTCCAGTTTCTTTTTCCTTTCTTGTTCATGGTTTTTTACCTGCTCTTCACTTATCTGGTTGATTCGCACTTCTTTTTGCTGTCTTATATCATTCAGGATACTAGCTCAAGAGACAATCTGGCCAAGCCGCTTTCTTTTTATGGCTGTTTGAGAAAGTCAGTCCTGTTGATGAAGGAGCGCAGGGGTCGTTATGTTCTGCTCAGCTTTTTTCTAGCTTCTTTTGGTGGGCTGATTGGCTTGGGCACTCATCTCCTAATGGATCTGATAAGGCAGTATATTGGTCCCTTGCTGGGGGAACTGGATGATTTACTTGGCCTGATTCAGATGATTCCTGTCCTAGTTTTCAGTAGCTTTTACTGTGTATTTGTTCTGGTTGTTCGGACAGTTTTTGCTGATACTCTGATGGAAAATGATACGGAAGTGGTGGATTTTGGTGATTAAGTCAGGCAGTTGCAAGACCAGACAATACTTGATAGAAACAAGAGGAAGGGTATGAAATCAGTAACAAGAATCTTAATAACAGCTTTGGTGCTAACTGGGATAGGCTTTATTCCTCTCCCTTATGAATTAGAGACCGTGAGGCCGGCTTTGAATGCCAAAGACTTTGTCCAAGTTCAAGGAGGAACTGATAAAGGAAAAGGTAAAATCTATGTCATGGCTGTTGGTGTTTCCAAGGCCCGAGTCTTCAGTCTCTTTTTGACTCTGCTGCCTAATTACAGGCTGGAAACAGAGTATGTCTCTGTTCCTGAAAACTATTTCGATAAGGAAAAGGGACGGGAAGAGCGAGAGAACAGCACTATGGGGTCTTCTCATCTCAATGCCTTGCAGGTAGCTTATCAAGCAGCTGGTCGTACTGTTGAGATTAGACATAAAGAGATTTTTGTGGATGCTGTCAGCCAAGAGACGCCGTTAGCTCAGGAGCTGCAGAAAGGCGATGTGATTTTAAAGATTGACAATCAGACTTACACTAGCCCATACGACATCGTTGATCAGATGGAACAGCGGACAGTCGGCGATGTGGTATCAATTGAGTACAGCCGTAATGGTGTAATCGGTTTGGCTAGCGGTCCTGTGATTGTGGATGAGACAACTGGTAAGCCTGGTTTGGGGATTGCATTAGGTTCCAAAGCCAGTGTTGCCATGAATCCTCTGACAAAGTTTAAGAGCAACGGTGTAGCAGGCCCCTCTGGTGGACTCATGTTCAGTTTGGAGCTGTACAATCAGCTCGTGTCTGAAGACATTACCAAAGGAAAAGCTATTGCTGGTACTGGAACGATTGACCACAAGGGAAATGTTGGCCGGATTGGCGGGATAGAGATGAAGGTCATGGCTGCCGATAAGGCAGGCGCGGAGATTTTCTTTGTTCCCGATGATACCATTGACGCCGATATTGCCCAGTACAATCCCAAGCTGCGCTCTAACTACCATGAGGCACTTCGTGCTTCTATCAAAATCAAGAGTAAAATGAAAATCGTCCCTGTCAAAACCTTCAACGAAGCTTTGAACTATCTCAGAGAGATGGAATAAGAGACTTTACTACTCTATGAATAGTCAATAGAAACACAAGCTCTTGCTAGTTATTTATCTGGCGAGGGCTTTTATTATAGAATTTTTTAAAATAATTGCCACCTTGGCACATAAATTCTTGCTTTCCAAATTGAAGTGTGATATATTTATAACATAAAGAGTGTTAAATATTTCTAACATAAGGAAAGGAGTCTATCATGAAAAAAAGTCAAAAAACGGGTGGCCTCATTACAATGATTGCCGCAGCTCTTTTTATTGATTTTACTGTTTTACTTGGTTCTAATCTTAGTTGGGGTCCCAAGTTGATTATTCTCGGTATTTCAGTATTAGGTCAGATTGTAGCTATTTGGGGCTGGCTGCACATGAAACCATGGCCTCATAAGAGTCAGAAAGGTAAGGGGAAGACTATTTTTGACTTGTCTGCTAAGCTTTACACGATGCTTTTGTTTGCAGCAACCATTTTTTATACAGTAGGAATTTGGGTTGCAACCCCAAGCGAAGGATCCAGTATTAAGGAATGGATTTTGGGAGTTGGCCTCGTTATTGAAGCGATTGTATTTGGTTTTTTCTCTTTGAAAAATGTCAAGGAAACTCCAGACGAACGCTTTTATGCTAATTTAGCTAAGGCAGCTAGCTTGATGTTTGTCTTTATACTAGGCGCACTGATGATCCTAGCAGTTATCATTGGGTACATGGGTTCTCTCACTCTCTACATGGGCCAGATCTTTATTAGCATAGCTGCCTTGATTTGCATCTTTGCAGTTGTCTATCTTATCTTGGAGCGGAGAGGATAACCATGGCCAAAGAAAGCAAGATTATCACTAATCTCAAATCCGTTCGCGAATCCATGGGCATGACCCAGCAGGAGCTAGCCGACCGCATCGGCATGCGGCGCGAGACAATTCTGCACTTGGAAAATAACCGCTACAACCCTTCGCTGGAAATGGCTCTCAAAATTGCTCAAGTTTTTAACCTTAAAGTGGAAGATCTCTTTGAACTCAGACAGAAAGAGGAGGCATAATTCTTTTCGAGACCTAGTATTAAGTTTGTTGTTCAGCTAGGGCTTGAAACAAAAAGAAAAAACCTTTGAAACTTTGATTTCAAAGGATTTTTGTTATATAAATTACTTAACTTCTGTAAAAGTTAACTTATATACTTACAAAGCTTATTTTAACAGATTTTATAACTGTTTATAAAAAAAGTAGAGAAAAAGGTAGAGTTTTAACTTACATCACTATAATACAAAACTCTTCGGGCGTATTTATTTTCATCATAATTTTTACTTATTTATTTTTCTATTTCTCTAAATACCTTCTAAATGTACATTAAAGTAGAAAAAGCACGTCATTGGATCTTTGAAAAACATTACACTATTTTTATTCGTATGTTAACTTGATTGAATCTTTTTCTTCAAGCATTTTTTTAATGTTAATGACAGGTAATAGGAAGTTTGGGAACTCATTACCACGAGTGATCATATCAGATACGATAGGCCGAATATAGGACCAAAGAATTGCTAAACCATTCTCTTTAAGAAAAGTTTCAAAACTAATATCAAATTCTGTTTTGTCGTATATAAACGAAAATTCTCCTACAATATCTACAATAAGCTCAAAAGCAGAATCATCTGAATACATATTTCCTTGCTTTGTTATTAAGTTAACGTAAGCAAGGTTTTCAGACTTTCTTATTAAAATCTGAGCAGATAATTCAGGTTTTAAATTAATAGTACTATTTGTTTGATCAAAACTAGGATTTCTTCGATATGATACTTCATTTAAAAAATAATCTTTAAATTGTAAAGAGGACATTAAGCTGCCACCTCACTACTTTCTTTTGTTGTAATTAAGTTTTCAGAATCTATTGGGAAATATGAAAAACATGATTTCTTGTTTTTTATAATATATTTAGACATTGCATCTACTTTATTTATAGAATTCAAATCATAAAAATCATTTTGATTATCTAATTGAGAGGTAAAATGTATTTCATCTTTATATTTTTTAGGACTTCCTGACATATTCAAAAAATAATCAAATTCATTGTTTACTGAATAGATTTTGTTGGCCTTAATATTTTCAACTAATTCTTGGAACATTGGAGAATCCATCAAAGAAAATTCTTCAGTTCCTAAAAAGTTTGATAATAAACTCATAAAAGCCTCCTTATTTATAAAATGTTTGTAATACAATTTAAATCACGTATACAAATTTCTTCTCCATTCTTGCCGTTAATCACTGGTAAAAATGAAATATCAGTATATGTTTTGGACTGTACGGCTTCAAAATTCTTTCCATACTGAGACGCTAAATCAAGTAGTAGTTCAATAATTAACCCTTGATTTTGGTTAAGAAGAGTAGCTCTATTTTTGGCTCCGCTATCTGAAATACTTGCAATCTCACGTTCAATTTCAATATATGCCTTTTGTCGATATTCATCTAATATACTTTGGTTTGTTGGTTCATCCAAAATAAAAATATTGTCTATAGATTTTATAGTGATTTCGGCGTTAACTAATTCAGGCTTAACCCCAGGTTTGCTTAGTTCAAATGACTTATACTTTGCTACATAAGCAGAAGCAATAGTTTTACCAGTATCGTTATTAAAAGGCAGAAAAAAGTAAACACCGTTACCCAAGTCGTTCGGATGTCTCTGTTTATTAATACCAGGTTCATATTTTTTATAAGAAAAACCAGCAGATAGGATATTTTTTTTCCTTTTATTGGTGGTGCCGTGCCACCCACTATATTGTAGCATAGAACCTCCTGATAAAGCTACTACCTTGATTATACTGTTAAAGATTAGATAATTCAAACATTAAGGCCTTTTTTGAAAAAATTCTAAACTATTATGAGGAGTTTTTTAACTGTACGAATCATGTTTTCTGGGAAAACAGTCAATTTCTTAATGATATTTCCGAAACTTTTAAAAAAGAATGGATTTCCACATCAAGCCAATTACGGTATTTATTTTTCTTCAGTCCAAATATTCGCCACCTCAAGGCGAGAGTAAATTTCGATTATTTTGTATTCTCCTTATTATAATTCTCTTCTTCATATAACAAATATTCCCAAAGATCTATTACATCGTCATTTTCCAAATTCCTATAGATATCATTGAAACTACTAATAAAAAATTCTCTTGAAATCTCATTATTCAGGTATTTATTAGCAGTATCAATAATAGATTCTATATTCTCTTGAATTATTCTATCATCGATATAACAATTAGCTTCTTGTAACTGTTTTGTAGTTTCTATACTAATATCCTTCCTCTGTTTTATATCTTGTAGAAGTGTGTAAATTTTTTTTTGATACGGAAAATCAAATGAAACTTGCATATTATCTTTTGCCATTAATTCCAATTGCTCTATTCTTTCACGCACATTAATATTTTCTAAATCATATAAATTTTCAATTTGATCAATTAAATACTGAGGAACTCTATTTTCCAACAAAAACACAGATAAATACCCACTAATTTCCATTCTATCAAAGTTAAGAGGAGTTATTTCCTCAATAAATTTTAAATACGAGGATTTATCTGATGTATTTCTTAAATAAACCAGAATTTCACTTATAGCTATTCTCTCATCTATTTTTATAGCACTTAACCCTCTTTTATTTTCTGTATGATAAAATATTTTCTGAGCCTTTGAATCATTTCTAAGCTCATATGAATAAGTACCTGATTTTTGGCTTCCTTTCTCAACGAGTTCATAATAATGTTTTGCTATTTTGGAGACTACTCGTCCAATCAATTTCCTTATGCTATCATTAATTGAAATAATACTTGGGTTAAGAGTCGAACCTCCATATTCAACATGATTATCATCAAAAAATTTATGAATTAGCTTATATTCCCAATTATTTCCTACCTCTGCAAATCTATCATATCTTGCATTACAATAGAAGTTCGCTAAAAGATCTAAAAATTGATGTTCTTGCTTGTTAAAATTATCCTTTCCTCCTACTGCTTTTGCAATCCTTGCATTCAATGTTACATGATTATGAATCTTAATACTTTCGGAGTACTCCTTAATAGGTTCTGCTCCCTCAAATTCCCATAGTACTAAAATTATCTTTTGTAATCTTTCAATACCTACAGAAATATTATATAAAGCTAAAAATAATTCTGTAGGCATCTCCAAATCAATTATATTCATATTGTTAAAAATAGATATACCATGATAGATAAACTCTCCTGAAATATCTAATTCAGAAACCATGTTAAAATTTTTATAGTACCAGTTTTTATTTTCCATTTTTACTCTCCAAAATCTACCACATTATCTGGTTCGTTATTAAACAAAGTCACGCGTCCCATCTTTCGGTTGTTCTTTTCTTCTAGTTTAACATATAAGTGGAGTGGGCGCTTGAATTATCTATCACGTATTTTCAACAGCCTTTACGTGTTGGCCAAATACATTGGGTACATGAAGGTGAATTGCTGGAAGTGGTGCTATGAGAACACTTAAGATATGTGTGTCGAACTGAGAAAAGTCACAGGCTTCAAATGAGTAGTGGCCTGAATTATGTCTAAGTAGCTCGATTTTGTTGACTATGATGTCATCAACTATCGCAAACATTTCCACGCAAAGGGTTCTAGATAAGTTAAGCTGTCCTGCAATTCTTACTGTCACAGCTTTGATTTTTTCAGCTAGACTTTCTGAAATGTTAGCAGGTACATTAGTTTTTGAACAAATATTGTTGCAATGAATATTTTCCTGAAAATGGGAAACCGTCACATCCTTACTATTACCAGACACGATTAATTGCTATAATTTATACCTTCTGACTTAGACGACTATTTTGTTTGAAAAATAGGCAACATCTTAGTGCTTCATTGTAAGCCTTACTACCTTTTAAATAGTAATCATGTTTAGCTATATTAGCTTTCTTTTTCACGATTGTTTCTCCTTTTTTATATTATATACTATTGATAAAAAACATAGTTAAACTAGGTGAGAAAAAGGTAGAGTTTGGATTGCAATACAATATCGCATTTAATAAAAAGAAAAAGCCTTTGAAATATTGATTTCATAGGCTTTCTTTGTCTCAATTATTTTACCTCTGTAAACACAACGTGTTTGCGAAGTTTTGGTGAGTATTTCTTCAATTGAAGACGGTCTGGAGTGTTACGTTTGTTTTTAGAAGTAAGGTACAAGCGTTCACCAGATTCTTTGTGTTCAAGTGTAATATTTACGCGCATGGTATCTCCCTTCTATTATTCAGCTGCAGCAGCTTTAGCGATTTTACGTCCTTTGTAGTATCCTTTAAGTGATACACGGTGAGAACGTGAGTAATCTCCAGTAGTTTCGTCAAAATTTACAGATGGAGCTGTTACTTTGTAGTGTGTACGACGTTTGTTTTTCTTCGCTTTTGAAGTGCGACGTGCAGGTACTGCCATTGTTTGTTTCTCCTTTTAGAATGTAATTCGATGCAATCTCATGATTTTCATCAACTTTAACAGTATAACAAAACTTTTTTGTAAAGTAAAGTTACTTGACAGAAATTTTTGATTTTCTTTTGGACAATGGCAAAGTTTTTTAGCAGTTACACCTATTTTTGGAGCATTGTTTTAATATTCTGAAAATTTAAAAATTTTCTTCTGTCCAACAGAGCATAAGTGTGGTATAATAAAGCACAAAGATGACTACAATGAAAGGGAAAGACATGACAGATAAGCTAGATACACGCCACAGAAGTAAGATTTATGACAGTATGGTCAAATCTCCTAACCGTGCCATGCTTCGTGCGACAGGGATGACAGACAAGGACTTTGAGACTCCGATTGTCGGAGTGATTTCGACTTGGGCTGAAAATACGCCTTGTAATATTCACCTACATGATTTTGGTAAACTAGCCAAGGAAGGAGTAAAAGGACAAGGTGCTTGGCCTGTTCAGTTCGGTACGATTACCGTAGCAGACGGGATTGCCATGGGGACACCGGGCATGCGCTTCTCTCTGACTTCACGCGACATCATCGCAGACTCCATCGAAGCTGCCATGGGCGGACATAATGTGGATGCCTTCGTCGCTATCGGGGGCTGTGATAAGAATATGCCTGGCTCTATGATTGCCATTGCGAACATGGATATCCCAGCTATTTTTGCTTATGGTGGAACTATTGCACCGGGAAATCTGGATGGCAAGGATATTGACTTGGTTTCCGTCTTTGAAGGCATCGGGAAGTGGAATCATGGCGATTTGACTGCTGAGGAAGTGCGCCGCATCGAGTGTAATGCCTGCCCTGGCCCTGGTGGCTGTGGCGGTATGTATACGGCTAATACTATGGCGACAGCTATTGAAGTCCTTGGGATGAGCTTGCCTGGCTCTTCTTCTCACCCAGCAGAATCTCAAGATAAGAAGGATGATATCGTGGAAGCTGGTCGAGCAGTTGTCCGGATGCTGGAAATGGGGCTTAAGCCATCTGACATTCTGACTCGCGAAGCCTTCGAAGATGCGATCACAGTGACCATGGCTCTGGGCGGCTCTACCAATGCTACTCTGCACTTGTTGGCCATTGCCCATGCGGCTAATGTGGAGCTGACCTTGGATGATTTCAATGTCATTCAAGAGCGCGTGCCGCATTTGGCGGATTTGAAACCATCCGGCCAGTATGTCTTCCAAGACCTATACAATGTCGGTGGTGTGCCTGCCGTTATGAAATATCTTTTGGCTAACGGCTTCTTGCATGGTGATCGAATCACTTGTACAGGTAAGACTGTGGCGGAAAACTTGGCTGACTTTGCTGACTTGACGCCAGGTCAGAAGGTCATTATGCCGCTTGAAAATCCAAAACGTGCGGACGGTCCATTGATTATCTTGCATGGGAATCTGGCACCAGATGGCGCGGTTGCCAAGGTATCAGGTGTTAAAGTTCGTCGTCACGTCGGACCTGCTAAGGTTTTTGACTCAGAAGAAGCTGCTATTGATGCAGTGCTGGCCGATGAAGTAGTCGATGGCGATGTAGTCGTGGTTCGCTATGTTGGTCCAAAAGGTGGCCCTGGCATGCCAGAAATGCTGTCACTTTCTTCTATCATTGTAGGGAAAGGTCAAGGAGACAAGGTAGCACTCTTGACAGACGGCCGCTTCTCAGGTGGTACCTACGGCCTCGTTGTCGGACATATCGCTCCGGAAGCTCAGGATGGTGGACCAATTGCCTATCTTCGTACAGGCGATATGGTCACGGTTGACCAAGATACCAAGGAAATTTCCATGGCAGTTTCTGAAGAAGAACTTGAAAAACGAAAAGCAGAAACAACCATTCCACCGCTTTATAGCCGCGGTGTACTTGGTAAATATGCCCATATGGTATCCTCTGCTGCTAAAGGTGCTGTTACCGACTTCTGGAAACCAGAAGAAACAGGGAAGAAATAGCCTATATATGACAAAAGAACCCGCTAGTTTTTCTAGCGGGTTTGATATTTTTAATATAGAAGAACTTAACACTTTCTTATCTGGGACTGATCCCCAAGGCAATGCGGCCGAAGCGGCTGATACGGGTGATTTTCCAAGCAGGAGACCAGGTAACCTCGACAGAGGCACTTTCAATCTCGTCGATTTTCTTAAGAGAGTCCATGATGGCGATGGGCAGACTCTCAGCACAGTCACAGGCTGTATCGGTAAAGGTCATAACAACCTTGCAGTGGCCGTTTTCGTCTAAGTTAATTTCATAAATCAGCCCTAAGTTATAGACATCCAGCTCTACATCCGGATCGTAAATGCGCTCGAGCTTCTCCACCAATTTATCCTGAATTGCAGCTGCTCGGTCGTTGATTTTGATATCGTCTCTCATGGCTATCCCCTTCTATTCTGAGTTGAATTGTTTTTATTTTCTCACAATTCAGACTTTTTTTCAAGCTATTTTGGAATGTGAAAACGGATTTAGTTCTTCCAAATGAAAAATCCCTTTCGGGCTCCTCAAAATGGCGGACTTATGATAGAATATAAGTACTAAAGAAGGCGGAGGTCAGAAGATGAAATTACAAAAACCTAAAGGAACTCAGGACATTCTTCCTCAAGAATCAGCCAAGTGGCAGTATGTAGAAGACTTTGCCCGCAAGATATTTAAAAAATACAATTACGGCGAAATCCGTACGCCAATTTTTGAGCACTATGAAGTCATTAGCCGCTCGGTCGGGGATACAACAGACATTGTGACTAAGGAAATGTATGACTTTTATGATAAGGGCGACCGCCATATCACACTGCGTCCAGAGGGGACAGCGCCTGTGGTGCGTTCTTATGTGGAGAATAAACTTTTTGCTCCTGAAGTTCAAAAGCCTGTTAAAGTCTATTATATGGGCTCTATGTTTCGCTATGAGCGGCCTCAGGCTGGCCGTCTGCGCGAGTTTCACCAGATTGGAGCAGAGTGTTTTGGATCCAGTAATCCTGCTACAGATGTAGAAATGATTGCCATGGCGGCTCAATTTTTCAAGGATATTGGCATCACCAATGTCAGCTTGGAGCTTAACTCGCTAGGGAATCCTGAGAGCAGAGCTGCTTACCGTCAGGCCTTGATTGATTATCTGACTCCACTGAAGGCTAGTCTCTCAGCAGATAGCCAACGTCGCTTGGAGGAGAATCCGCTGCGCGTGCTGGATTCTAAGGAACCCGAAGACAAGGCGGCAGTAGAAGGTGCACCGTCTATTCTGGACTATCTGGATGAGGAGAGCAGTACCTACTTTGCGGCTGTTCGTTCTATGCTAGAGACCTTACAGATTCCTTATGTCATCAATACCAACATGGTCCGTGGCTTGGACTACTATAATCACACCATTTTCGAGTTTACGACAGAGGTGGCTGGCAGTCAGCTGACTATTTGTGCTGGCGGCCGTTATGATGGGTTGGTGGCTTACTTTGGTGGCCCTGAAACGCCAGGTGTTGGCTTTGGTATGGGCTTAGAACGCCTGCTTCTTGTACTTGACAAGCAAGGAGTAGAGCTGCCGATTGAAACCGCTCTGGATGTGTATGTAGCTGTTCTAGGAGCTGGTGCCAATGGCAGAGCTTTGGAGTTGGTACAAGCTCTCCGCGCACAAGGTTTTGCGACGGAGAGGGATTATCTCGACCGCAAGCTCAAGGCTCAGTTCAAATCCTCAGATATCTTTAAAGCCAAAACTCTTATCACCTTGGGTGAAAGCGAAGTGGAAAGTGGTCAGGTGACTGTTAAGAACAATCATAATCGTGAGGAGATTACTGTTAGCTTAGACCAAATCCAAGAAAACTATCAGCTTATTTTTGAGAAATTGGGGTTTTAAAGGCTTGAGTCTAACAACCGAAAATGCTATAGTATCAGGCGTTTTAGCGAACTTGGTTGACAGCATGTCAATATATTTTCTAAAAAAATATCTTTAAAAGCTTGAAACATAAAGTGATTATTGATATAATGTACCCGTTATATAAATTTGCTAAAGGAGAAACAACTATGGCACAAATTAAATTAACTCCAGAAGAACTTCGTCAATCTGCAAACAGATACACTGAAGGTTCTGAAAATGTAACTCAAGTTTTGACTACATTGACTAATGAACAAGCAATTATTGCTGATAACTGGGATGGTTCTGCATTTGATAGCTTTGAAGCACAATTCAACGAATTGTCTCCAAAAATCAAAGAATTTGCACAATTGCTCCAAGATATCAATGCTCAGTTGATTAAAGTTGCTGACATCGTTGAGCAAACTGACCAAGATATCGCTGCACAAATTCACTAATTTTGTTATAACGGCTTTAGGAAGGCAAGAGCCTTCCTATTTTTGTAAAGATTAAAAATGAAAAAATGGCAGTTTCTTTCATGTTTGATAAGAAAATCGCTGCAATGTAAAGGCAAGCTCTGACAATCTGAATCAATATCTGAATTAGACTGTTAGAGCTGTTTGTGTCTTTCTGTGTGCTTTTTTATGTAACAATAAACTAAAAAATTTAAAAAGAAAAAGAAATTTACATCCATGGGAAATAAAAAATTACTTAAGTATATAGGAAACGTTGTTTTGGTTATCGCCTTGCTGGCTGCAGTAGTGACGCTGAATGTCGCAGTGCAAAAGAATACAAGCACTGCTAGGGACAGCAAGATTCGCACTGACCAAAAGACTAAACTGAATGTTGCGGTTGTTAATGAGGATCGGGCTGTCAAGGTTGACAAGAAAGAGTACAATCTTGGTGCTAGCTATGTCAAGAATCTGGAACGAGATGACTCTCAAAACTGGTATATTGTGACGCGTGGAGCTGCGGATACTGGTCTCGAAAATGGCAAATATCAACTGGTCGTAACGATTCCAAGTGACTTTTCAGAGAAGGTGCTAGATGTTAATGCTATCAGTGCAGATCGGACAATCGTCACTTATAAGGTCAATGCTGCTGGAAATCAGCAGATTGAAAATGAAGCTAATAATCTAGCTAAGGATATTATCGCGGATTTGAATAGCCAGTTGGTTGATATGTATATGGCTAGCATCCTGAGCAATCTTTATACAGCCCAGCAAAATGTGCAGGCTAGTTCAGAGGTGCAAATTACCAATATTGGCAATTATCGAACCAACTTGTTGGAGTCTGCCATTGGATCTAAGAATATCTTCCCAACGCTAGTCAGTATGTCCGCTTCATCTGTCGAAGCCAATAACTCTCTGAAGACGACTCTGGAAACTTATGCTAAGGCTTTTGATGACTTGGATAACTCTCAGGCCACTTATGGAAAGAATTTTGATAGTCTTCTCAAACAGCGAGCGGATGACCAAGTTAACTATGCCGCATTTATGAAGCAACTGATGGAAATGGACGAAAAAGTTGTCCATAATAATACTCAAGAGCTTTATGCTAAAATGGAGACGACACTTAAAGAATTGGAAAAGCAGTTGAGTTCTTCCGAAAGTGCAGATAAGTCTTATGCACAGCTAACTGGAGATGTTAATGATCAAATAACAGCTTTAACAAATAGTTTGAAGGCTGAACGTGCTAAATTGGATGAGCATACAACTAAAGAAAACATTGAAGGATTTGTTAAGACAAAATTAGCATCCTACTATGGTGTCGATGAAAATACATCAATTACTTTGGAAACATTGCTCGGAAGGGATGGTTCGACTGCCCTCAATAGCTATGAAGAGATTCTGAGAAACCAAATAATCGCAGCATTGGCGACTGTACCAAAAAACTATCCTGCTGAAAAGGAATTCGAACTTTCTGTCTCGATGAATGGTTTTGATTATGAAGCGGCTCAGCAGTTTGGAGGAGCAAAAGGAAATGGAGCTGATGAATTGGGAGCACTAGCAGTTGCGGCAAATCAAGCAGCCAGTTCTACTACCGATCAGGTCAGTGGCCAAGCCGGCAGCAAAGCTACTGTTTCTGTTCATTCACCGGCTGGGGTAACAGTTAACTCTATTACTTACAATGGGAAACCAGTAACAGTTGGTGAGGCGATTGACTTAGATGCAAATGGTAGTTTTTCTGTTCAATACAGTGTGGCTAGTGATGCTGTAGCCAATCCATTCGATACCCAAATCGATATTTCTTTGAATGGCGTCGCGATTGCTAGCGCACCTGTGAATGTAAAGGAAGCTCAAAAAGCTGCCGCTTTATACGGTGCTAAAGTCCAAGAACTTTCTTCTGCTTACCAAAATGCTAAAAATCTGATGGATGTCTATTCTGCTTTTGTCAAACTCAAAAATGAAGATGTTTCCAAGGCTTTGTCTAATCTGATGTTTGATGCTGTTCAAAGCAACCTTAAGGGTTATCAGGACAGTATTGAAAAAGCTAATAATCAAGATAATAAGAATCAAAATCAAGATAATCAGAAAAAAACTGAAGAAAATGGAAGCATTAAAGAGAGATTGGATAATGCTCTGAGTGAGCTGAACAAATTGGGACCAGACTTAACAGCTAATCTTCAACAGATTGAAGATAGCAATAAGGCCCTGACAGACAGCATGAGGGAGCAGATGGCTTTGTATGTTCAATTGACAGAGAAGGTGGAAAGCATGAGGACTTCACGAGAATCCTCTACTGATGCACTGAATAAGACGGATGCTGATTTGTCATCTCTGAATTCAGAATTCTCATCCTTGCTGTCTTCGACTTCTGGCGTTAAGTCTTCTTCACAGACCAATGTGCAAGCAGCTGATAGTGTCAACCAGATTTTCAGCAGCTTCAATCGTGAGCTGGAAAATGCACAAGGAACAACAGAGAAACTGTCTGCGAATGCTGAGAGCTTGATGGGGCAATTCAATAAGGAATTGGAAGATAATGGCAACTTTGTGGAGTCCTTTGTCAAGGTTCTGAATAATGCCTATGAGAATGGTGTTCCTAATGAAGTATTGCTGGACTTCCTGTCTAATCCAGTTGCTCAGTCTTCTTCATCTGTCAAAGCGACTGTCAATGTTTACCGTCCGTTTACTTGGATCCTCTTGTTGGAGATTGTCAGTCTCTTTACGGCCTATCTCTTTGCAACGCAAAATATTGTGCGCAAAGTTAAAGACCGCTTTAAGCTTAATAAACTACAAGATACAGATATTACGACTGTGGGCATTCTAGGCTTCCTGTCTCTGACGATTGGTCTGGTTATTGGGATTGTCTCTAGCATGCAGCTTCACATCGGCAAGGAATATGTTCCGTCTTGGGTCTTGTTGATTGTGGTTGCTAGCTTTGTCTTGATTCAGGGGCAGTATTTGATTCTCAAGCACTTGCGCGTGATGGGTATGGGCTTAGCATTCTTCATGATTATTAGCTTTGTCTACCTGTCTAATGCTATTGGTACGACAGCTAGTTTGACAGGCTTCCCAGCCTTTATCAAGAGCTTGAATGCCTTGTCAGTGCTAGAAGGCATGCTGTCAGGTTACTTTGACGGCAAGACCGCTGGTTTCTTTGCCATCTTTGGTCTGATTGTCCTACTGGCTCTGCTGGTTGCAGCTAATATCTTTATCAAGACTAGAACATTAAAAACTGAGGAAGTTTAAAAGAGTATGAAAAAAATTCTGTTTTTATTCCTAGTCCTAAGTTCGTTTGCGGTGACGGCTGTCGCCGCAGATGAGCTGAAGGATAATCGTCTGCAGATAGATAATTCGCGGATTGAAAAAGAGCAAGAACTGAACTTTGGTGCACAATCGGAAGGCACCAAGTCTCTTTTCGTTGCTGAGAATCAGGAAAAAATTCAGGAAATGAAGCAGTATCAAAATAAACAGTTGGCCACAGAAGCGGGACAACTGTTTTCTGCTATACAGGGGCCAACGGATATTTACCATTCCAAGGAGCTTTTTCAGCCGGGAACGGAAAAATTGTCCAAGTTGCAGACGAGTTTGAAAAGTGATGATGAAAGCAGCTGGGATGATTTTCTGCCAGGAGTAGTCTACTTTGTAGCAGCCGTACTCTTGGTCAGTATGACTGTCTTTGTCAGCTATCGTATCAGTAAGGGAGAAGTATAACATGGAAGGACATATCAATATCACCCTCCGTTTGCGGGATAAGGACGTGGATATTCGTATTCCTAAGCGGATTGAGGTCCGTCGTTTCATTCGGGAGATTGATCAAATTTTCAATATCGAAGGAAAGCGTCATAAGTATCAGCTGCGGATTATTAACAAGGGGCTGATACTGGATGAGGGCAAGGTTTTGGCTGATTATCCAGTCACAACAGGAGATTTAGTAGAGATTGAGGAGATTTAAGGTGACTGAGGAAAAATTTGTATTTGCTGAACAAGAGTTTATCTATGAAAAAAATGATAAGAATTGGAGCCTAACACTGAAGCGTTCGGATGTGGCAACGCAGGATTTGCGGGAGCTCTTGCTTTTGGACCTGCATCATCCACTTTTCTTGGAGCAGGAGACTAAGGCCGACCATGATAGTGTTTATTTCACCTATCAGATTGAGCCTTTGGGGCTGTCCAAGGAAGAGATTGAAAAGCGCACGATTTCTGAGCGGATTCGTCTGGCTCTCAATGTTTTTGCTTTGGAAGCGGCGCTGGAATTGCCGGTGACTTTTTTGTTGCATCCTAGCAATCTCTTTATTACCAAAGATGCACAGGCTAAGATTGCCTACCGCGGAGTTCCAGGTATTATGACACCTCAGTCTATTTCTCGGGAGGACTTCTTGCGTCAGGCTAAGTGCTTTGCGGTGACGCTCTTTGCAGATTTGGACTTTATGGAGCTTTACAAGGGCTCGTTGGAGCTAGAAACTCTGCCAGATTTCCTCGTGGAGCTGCGTGAGGCTGACAGCCTGGAAGATGCGGTTGCTGTTTTGGAGAAATCCTATCAGGAAAAGGCTGCAGAAGAAGCAGAGAAGCAGACACTGGTCTCCAAGCGCCAGCATAAGATTTTCAAACTGGCGACCATCTGGCTGACAGCAGCTGTTGTGATTTTGACCATTCCTTTGATTTATTTGATTTTCATACAAAATCCTTTCAAGGAAAAGCTGTTACAGGCGGATACTGCCTTCATCAAAGTGGACTACAGTAAGGTCATCGATGAGCTGGAAGGAATCTCTCCTAAGAGTCTGCCGAATACACAAAAATATGAACTAGCCTATTCTTATATCCAGGGGCTGGAATTTTCCGATGATCAGCGTAAGGTCATCCTGAACAATGTCACACTAAAATCAGATGATTTGTATCTCAATTACTGGATTCAAGTTGGACGTAATGATTTTGAAGATGCTTTGGATACAGCCAAACGGATTAATGACTCAGATCTGATCATCTATGCCTTGACTCAGGAGATGAAAAAGGTGCGTGAGGACGATAGTCTGTCTGGTAAGGACCGGGAGACTAAGCTTGAGTCCTTGGAAGGCGAGTATAAGAAATACTGGGATAGCCGCAAGGAGCTTCTAACTGGTGATTCTAGCTCAAGCGCTTCTGGCGAGGAAGGTTCTTCAGGAGCAAGCTCTTCCTCCAGCAGTGAAGCGTCGTCTAGCAGTAGCGCGAAGGAGTAAGTATGAGCAAGACAATCATCATCTATACAGACCATCTGCGCTATGAGCTGCAGCTGACAGAGGACAAGAAAGTTCTCCTAGCAGCGAGTGAGAAGGCTCAGCTTTACCTGCCTCATCAGGAGACTCCTATCCAGCTTCAGCTAGCTAAGGGGCAAGTTTTTTATCAGATGGGGGAAGAAACGGGTGTCGTAACTGACGGCCTGACCTTGGGTAATCTGACCTTGTATCAATCTGATTCAGAACCGGCTGTTTATGACCTACTGGACAGAAAAGAGTTATTCATCAGCGACCAGAAGGGGTCAGCTATCAGTCTGGAAGCGCCTTTGGAGTTGCTCTTGAAGCGAACGAATGATTCTTGGCTTTTGACTAAGATGCGAGGTCAAGTTTACCTCAATCACGTTGAGTGGACGGGAGACCAAATTCAGCTGGAAGCCGGCGACGAGCTAAGCTTGGAAGGTATTTGTCTCAAGGTCTATCCAGAAGAAATCTGGGTGACAGGTCCGGCTACGGTCAGCTCTAGTCTGACCTTGCGGGGGGCTTCTCGCCATGGTTTTTATCCAGACTATCCAGACTATCACCGCTCGCCGCGGATTATCTATCGGAGCTCAGAGGACAAGATTCAGATTGCTCCGCCAAGCAAGGAACCTCAAAAGCCTAATGATGAGCTCTTGAGACTGATTGTGCCGCCACTTCTCATGGTTGGGGTGACGGTACTGATTACACTGGTTCAGCCGCGGGGAATTTATATCCTCGTTACAGTTACTATGTCAATCGCCAGTGCAATCTTTTCGGTTCGCGGTTTCTTCAAAAACCGCAAGAAGTTCAAGGAAGACAAGAAAGAGCGCATCGATCTTTATCACCTCTATCTGAAAGACAAGGCTATTGAGCTGAATAAGCTGGAGCGTGAGCAGCGTGATGGCATGCTTTACCATTTCCCAAACATTAACGAATTAACGGGTCTGGTGACAGACTACAGTCACCGCATCTACGAGAAGACACCGCTCCACTTTGACTTTCTCTACTACCGCTTGGGGCTTGGCCAAGTGCCAACCTCCTATAAGCTGACCTACGGTCAAGAGGAGCGGAGCGGAAAGAAAGATGCGTTGGAAGAGGAGGGCTATGCTCTCTACACTCGGCATAAGAAAATTCCTGATCTTCCTATCGTGGCTAATCTCAGCCATGGGCCGGTCGGCTATATCGGTCCGCGCAATCTAGTCCTGGAACAGCTCCAGCTCTTGGTTATGCAGTTAGCGGTCTTTCACTCCTACCACGATGTGCAGGTGATTACCATCATGCCAGAGGAGGAGCGCGACCAGTGGGATTGGCTGCGCTGGCTGCCGCATGCGACTCTGCAAGAGCTGAACGTCCGTGGCTTTGTCTATAACCAACGGACGCACGATCAGGTCCTAAACAGTCTGAACCAAATCCTGAAACTGCGCAAGGCACAGAAGGAAGAAGCGACCCGGCAGGAGACGACACTCTACAGTCCTCACTATGTGGTATTGGTCACAGATGAAAAGCTGATTCTCGACCATATCATCATGGAGTTCTTCACAGAGGATCCGACTGACCTGGGCTGCTCACTCATCTTCGTGCAGGATGTGATGAGCTCGCTGTCTGAGAATATCAAGACGGTTGTCAATATCAAGGACCGCAACACTGGTCAGCTGGTCATGGAAGAGGGAATCCTCAGAGAGATTGACTTCCGCTTGGATCATTTCCCAGAAGGCTATGACAAGGAGCGAATTGCTCGGACTTTGGCGCCGCTCAATCACTTGCAGAATCTCAAAAGCTCAATCCCTGATACGGTCACCTTTATGGAGATGTATGGGGCAGAGACCTTCTCGGATCTGCAAGTCTTGCAAAAGTGGCAACAGAATGCACCGTATAAGAGTTTGGCGGTGCCTATCGGCCTGCGGGGGAAAGAAGATCTGGTCTACCTCAACCTGCATGAAAAGGCTCACGGACCGCACGGGCTGATTGCCGGGACAACCGGATCAGGTAAGTCAGAGACCATCCAATCCTATATCCTGAGTCTGGCCGTCAACTTCCACCCGCACGATGTGGCCTTCCTGCTCATCGACTACAAGGGTGGGGGAATGGCCAACCTCTTCAAGAACCTGCCTCATCTCTTGGGGACCATCACCAACTTGGACGGTGCCCAATCCATGCGGGCGCTGGCTTCCATCAATGCGGAGATTCACCGTCGGGAGCGTCTCTTCAGGGAGTTTGAAGTCAATCATATCAACCAATATCAAAAGAAATTTAAGAATGGGGAAGCAACTGAACCCCTGCCCCATCTCTTCCTCATCTCGGATGAGTTTGCGGAGCTCAAGGTCAACCAGCCTGACTTTATCAAGGAGCTGGTTTCCATCGCTCGGGTCGGGCGTTCCCTCGGGGTCCACTTGATCCTAGCTACCCAGAAGCCGTCCGGGGTGGTGGATGACCAGATCTGGTCCAACTCCCGCTTTAAGCTAGCGCTCAAGGTGGCAGACCGGACGGACTCGATGGAAATGCTTAAGACGCCAGATGCAGCGGAGATTACCCAGACTGGCCGGGCCTATCTGCAAGTCGGCAATAATGAAGTCTAT
Source organism: uncultured Streptococcus sp. (assembly GCF_963456385.1). Classification (GTDB taxonomy): domain Bacteria; phylum Bacillota; class Bacilli; order Lactobacillales; family Streptococcaceae; genus Streptococcus. The sequence continues at coordinate 19,331 of NZ_CAUOLF010000007.1, read as the reverse complement.
GAACTCTTCCAGTCAGCCTGGTCAGGGGCAGACTACCAGCCAGATAAGGATGAGATGGGAATTGAAGACCATACCATCTACCTGATCAACGACCTAGGTCAATACGAAGTGCTCAATCAAGACCTGTCAGGTCTCGACCTAGCAGAAGATATCAAGGAAGTACCGACAGAGCTGGAGGCTATTGTCAGTCAGATCCAACTACTGACAGAGAGCCAGCAAATCCCACCGGTACCACAGCCATGGCTGCCGCCACTTAATGAGCGGATGACCCTGCAAGAGCTGGAACCTATCCAGCCTCAGGAAGCCTGGGAGCAGAAGAAGCCGGTCTCTGTTCTTCTCGGAATGGCGGATATTCCGCAGGCACAGAAGCAAGAGCCGGTCTCTGTCAATCTGTCCAAGGATGGGCATATCCTGCTCTACGGAAGTCCTGGTACGGGGAAGACAACCTTCCTGCAGAGTGCGGCTATGGACTTGGCTCGCAAGTTCAGTCCCAAAGATATCACGCTCTACCTGATGGACTTCGGGACCAATGGTCTGGCACCGCTGGGCCAATTACCGCAGGTGGCCGATACCCTGCTTTTGGATCAGACGGAGAAGATTGCCAAGTTTGTCCGCATCATGGAGCGGGAGCTCAATCGGCGTAAGAAGCTCTTGTCTGACTACGGTGTTGGGACCTTGGAGCTCTATCGTCAGGCTAGTGGTCAGCAAGAACCGGCTATTGTCATCTTACTTGATAGCTATGAATCTATGAGGGAAGAAGCTTATGAAGCGGAGCTCTTCAAACTTTTAGTGCGAATCTCCCGTGAAGGTCTCAGCATCGGTGTTCACCTCCTGGTGACAGCGGGGCGTCAGTCTAACCTTCGGGCGCAGTTCTATGCCAACTTCAAGCACCAGCTGAGTCTGCCGCAGAATGATGTAGGAGAAGTCCGCTCGATCGTGGGTTCTACCCCTCTTGCGAAAACCATGGAAGACATCAAGGGCCGGGCGCTTATGAAGCGTGACGAAGTCGATGTTATCCAGCTGGCTTTGCCAGTAGCGGGTGCCAATGATGCACAAGTCCTCAACAACTTGCGTCAAGAAGTCGCTTCTCTCCAAGAAGCTTGGACCGGACAACGCCCAAGTGCCATTCCGATGGTACCAGAGGAGTTGACGGAGGCAGACTTCTATAGCCGGGCTAGTGTCCAAGCTGCTTATGAGCAAGGCTTAGTACCGTTAGGACTGGATATGGAGACAGTTGAACCAATTACTTGGAATCTATCTAAGGGTAATCTTCTCTACTTAACAGACAAGGAAGAGCAGATGAGTACTTTGACTCGACATATTACACGAGGCAAGCAGAAGGTAATTGTGCTTGCGCCACGATATTCTACACTAAATCTAGAAGTATATGGCAAGGAAGTCATTTATGAGAATGATATACAAGATATAGAAAATTGCTTGGAAGTTCTTGAAATAGAGATTCAGAAACGCATACAACAGGAATTAAAGGATCACACAACAACAATTATTCTTTATAATGTAACAGAAATAATTGGGAATTTAACACCTATGGCACAAAAGATACTTGAGTTTATCTTTAAACAAGGTTTATATGCTGGCTATGCTTCGGTTGTCATGACAAATCAAAGCATCTCTCGGAATATTGAGCCGCCTTTGCGACTTGCAAAAAGCTTCAAACAAGCTTTGGTTAGTATGAGGCTTAATGATCAAACGATTGTGCCAGTTGCTAAAAAACCTTTAAGAGAACCTTTTTTAGGTATGCAGGCTCATTACTTCGTTCAAGAGAATGACTTTAATAAGATTAAAGTGTTGATGCGTTAACAATTTACTTCTATATCTTTAGTAACTGTCGAATTTAAATTTGAATACGATAGAAATGAGGCAACATGAAAAAAAAGACAAAATATATATTATACATTATCTTAGGAGGAATAGTACTTATGACAATAGCATCAATGAACGGTTGTAGACTGGATGATTACACCGTTCCAAAAAACAGAACAAGAGAACAGTATGATTTTGAAGGCACTTTTGAACCAATGTTTAAGTTTTTAGAACAAGAGAAAAAGGATTTTACTGGATTAAAACTTTATACAAGTAGTGTTTATATTAAAGACGGAGACGAAGTGAAAGATTATGAGATTAGATTAGATACTACCCAATCCGACGTTAAAGGTGACTATATAATAAAGATAGGGGATAATAAAGAGAGTGTTCCTGTTACTTATTCTAACGGCAAACTAACTTACAGCTCAGAGATAACTCCTTTATTTGATGAAGAGATTCTTAACTTAGTTGTTCAAAGAGATCATTTCGCTTCCTTGGATGTGAAAGAGACTTTTAAGAGTGCAGAAACAGAGCTTCGTGATATTATCTACAAGCCAGAAAATCATTCTGAACTCTTTAAACATCTCAAAAACAAGTATGATATGCCAGAGGATACTACCTGTCGAATAAGATTAAAACACTCAAGTGGAACAATCTATGGGATTTCAATCCAAATGAAATCGAAAGATAAGGCTGTTCAAATAGATTTAATGATATTTAAACAATAGGGAGGATAATCAATGAATGGAATTGAAAAAAGTAATCGTCGAGTTGAAATGTCGGCAGTCCTATCTGATGCTGTATATGAATACGAGAGAGAATATACTGCTGGTGGTGACAGCCCAGAAAAAATGGCAGTAGGTGTATTATCTGATGCTGGTATAGATATCGATAGTTATGACATCGTCGACTCCATGTACGACGAGAAGTCAGGTGTTGCTGCTATTGCTGTTAAAGACAAGCTAACCGAGGAAACCTATATTTCCTATGCGGGAACAGACTATGAAGCTGATGGCCATAAGGATATTATTGTGGATGTAGCTATAGGATTAAATGACTCCTTGTATCTGAAGGAAAAGAGTCAGCCTGCTGTTGATTTCTACGATAGGGTAGAAGCAAAAGGATACTATATCACAACAACAACAGGACATTCCTATGGGGAGTTTCAGAGTGGGAGAGTTGCATTAGAGAGACAAGTACTTTATAATTATGGCTTTCAAGGGGCCCCCCAGTCAGTAAACGGCCCAACAGCCCAACAGATGATTGCGAATGGAAATTCTACATTATTTAAAATTATTCATAGTAGCAAGAATTTTGAGGAATTTAAACAAAATTTAAAAACATTTAGCGGGGACTACAGTGGTAGACTATTTGATGCTTCACGAGTAAGACTAATTAAACTTCCAGACGATGATGCTCTTAAACAGTATTGGGATTACTTTTCTCATTTGAAAGAAACTTCTCCTGAAACACTGAAAGCAGCTGAAGAAGAGGCTAAGCGAGTTGAAGAGTTAAGAAAGAATTACAAAGGTCACTCTGTTACTTTTTCTACAACTCGTGACGCACTAACTAATGTTGCTTGGGCACAAAGCGGAAAAGAAATTTCGTTTAAAGGGCAGACACTTGATGGTGAAATTTCTGAATGGCTATTAGATAAAAATACTCCTGCTTTGTTGAGTATTTTAGGGATAACTATGGAAACGAAATATCCTGGTTCTGTAATTGCTGTTGACTTGCCGATTCATCACAATATGACTGAATACAGGAAGAGCGCAGAGGCTTTGCAATATACAAAGCAAATTGTCGTAGAGCAGTTATTTGGTGTTGATATTGAGGGAGATGGGATTTTTGATTTTGCAGTAACGCCTGAGAATTCTACAACTAAAGATCTATTTCCAAAGTATGGTGGCTCAAAAGAAATTCGCTTAGATACAACATCCATGACTATTTTGATTACAAATTTGAGAGCTAGTTTAGGGCATGCGGAGGATTTAGCCGATGTTGCTAAACGAGCAATTCAAGCAAACGAAGAGGTTATGAATGGGTTATCGAATCGTAAAAATAACCTCAAGGATGCGGTTTTCCAGCATTTGAAATCAATAAGTTTGATTGACGCTGTCCAAAAAATAGATAAAGCTTATAGTAATTATGATGGTATTACAGGAACTTTTGATACACTCAACGCTTATGATCCGCAAGAGTTTTCTAGAAAATTTGACTGGCTTGGTATAAGTGGACTTTATGACTATTTGGATAGTGCTGGTAATGACTTTGATCATGGGAAAATTACTTCAAAGTTAAACAGCATGAAGTCAAATACTGAGAGTGTCGTAATGGATATCAATCTGCATAAATTGGCATCAGGAGGGAAATCTGATGGTAAATTATGGCCTCAAGCAGGTATGTATACTCGCTTTGGGACCAAGGGTGCAGAGCTAGTGAATTCATTTGAGGGGATGATTGAGAAAAGTACGACAGGTTTAGATAATCGTTCACATTTTGGAGATGGAATTCCACAAGCTGTTAATGAAATTCTAAGAGTATTGGAACAAAATATCCAAACAATAATTTCTTGTATCTCATATACAATTTCAGTAGCTGAGATTATTAAAACTGCTTTAGAAGAAACGGATAGGGGATTAGCTAGAAATATTGATAGTCTAGATTTTAGTTCAGTGCCAGATGTTAATACAAGTGTTTCACAGGATTATAATTCCTACTTAGAGGAAAGCGGTATATTTGATGATCGTGATGTTATTAGCGCTTTTGATGATCAAATAGATGTTAGATCTGAGGATTTAGCTAATCAAATGTCTTCATCGTTTAGTAGTTATCTAGACAGTGTAAAAGCTGCCATTGAACAGACTAATAAAGTTATGACCACTACTAAATACGATCTCCAAACAATCGTCAATGAGTTTCCTACTGAGATTTACTATAAGCTAAAAATTGATAAAAAGGAAAAGAAAAAATTATATGGTACAGTAGAACCTCTAATTTCTGTATCTGCAACAATTCGAACTGCTATTACAGATATTGATTCTGTGGATATAGACTTGACCACAGCGGCTACAACGATTAATCTAGTTGTATCTATGTTAGGTGGATTCAAACCGGCATTTAGAAATGGGATGGAAGATGCATTTTATGGAGCAGCAAGTTTACAAGGCATTGTTCGTGCTCAAAAAGCAATTGGGGCAGTTATTAAATCATTGCAAATTCGGTTTACAAATTTCAAGAGTGATTTAGACAGTCTCGCTTCAGGTACTGCTGCACAAGCTTTGGGATATAAAGTTGGAGATATGACAAGCCTTATGGGAAATGTTAGTCAAGTAATTGATGATTGTTTTGGAGATGGCTAAAAACAAATTTTAGAATGATGAGTCTAAGATGAAATAGCTATAGGACATTTCTAAAAATACCTAGCAAAACAATGAAAAGTCGTTCCAACTGTTACAATTTCATTGACCACCTGAATTATCAATTCAGGTGTTTTTTTCTTGCACCATGTTTGTATCCTCTGTTGTTCCTAAAAAACACAAAACTTTCCACTCCCATCCCTCCCCTTATGCTATAATAGTCTATAGAAAGTCGAGGGAATGATGAAGAAAATATTATTGATGGTTGTGGTGCAGGGTTTGGCTATCTTTGTGATTACAGGTCTGCTTTGTTTATTTATGCGGGGGGATTTTTTCTTCCGTGCTTTGGCGCCGATTTTTGGTTTGGCAGCGGGAGGTTTTCGCTTCGTGACGGCCATGGTGACAAAAGTATTTGCGCCCAGTCTCTATGAAGACAGCAAGAAAAAGGAATAATCTATAGAGTAGACAGTGGGTCTGAGGTCGTTTGCCTCAGGCCTTTTGTCATAAATATCAGCATTAGTCATGTGAAGCTTTAATATTTTTTAGAAAAAGAACGGACAGAAGGGCTTTCTTAGGCGCTTTGTGGTAAAATAGTAACAGAATTAAAAATTTGGAGAGTAAAGATGAAACGTTCTATGTATGCTGGGCGTGTTCGCAGGGAGCATGTTGGTCAGGAAATCACTTTGAAGGGCTGGGTAGCCCGCCGTCGGGATTTGGGCGGTCTGATTTTCATTGATTTGCGCGACCGCGAAGGCATTATGCAGCTGGTCATCAATCCTGAGACAGTGGCTGCAGAGGTCATGGCAACAGCGGAAAGCCTGCGCAGTGAGTATGTGCTGGAAGTGACAGGTAAGGTGGCTGCGCGTGAGCAGGCCAATGACAAGCTGGCGACAGGAAGCGTGGAGCTGCATGTGGAAAGCCTGACTGTCTTAAATACAGCTAAGACGACGCCTTTTGAAATCAAAGACGGCATCGAGGTGAATGACGATACGCGTTTGCGCTATCGTTATCTAGACTTGCGCCGGCCAGAGATGTTGGAGAACTTCAAGCTCCGTGCCAAGGTGACTCACTCCATCCGCAACTATCTAGATGAGCTGGAGTTCCTTGATGTGGAAACGCCTTTCCTATCTAAGTCAACGCCAGAAGGAGCGCGTGATTACTTGGTGCCTAGTCGGGTTCATCAGGGACATTTTTACGCTCTGCCACAGAGTCCGCAGATTACCAAGCAGCTCTTGATGAACGCTGGTTTTGATCGTTATTACCAGATTGTTAAATGCTTCCGAGATGAGGACTTGCGCGGTGACCGTCAGCCAGAGTTTACTCAGGTGGACTTGGAGACTTCTTTCTTGTCTGATCAGGAGATTCAGGACATTACAGAAGGCTTGATTGCTCGTGTTATGAAAGAGACCAAAGGTATTGATGTTTCTCTGCCTTTTCCTCGTATGAAGTATGATGATGCCATGGCTCTTTATGGTGTTGATAAGCCTGATACTCGTTTTGAGATGTTGTTGCAGGACTTGACAGAGCTTGTCAAGGGAGTTGACTTCAAGGTCTTTTCAGAAGCTCCAACTGTCAAGGCAATCGTCGTAAAAAATGCTGCAGATAAATACTCTCGCAAGGATATTGATAAGCTGACAGAGCAAGCGAAACAGCATGGTGCCAAGGGTCTTGCTTGGGTAAAAGTTGCTGATGGAGAGCTGGCTGGTCCAGTTGCTAAGTTCTTGACAGACTTGACAAGCCAGTTGACAGAAGCTTTACAGCTTGAAAATAATGACCTAGTGCTCTTCGTGGCTGATACTTTGGAAGTGGCCAATGCTGCTTTGGGAGCTATTCGAGTGCGCTTGGCCAAAGAGCTAGACTTGATTGACGCTGATACATTTAACTACCTTTGGGTAGTGGATTGGCCCATGTTTGAATGGTCAGAAGAAGAGGGCCGCTATATGAGTGCCCACCATCCTTTCACCCTGCCTCAGAAAGATTCTGAGCAAGAGCTGGAAGGCGACCTGAGCAAGGTACGGGCTGTGGCTTATGATATCGTCCTCAATGGTTATGAGTTAGGCGGCGGAAGTCTTCGGATCAACCAGAAAGACTTGCAGGAGCGGATGTTCAAGGCGCTTGGCTTCTCAGCTCAAGAAGCTGCTGAGCAGTTTGGCTTCCTTCTGGAGGCTATGGACTATGGTTTTCCACCGCATGGCGGCTTAGCTCTGGGCTTGGACCGCTTTGTGATGCTCTTGGCTGGTGAAGAAAATATCCGCGAAGTCATCGCCTTTCCGAAAAATAACAAGGCTTCTGATCCAATGACACAGGCACCTAGTCCAGTGTCGGTAGCTCAACTAGAGGAATTAAGTTTACAAGTGGAAGCACATGAAGAAGACTAATTTTTATAAACTCTTTCGCTATTATGTCCGCAGGTTTGCTTATAATTTTAAGATTTTGCGGTCTTTAAAGAGTATCTCGCGTGAGAAGTACGATGAGAAGATTTCTGCCTCGCTTGTTTATGGCTTTTTGTCAGCTGTCGCAGTCAATTTCTTCTTTCAGCCGGGGCATGTTTATTCCAGCGGGGCGACTGGTCTGGCGCAGGTCATTACTGCCCTCAGTACTCGCTTCTTTGGTTTTACCATTCCGGTTTCTGTGACCTTTTACGCTATTAATATTCCGCTGATGATTCTGGCTTGGTACCAGATTGGGCATAAGTTTACCATTTTCACCTTTATCACGGTTACCATGAGCTCGCTCTTTATCCAGTTTGTGCCGGAAGTAACCTTGACTGACAATCCTATTATCAACGCCCTTTTCGGTGGTGTGGTCATGGGAGCAGGGATTGGCTTTGCCCTTAAGTCCAGTATTTCCAGCGGTGGGACAGACATTGTCAGCCTGACCATTCGCAAGAAAACAGGTCGGAATGTCGGTCATATTTCCTTGATTGTCAATGGGATTATTATGCTGATTGCGGGTCTGACCTTTGGCTGGGAGTATGCGCTGTACTCCATGATTACTATTTTTGTATCAAGCCGAGTGACGGATGCTGTCTTTACCAAGCAGAAGCGTATGCAAGCTATGATTATCACCAGTCATCCAGACAGAGTGATTGATAAGATTCACAACAAGCTGCACCGTGGGGCGACAGTTATTCATGGCGCTGAGGGAACATATAATCATGAGAAAAAAGCTGTTCTGGTGACGGTGATTACCCGAGCGGAGTTTAATGAATTCAAGCAAATCATGAAGAATACAGATCCAGCTGCCTTCGTCTCCGTAGCGGACAATGTCCACATCTTGGGACTCTTTGTTGAGGAATGAAGATATCCATTAAGTTTGGGAATGCGAAGCGGTATAGTGTGGGAGTTTGTGCTTAAAACGAGGTTTTATGATAGAAGATTAATATGCGGTAGGACAATAGTCCCACCGCTTTCTATTCTCTATGGTGGAGGGTGGAAATCTCAAGTAAGAAAAGATATACAAATGCAGGAGATCTTTAGATAATGACGACTTATAAAAAAATCATGAATATCGCTTTGCCGGCTATGGCGGAGAATTTTTTGCAGATGCTCATGGGAATGGTCGATAGCTATCTGGTGGCCAGTCTTGGGCTGATTGCCATCTCTGGTGTCTCAGTGGCTGGCAACATCATTACGATTTATCAGGCAATCTTTATCGCACTGGGGGCTGCCATTTCCAGTCTCATTTCCAAGACTCTGGCACAGGGAGACAAGGAGCGTTTGGCCTATCATACAGCCGAGGCTATCAAGCTGACCTTGCTTCTGAGCCTTTTATTGGGGCTGGTTTCCTTGCTCTTTGGCAGGCAGATGCTGGACCTTCTGGGGACAGAAAAGGCGGTGGCTGAAGCAGGCGGTCTTTATCTGGCTCTGGTTGGTGGGACTATTGTTCTGCTAGGCTTGATGACTTCCTTTGGGGCTCTAGTGCGGGTCACGCGCAATCCTAGATTTCCCATGTATGTCAGTCTTCTGACTAATGTCCTCAACGCTCTCTTTTCCGGTCTGGGGATTTACGTCTTTCGGCTTGGTATTGTTGGTGTAGCGTTGGGGACGGTGCTAGCTCGTTTGGTCGGTGTGCTGATTCTCTGGCGGGAGCTGGATTGGTCCACAATCAGCTGGAGCTGGGGCTTAGATGGAGAACTCTTGCGCCTGTCTCTGCCGGCTGCTGGAGAACGGCTCATGATGCGGGCTGGTGATGTAGTTATTATCGCCATTGTGGTCGTCTTTGGGACGGACGCAGTAGCGGGGAATGCCATCGGTGAAGTCCTGACTCAGTTTAACTATATGCCAATCTTCGGGGTCGCAACAGCAACAGTCATGCTGGTAGGCCATGCGGTAGGTGAGGGAGAGATGCAAGAGGTCGTTCTGATTCGTCAGCGGACCTTCTGGCTGTCTTTTGCTTGCATGCTGCCCATGGCTCTAGGAATTTTCGTTTTTGGTCGGCCGCTGACCTTGCTCTATACGGATAATAGCGGAGCTATTAGAGCCAGTCTTTCAGTCATGCTTTTCTCCCTGCTGGGAACTCCCATGGCAGTGGGAACCGTGATTTACACAGCTATCTGGCAGGGGCTGGGCAATGCCAGACTGCCTTTTTATGCCACGACTGTTGGCATGTGGCTGATTCGCATCGTTACTGGTTACTTGCTGGGTGTGACCTGTGGCTTGGGTCTGCCGGGAGTCTGGACTGGGATGCTCTTGGACAATGGCTTCCGCTGGCTATTTTTAAAGGTTTTATTTGACAGAAAAATGAGGGAAATCACATGAAAAAAGCGTTTATTTGGGATTTGGACGGCACCTTGCTGGACTCCTACGATGCTATTTTGGCGGGGATTGAGGAAACCTATACTCACTATGGTTTGGACTTCGACAGGGCGAGTATTCACAGCTATATCCTAAAGCACTCTGTCCAGAAGCTCTTGGAAAAAGTAGCGTCTGAGAAAGGTCTGGACGCTGCCGAGATGAATGTCTTTCGTGGAGCAAGCCTAAAGGAGAAAAATGCTCAGGTCCATCTGATGGAAGGAGCAGCGGAGATACTGGCCTGGGCTGAAGAGCAGGGCATTGCCCAGTTCGTTTATACCCACAAGGGACTCAATGCCCATCAAATCTTGCAAGACTTGGGTATTCATGACTATTTTACAGAAATCATCACAACAGCCAACGGCTTTGAGCGCAAGCCCCACCCAGAAGGTGTCGACTATCTGCTCGAGAAATATGGCCTGGATAAGCAGCAGACCTACTATATCGGCGACCGGACACTTGATGTGGATGTCGCCGCCAACAGTGGTATCCAGAGCATTAACTTCTGTGCCTACCGACCAGAAATCAATCTGAAAATAGAGAAGTTGATGGACATCAAGCAATTATTTACAAGATAAAAAGCAGACCAGAATTGATCTACTGTCAGTCTAGCCTGCTTTTTCTTTTACATATGCTCAATGTGAAGTTCCAGCAAGAACTCAAGAACCTCGGGAGAACAGTTTTCTTTTTCAATTGCGAAACCAGTGTTCTCTCCTATCAAGATATAAAAATCTTGCTTTGTCATAATGACTTTGACAATATCATCATAGGTATAGTGAAATTCTCCACGTTTATTCTGAGCTACAAAAGCCTCTCTGTCAAATATCAGAGTGACCTCCATGTTCTGAAATAAAGGATTTTTTTGCTAGGCCCTCTTTATCTGATAATTCATGCCAAAATAGTACATAGAGGCGCAAATAGGGGGAGCCAATATGATAGATATTATCTTTTTCTCTAACGGACTGAACATTACGTAGGCGAACAGCCCGATTATCAGTATGATTATGTATAATACAAATCCTTTTCGTCGTATGAGAATAGCCCATGAAAATCTTTTATAAACTTCTTCAGTCAGAAGAGTTGTAATACGGATTGGAAACATCTTTTACCTCCAGTTTTTATTATTATACCATATATGAGCGATAAGATTTAGCCGAGTCTTCCTAGGAGATGCCATCTTTTATAGGAGGTGAGTGATTTTTTCGTTTTTATCTAAAACCAGCACATCTGGCATGCTTAGGCCACACCAAAAGTTATAATCAATGCTGGAGTCGAATGCGCTTAGTAAAATGCAGATAAGGTTGCCGTGGGAGCTGAGGATAATTTCCTCATTTTGATGTTTGCTTTCCAGTTCTTGAAGAAGAGCTAAGGCTCGCTGTTGAGCTTGTTGATTAGACTCGCCACCAACAAGTGAAAATGTTGGCTGTGACCAAAGTTGCATGAGGGCTTCTTCAAAATCTTGGTCGGCAATCGCTTGACTGCTTAGCTTTCGCTCTATTAGACGTCTGTCGGTTTGAATAGCGAGTTTCAGACTCTGAGCCAAAGGCTCAACCGTTTGGATGGCTCTTTGATAGGGGCTGGAATAAATGGCGGTAATGGATTTGTATGCTAAAAATTCAAGCTGTGCCAAGGATTCTCGCCCTTTGTCTGATAATGGTCGGTTGATTTCATCAGGTGTATAGTTAGAATGCGCATGACGGATAAAATAGTAGGTATTGTTCATAGGATGATTATAGCAAAATTTGGATCTCAGGACACTTTTTACCCTTTTCCACGCCGCCTTTTCTGTCTTTGTCCGCCTTTCGTGTTATAATAAACCTATGGAAAAAAAGAACAAGTTATTATTAATCGACGGTTCGTCCGTTGCTTTTCGCGCTTTTTTTGCGCTTTATAATCAAATTGACCGTTTCAAGAGTCCATCAGGTCTGCATACCAATGCCATTTATGGCTTCCACCTCATGCTCAATCATCTCTTGGAGCGCGTGCAGCCGACCCATGTCCTAGTAGCTTTTGATGCTGGTAAGACGACCTTCCGGACTGAGATGTACGCAGACTATAAGGCAGGTCGGGCCAAGACGCCGGATGAATTTCGTGAGCAGCTGCCCTTTATCCGAGAAATGCTGCAGCACTTGGGCATTCACTACTACGACTTGGCTCAGTACGAGGCGGATGACATCATCGGAACCTTGGACAAGATGGCTGAAAAGACAGCTGTGCCTTACGATGTGACCATTGTCAGCGGTGATAAAGATTTGATTCAGCTGACAGATGATAATACCGTGGTGGAGATTTCCAAGAAAGGCGTGGCCGAGTTTGAGGAGTTTACACCAGCCTACCTCATGGAAAAGATGGGTATCACGCCTGAGCAGTTTATTGACCTCAAGGCGCTGATGGGCGATCAGTCGGATAATATCCCCGGTGTGACCAAGATCGGTGAGAAGACTGGCCTCAAGCTCCTCTTGGAGTATGGCTCTTTGGAAAATCTCTATGAAAACATTGACCAGCTCAAGGCTTCCAAGATGAAGGAAAATCTCATCAATGACAAGGACAAGGCTTTCTTATCTAAAACTCTAGCTACTATCAATACTCAGGCTCCGGTTGAAATCGGGCTGGATGATTTGGTTTATAAGGGTCCGCAGCTAGAGGCTCTGAGCAAGTTCTACGACGAGATGGGCTTCAAGCAGCTCAAGGCTCAGCTAGGAACTGGTCAAGAGCCGGTAGAAGTCAAACCAATTGAATTTACCAAAGTGACTGAGGTGACAGCGGATATGCTGGCACCAGAGCAATTTTTCTATTTTGAAATCTTGGGTGACAACTACCACAAGGAAGAGATTGTCGGCCTTGCCTGGGGCGATAGCCGTCAGATTTATGTCGGCACCAGCGATTTACTGCAGCAACCTCTCTTTCAGGAGTTTTTGACAAAAACAGCTTTGAAAACTTACGATCTCAAGCGGACCAAAGTACTGCTCAGTCATTACGGCATTGAACTGCCAGCAGCATCCTTTGATGCGCGCCTAGCCAAGTATCTGCTTTCGACGGTCGAAGACAATGGGCTGGCGACTATTGCTCGCCTCTACGGCCAAACAATCCTGCCGACTGATGACGAGGTGTATGGAAAGGGAGCCAAGCGTGCTCTGCCGGAGCAAGAGCAGCTCTTTGAGCATCTAGCTCGTAAAGTTCAGGTACTGCTGGAAACAGAAGAGCCAATGAAAGACCAGCTCCGTTCCCACGATCAGCTGGATTTGTTGCTTGAAATGGAGCAGCCGCTGGCCTTTGTCCTAGCCAAGATGGAGATTGCAGGGATCAAGGTTGAGCGGGAAACCCTGCAAGGTATGCAGGCGGAAAATGAAAAGACGCTGGAAAGTCTGACTCAGGAGATTTATGATCTGGCTGGTCAGGAGTTTAATATTAACTCGCCCAAACAGCTGGGAACCATTCTCTTTGAAGATATGGGATTGCCACTGGAATACACCAAAAAGACCAAGACGGGCTACTCGACAGCGGTGGATGTGCTGGAGCGTTTAGCACCGATAGCACCGATTGTGTCTAAGATTCTGGAATACCGTCAAATCAGCAAGCTTCAGTCGACTTACATTATCGGATTGCAAGAGGCCATAGCGGCTGATGGCAAGATTCATACTCGCTATGTTCAGGATTTGACTCAGACGGGCCGCCTGTCCTCGGTTGACCCGAACCTGCAGAATATCCCTGTTCGTTTGGAGCAGGGGCGTCTTATTCGCAAGGCCTTTGTGCCAGAGTGGGCAGACAGTGTGCTACTCAGCTCGGATTATTCCCAGATTGAGCTGCGGGTGCTGGCTCACATTTCGCAGGATGAGCATCTGATTGCGGCCTTTCAGCATGGAGAAGATATTCACACGGCTACAGCTATGCGGGTCTTTGGTATTGAAAAGGCAGAGGATGTGACACCTAATGACCGCCGTAATGCCAAGGCTGTCAACTTCGGAGTGGTCTATGGAATTTCCGACTTTGGCCTAGCCAATAATCTGGGAATTTCCCGCAAGGCTGCTAAGGACTACATTGAGACCTATTTTGAGCGTTTCCCAGGAATCAAAAATTATATGGAAACCATTGTCCGCGAAGCGCGTGATAAGGGATATGTAGAGACCATTTACCATCGCCGTCGCTCCTTGCCGGACATCAATTCCCGCAACTTTAACATCCGAAATTTTGCGGAGCGCACAGCCATTAACAGCCCAATCCAAGGATCCGCCGCAGACATTCTCAAAGTCGCTATGATTAATCTGGACCGAGCTCTGACTGAGAAGAATTTCAATTCTCGCATGCTCTTGCAGGTGCACGATGAAATCGTGCTAGAAGTGCCAAATGACGAGTTAACAGCCGTCCGCCAGCTAGTCAAAGAAACCATGGAAGCCGCGATTGAGCTAGCCGTTCCACTAGTAGCTGATGAAAATGCCGGCCAAACTTGGTACGAGGCGAAGTAAGATAAGATACAAAGAGCGTCAAAACCGACTGAAAATTAGGCAGCCGGACGAAGGAGCGATGCTCCTAGAACGGATTATCTATTTTCCAAGGTTTTAGCTCGTGTTCAGTTTAAGATATCAAGGGCGTAAAACACAAAGTGAAAATAGAAAGCTGACACAGCATTCGATGAATGCGAGGAAGCTTGTCTTTTTCACACGGTACTTAGACTAGATTCTGTTAAAACATGAATACTACAAAACTATCCAACTTTATTATGAATGAGGAGGAAGCCCATGACTTATCATTTTCAAAATCCCAGTGATGCCATCGTCAAGCATTATTTGAAAAACAGCAAGGTGATTGCTGTTGTCGGACTGTCTGATCGTGAAGAAACGACCAGTAACCGTGTGTCCAAAGAGATGCAAGATCGGGGCTATCGCATTATCCCTGTCAATCCGCGGGCAGCGGGCAGTCAGATTTTTGGTGAGACTGTTTATGCCAGCCTTAAAGACATTCCTTTCCCGGTGGATATTGTCGATGTATACCGTCGCAGTGAGTTTTTGCCAGATGTGGCACTGGATTTTCTGCAGTCAGATGCCAAGATTTTCTGGGCTCAGTTGGGCTTGGAGAGCGAGGAGGCTGAGCAGATTTTGCGGACAGCCGGTCGGGATGATATTGTCATGGCTCGCTGCATTAAGCGCGAGCATACACGCTTGATTCTGGGCGAATAAGATGGCCAAGTTAGTTATCATTCGTGGAAATTCCGGCTCTGGCAAGTCTAGTCTCGCTGGGAAACTGCAGACTCACTACGGCCGAGGAACTCTCCTGATATCGCAGGATACGGTTAGACGGGACATGCTCAAGGAAAAGGTTGAGCCAGGGAATTTGTCTATTGACCTGACAGAGACATTGGCACGCTTCGGTTACGAACATGATTTGCTGGTTCTGGTAGAAGGATTTTATGAGACAGACATTTATGGACAGATGCTAGAACGGTTGAAAAAAATCTTCGCTCCGCAGGTCTTTGCTTACTACTATGACCTATCCTTTGAAGAAACAGTCCGTCGCCATCAGACCAGAGCTAAACAAGAAGAATTTACCCCAGCCGACATGAAGCGCTGGTGGAAAGACCGAGACTTCTTAGGCTGGGAAGAGGAATCCTTCTTCACAGATGAGGATTCGCTGGAGGCAGCCTTTGATATAATCCGCTCTGCCCTTGACAGAACAGACTATAATAGTAAATAAAAAAACAACTCACAAGCTTAGGACAAGGAGTTCCGTGCTTGCGGGTTGTTTTCGTTTAGAATAGCTTTTTCTTTTTTCAACTCTTCGTAGAAGAGAATGTAAGCAGTCGCTGTATAAGGGAGAACCATAATATTCAGTACACCGTAAGTCATTCTGGCCAGTAAATTCCAACCGATGAAGCTCAGATCCAGCATAAATAGCTTTCTCTTGTAGCCCTTCATGAGCTTCCGGCTTTGACGGATAGCATAGAAAGCTCCCCGGTAACTCCCGGTCTCAAGCTGGTCGTAGAGTATCAGTTCTGCTTGAGAATATGCGTAGTACTGAGGGATGGTGATGCCTAGACCAACCAATATCAAGAGGCTTCCCAGTAACATACCAGGAGTGTATTGAAGAATCTGCTGGCCTACAGCACTTTGAGCCATCAGCGCAGTATGGGCAGGAAGTTTTTCTGAAATGTTGAGAATCTTATAAGCATTGAAGACGGACAGAAGACTCCCGCAAAATATAGGAAGATTCCAAAGGAAAAGCAATAGCTGCTTGAGCAAAACGGTTTTGAAAACAGGTGTGAAGTTCTTGCTCGTAAAAAGATGCCCAATATCTGAAAAGCGAACCTCATCCTTTTTCTTGCGGATGACGGTTATCATGGTGTAGCTGGCAGAAATCAGCAGGAGAGTCGTGATAAACTGGATGGTCGTCGGAAAAAGATTTTTGCTAACGAGGAGATAGATAAATTGCCTGAAGCTCAGGTTGGGAATGGAATTTCTTAGATTGTCATAAAGGGAAAGTAAGATACTGAGGGTGCTGACAAGGGTTGGGGCCGCAAACAAAAGAAAAATCCCCCTCGTTTGGCTCCGGATGGTTCGAGCCTGAGCTCTGATGTTACTTAGATTCATAATTCCTCCATTTGGATTTGTCTGTTACATTATATCATACCCCGTGACAGATAGAAGTTTTTTTGGTAAAATCATACGGTATCTTGTGAGCCCTTGCTGCTCCTTATATAGAAGAAAAATCGCTGGGACTGTTTTTCCCAGCAGGAGGAAACATGTCAACATCACCGATTCAGTATCGTTTGATTAAAAAAGAAAAACACACAGGTGCTCGTTTGGGAGAGATTATCACGCCTCACGGGACTTTCCCGACGCCTATGTTTATGCCGGTTGGAACCCAGGCGACAGTTAAGACCCAGTCCCCTGAAGAGCTCAAGCAAATGGGCTCTGGTATTATCTTGGCCAATACCTATCATCTCTGGCTACGTCCAGGCGATGAGCTGATTGCCCGTGCAGGTGGCCTGCACAAGTTCATGAACTGGGACCAGCCTATTCTGACTGATAGTGGCGGTTTCCAGGTCTATTCTTTAGCTGACAGCCGCAACATCACAGAAGAAGGAGTAACTTTCAAGAACCACCTCAATGGTTCCAAGATGTTCCTGTCGCCAGAAAAGGCCATCTCTATCCAGAACAATCTGGGTAGCGACATCATGATGTCCTTTGATGAGTGTCCGCAGTTCTACCAACCTTATGACTATGTCAAGAAGTCTATTGAGCGGACCAGCCGTTGGGCAGAGCGTGGACTCAAGGCGCACCGCCGTCCACACGACCAAGGTCTCTTTGGGATTGTTCAGGGTGCTGGCTTTGAAGATTTGCGTCGCCAGTCTGCTCAAGACTTGGTCAGCATGGATTTCCCAGGCTACTCAATCGGAGGACTGGCAGTTGGTGAGTCTCACGAAGAGATGAATGCAGTGCTGGACTTCACAACACCTATGCTGCCTGAAAACAAGCCCCGCTATCTTATGGGAGTGGGAGCACCAGATAGCTTGATTGATGGGGTTATCCGTGGCGTTGATATGTTTGACTGCGTCCTGCCGACTCGGATTGCCCGAAACGGTACCTGTATGACCAGTGAAGGACGTCTGGTGGTTAAAAATGCTCAGTTTGAGGAAGATTTCACTCCGCTGGATCATGACTGTGACTGCTACACTTGCAGCAACTACACGCGGGCCTATATTCGCCACTTGCTTAAAGCGGACGAAACCTTTGGGATCCGCCTAACCAGCTATCACAACCTCTACTTCTTGGTAAACCTTATGAAGAAGGTGCGCCAAGCTATCATGGATGACAACTTGCTAGAATTCCGTGAAGACTTTATTGAGCGCTACGGCTACAATAAATCCAGCCGAAATTTCTAAGGAGCTCCATTTGAAAGGGGAAGCTATGTCTGATGAAGAGAAATTGCTGAAAAGATTGACAACGAATCTGTCAGACGACCAAAAACATATCTTGCGTATTTACGGTCATGGTGCTTCGGGCAAGTCAACTTTTGCTCGAAAACTCCAACTAATATTGGGTGAGGAACGAGCCAATCTTCTGGAAACAGATCCTTATGTAATTACTGGGGAGTATCGAGATCTCCTCAGTTCCAAAGATTTTCCTCATCAAAAAGTAACAGCCTGTCTCCCAGCTGTTCATGAACTAAGCAGCCTGGAGCGAGATATTTGTGCCTTGCAGTATGGTCTGGATATTCTGACCATTGGCACAGCTTGGTCGCCTAGCTTGCGCTTATCAGCCCAAAAGCCGATTTTAATAGTAGAAGGCATGTCGGCTGCCTTTTTGCCTGAAAGTTTGTTTGATTTGTCGATTTGCTTTTACACGGACGATCAGACCGAGTTAGAACGCCGCTTGGCACGGGATGTGGCTGTGCGAGAGCGCAGGCCAGAGTGGATAGAGCAGACGCATCTAGCTCGACGAGAGCAATATAAGCACTTTTATCAGCCCTATCTAGCAGCTGCTGATCTTGTCATCTGCCAGTCAGGCAACAGTTTTCGCATCGAAAAGGACAGCCCCTTACTATAAAATAAAGTAGCCAAAGGTAAATTTTCATTTTTGATCTCACTGATGTGCGTCAGTGGGATTTTGTATTTTCTGAATACAAAATCGAATAAATAGATGAAAAAGTCTGAATTTTTTTCTAGATAATGACTTACAAGCCTTATAAATTGTTTAGAAAACACTTTCATAAAAAATTATCCTAAAAATCTTTAAAAAATTACTCAAATCCCTTGCAATGACTGGTTCTTTGTGTTAAGATACTATGGTGCTGTAAAAATACAGCGTGTAGCTTTGATGCAAGAGGTTGCGACACGCTCGGTTGCATTGCCACGCAATCACCTGTCGGTTTTCTTGTGGAGCTAGCCTATTATCTTAAATAGACGAAAAGGAGAAAAAGATGGCAAACAAAAAAATCCGCATCCGTTTGAAAGCTTACGAACACCGTACGCTTGATACAGCGGCTGCAAAAATCGTAGAATCAGCTACTCGTACAGGTGCACAAGTTGCGGGTCCAATCCCACTTCCAACTGAGCGTAGCCTCTACACAATCATTCGTGCGACTCACAAATACAAAGACTCTCGCGAACAATTTGAAATGCGTACTCACAAACGCTTGATCGACATCATCAACCCAACTCAAAAAACAGTTGACGCTTTGATGAAATTAGATCTTCCAAGTGGTGTGAACGTAGAGATTAAACTTTAATCTAAAGCTTGATCTAAACCAGAGCATGAAAAACGCTCGTTAAAAACTTTTTGAAAAAATTATAGAAAAGGAAACATTTTCTCATGACAAAAGGAATCTTAGGGAAAAAAG
Source organism: uncultured Streptococcus sp. (assembly GCF_963456385.1). Taxonomy (GTDB): domain Bacteria; phylum Bacillota; class Bacilli; order Lactobacillales; family Streptococcaceae; genus Streptococcus. The sequence goes on along the minus strand of NZ_CAUOLF010000007.1, from coordinate 19 downwards.
TGGGAATGACTCAAATCTT
>NZ_CAUOLF010000006.1:0-99469 GCF_963456385.1 uncultured Streptococcus sp. | reverse complement strand
AACGCCGGAAGTAGTTGGGGGTTGCCCCCTGTGAGATATGGAAGTCGCTTAGCAGTTATCCGCCATAGCTCAGTTGGTAGTAGCGCATGACTGTTAATCATGATGTCGTAGGTTCGAGTCCTACTGGCGGAGTTTCAAAGAGGTTTTTACCTCTTTTTATTTTTAGTGATAGGATATAATGGAGACAAGGTATTCTATAGTCTTATTGATGAGCTATGAAACTTATATTAGTACTTAGTGTATTCTAAAGTTTGACTTTGTATTCTTTATAGTTGAATGAAAAAAGCAGAAGTTAGTCTGAGACTGGTTTCTGCTTTTTTGATTAGAGTTTATTTGATAAAAATGCTTCTGAGGTTTGCATTTATGATTCTGTATTTACTTCAAAGAAGGCTCTGTATAAAGCACGAATGGCAGCTTTTTCTTGATTCTTTTCAACAACAAACATGATGGATACTTCGCTTGAGCCTTGGGACATCATTTGAATGTTGATGTTATTTTCGGAAAGAGCTTTGGTTGCAGTGGCTGTTACACCGATATGACTTTTCATTTTTTCGCCAACAATCATGATAATGGAAAGGTCGTGTTCAATTTCTGCATGATCAACCTCTGCTTTTTGGACAAGTTGTCGAAGGATTTCTTCTTCTTTGATAGGAGTTAATTCGCGCTCACGTAAGATAATGGAGAGGTCGTCAATTCCTGTAGGCATGTGCTCCCAACCAATATTCAAGTCTTCTAGAATTTGAAGGACGCGTCTACCAAAGCCGATTTCTCTGTTCATCAGGTACTTGGACATGTTAATGCTGACAAATCCTGCATCTCCAGCAATCCCAACGACCGGGAGATGGTCCTTACTGTGTTTATGGACAATTTGAGTACCTGGATGTTTTGGGTTGTTGGTATTTTTAATAACCAGCGGGATTTTGCCGCGGTAAGCTGGAAGCAGAGCTTCATCATGGAGAACTGTAAAGCCTGCGTAAGCTAATTCTCGCATTTCCCGATAGGTTAGCTCAGGAATGGAATGTGGTTTGTGAACGATACCGGGATGGGCAGCAAAGATTCCGTCAACATCAGTGAAGTTTTCATAAATATCTGCTTTGACACCCGCAGCAATGATAGAGCCCGTGATATCAGAACCTCCGCGAGAAAATGTACAGATTTGGCCATCTTGAGTTACACCAAAGAAACCAGGAATAACTAAAACTTCATCAGAATTGTTGAGTTCTTCAATCTTATCATAGCTGGAAGGAAGAATTCTTGCATTGCCAGGTTCACTGGAAACGATGAGTCCTGCTTCTCTTGGATGTACGTAGCTAGCTGGAACGCCATTTTGACTGAAATATGCTGCAATTAATTTAGCGTTGTTGTTTTCTCCTGCTGCAAGGAAAGTATCATAAAGAAATGCATTATCTTCAATTGGCAAAGTTGCAAGGCTTGTGATGCTTTTGGAAATTTTCTCCAGAACTTTTGGTTTCAAACCTAGTTCTGCCACCATATCTGCATAGCGATTGATAATCCACTGTTGGTTTGGTGTGACATCATTTCCTGCAATATATTCTCGGTAATATTTAATCAGGGCATCGGTTACTTTGATATCGTCATCGTGGCGTTTTCCTGGTGCTGATACCACAACAAATCGACGTTCAGGATCAGATTTGACAATATTCAAAACTTTTTCTAATTGAGTCGCAGAAGCCAGTGAACTTCCGCCAAATTTTACAACTTTCATAGGTTCTCCTATCTTATTTTAAAAATTATAACAAAATTCTGAAAATTATTCAAACACTGTTTTTATACTATTTTTATCCATAATATTGCTTTTACACTTTAAATTTGAAGAGCATCTAATTTTTCCCATTTTTTATTTCCTTTCTTTTATATTTTATGATAAAATATAAGTTGTTTATAATTTGAATATCAAATTATTTAAGAATAAAACAAAACGGCTGATTTGAAATCGGGTCGGGAATGGAGCTGAAATGACATTTAATGGAATTCTCTATCATGTAGCAGATGAGGTAGCAACGATTACTTTCAATCGTCCTGAAGTTTCAAATGGTTTTAATATTCCTATGTGTGAGGAAATTTTAGAGGCTATTGAACTTGCTTCTAAGGATGAGTCCGTCAAATTTTTAGTTATCAATGCGAATGGTAAGGTTTTTTCAGTGGGCGGGGATTTGGCTGAGATGCAGAGAGCTGTCAGTGATGATGACGTCCAATCCTTGGTGAAAATTGCCGAACTGGTGAATGATATTTCCTTTGCTATGAAACGTCTTCCTAAGCCAGTTATCATGAGTGTCGATGGCCCTGTTGCTGGTGCGGCTGCTAATATGGTCGTTGCAGCAGATTTCTGTATTACCACTGAAAAATCCCGCTTCATTCAGGCCTTTGTCGGTGTTGGTCTGGCGCCAGATGCTGGCGGTCTTTTCTTACTGGCTCGTGCTATCGGCGTGACTCGGGCGACCCATCTGGTTATGACTGGGGAAGCTCTGACTGCAGAGAAAGCTCTGGATTACGGCTTGCTTTATAAAGTCTGTGAAGCAGAAAAGTTGGAAAAAACAACTGAACAGTTGCTGAAGAAGCTGAAACGTGGCTCTCTAAATTCTTACAGAGCCATGAAAGAAATGGTCTGGAAGAGTCTGTTCAGTGGCTGGTCTGAGTATGCAGAACTAGAGTTGGAATTGCAGAAATCGCTGGCTTTCACAGAGGATTTCAAAGAAGGGGTTCGGGCTTATTCTGAGAAGCGTCGCCCAAACTTCACTGGTAAATAATGTATTGGTTCAAGGTTGCTTATTTTGCAAGTTGTTTACAAAAATATTTGAAAATCAAATTAATTTTCAAAAAAGCTTGCAAATTGTTTTTCCATCTGATAAAATTTGATTGTCAAAGTATTTTCTTAAGGAGGGTTGGTTTTGAATTTTCAGTTAGTAAATGATTACTTAACGTCTATTTTCAATAATGTCTTGGTTATTGAAGAATCGAGCCTAAGAAGCAGTCGCTTCAACGACGTCTCCATTAAGGAAATGCATACGATAGATGTCATCGGCACGACCCCAAATGCTACTCCAAGTGATATATCACGAGAATTGATGGTTACTTTGGGGACTGTTACGACTAGTTTGAATAATCTGGAACGTAAGGGTTATATTGAGCGTCGTCGGTCGGAAGTTGACCGTCGTGTGGTGCATCTGAATTTGACAAAGAATGGGCGGCTTTTGTATCGTCTTCACAAGCGATTCCACAATCGCATGGTCATGCAGGTAGTGGATGGAATGAGTCCAGAAGAGAGACAAGTGATGCAAAAGGGCCTGCAAAATTTATATAGTTTCCTAGAGGATTTGAAATAATGAACTATGCTAAGATTAGCCAGGTGGCTCATTATGCTCCCCGTCAGATTGTCAGCAATGATGATCTAGCCGAGATTATGGATACCAGTGATGAGTGGATTTCAAGTCGAACTGGGATTAAAAACCGCCATTTATCGTCAGATGAAACGACCAGTGATTTAGCTACAAAAGTAGCAGAGAATTTGCTGCAAAAGTCAGGAATTTCTGCTCAGGACCTGGACTTTATCATTGTTGCCACCATTACGCCGGATTCTTTAATGCCTTCAACAGCTGCTAGAGTACAGGCAAATATCGGTGCTAAGAATGCATTTGCCTTTGATTTGACAGCAGCCTGCAGTGGCTTTATCTTCGCACTATCTACTGGGGAAAAATTTATTTCTTCAGGCCGTTATCAAAAAGGTCTAGTCATAGGAAGTGAGACGCTCTCTAAGACTGTAGATTGGTCGGATCGTTCAACAGCGGTTCTCTTTGGAGATGGTGCTGGCGGTGTACTGTTGGAAAGTGCTTCAGAACAGCATTTTTTGGCAGAAAGTCAGTTTACTGACGGATCTCGCGGAGATAGTCTGACCTGTGGAAAAATCGGTTTGTCTTCACCTTTTTCTAAAAAAGGTGAGAATCAGCCTTATCTGACAATGGACGGTAGAGCTATTTTTGATTTTGCTATTCGTGATGTTGCTCGTTCTATTAAGGAAACCATTGAAAGCAGTCAGCTTTCAGCAGAAGATTTGGACTTTCTGTTGCTTCATCAGGCCAATATCCGTATTTTGGATAAAATGGCTAAGAAGCTTGGTGTTTCGCGGGAGAAACTTCCAGCTAATATGATGGAATATGGCAATACTAGCGCAGCTAGCATCCCGATTTTATTATCTGAGTGTGTGGAGCAAGGACTGATCAAACTGAACGGAAATCAGACAATTTTGATGTCAGGTTTTGGTGGAGGTTTGACATGGGGCACGCTTATTGTTACAATTTAGTTAATCAAGTGGAAACACATGATAAAAAATATTTTATTTTTAAAGGAGTCTATCCATGGCAGTATTTGAAAAAGTACAAGAAATTATCGTTGAAGAACTTGGCAAAGAGCCATCAGAAGTTACTCTTGAGTCAACTTTCGATGATCTTGAAGCAGATTCATTGGACTTGTTCCAAGTGATTTCAGAAATTGAAGATGCATTTGACATCCAAATCGAAACTGAAGAAGGTTTGAACACAGTTGGTGATTTGGTTGCTTATGTAGAAGAAAAAACTAAATAAGCAAGTAACTGAGAGTATCGAAAGATATTCTCTCTTGTTTAGGTAATAGTTTGACTGTCAAAGTAAAGAAAATACATCCAGTATGTGATAGTTTGAGATCAAGCTATTACTTAAGCAATGATAAAAGGAAGGTATTATGCAAACACGTATTACAGAATTATTGAATATTGATTATCCTATTTTCCAAGGCGGGATGGCCTGGGTTGCTGATGGTGACTTGGCTGGCGCGGTTTCAAAAGCTGGCGGTCTTGGTATCATCGGTGGCGGAAATGCACCCAAAGAAGTGGTAAAGGCTAATATTGATAAGATTAAGTCTTTAACAGACCGTCCTTTCGGGGTTAATATCATGCTTCTTTCTCCTTTTGCAGACGACATTGTGGATCTCGTCATTGAAGAGGGAGTAAAAGTAGTAACAACTGGTGCGGGTAATCCAAGCAAGCACATGGCTCGTTTCCATGAAGCGGGGATTACAGTTATCCCTGTTGTGCCAAGTGTGGCTTTGGCTAAGCGAATGGAAAAAATCGGTGCGGATGCAGTCATCGCAGAAGGTATGGAAGCCGGTGGTCACATCGGAAAATTGACTACCATGTCCTTGGTTCGTCAGGTTGCAGAAGCAGTTAGCATTCCGGTTATTGCTGCAGGTGGTATTGCAGATGGTTCTGGGGCTGCGGCTGGATTTATGCTAGGAGCGGAGGCCGTTCAGGTCGGAACTCGCTTTGTCGTCGCTAAGGAATCCAATGCTCATCAGAACTACAAGGATATGATTTTGAAGGCTCGCGATATTGATACAACTATCTCTGCCCAGCATTTTGGTCATGCGGTTCGTGCTATCAAGAATAAGCTGACGCGTGATTTCGAAAAGGCAGAAAAAGAAGCCTTCAAGCAAGAAAATCCAGATTTGACTGTTTTTGAAAATCTTGGAGCTGGTGCTTTGGCTAATGCGGTTGTTCGCGGAGATGTGGAAAATGGTTCCGTCATGTCTGGTCAAATTGCTGGTTTAATCAGTAAGGAAGAAACAGTCGAAGAAATCCTCAAAGATATCTACTATGGTGCTGCTGAGAAGATTCAGCAGGAAGCAAAACGTTGGGCAGGAGTAACTAGAAATGACTAAAAGAGCCTTTCTCTTTGCCGGTCAAGGAGCGCAGTACCTTGGAATGGGGCGCGAGCTTTATGATCAGTATGAGCTTGTGAGGTCAACTTTTAATGATGCTAGCCAAGTTCTAGGCTATGATGTCCGAGCTTTGATTGATCAGAATGAGGAAAAACTCAATCAAACTCGGTACACGCAACCGGCTATTTTAACGACTTCAGTAGCTATTTATCGGCTCTTGGTTGATAAGGGAATCGAGCCTGATATGGTAGCAGGTCTCTCACTTGGAGAATATTCTGCCTTGGTAGCTGCTGGTGCTCTTGATTTTAAGACGGCAGTGGGCTTGGTCGCTAAGCGGGGTAGCTTCATGGAAGAGGCAGCTCCAGCTGGCTCTGGGAAAATGGTCGCAGTTTTAAATGCAGAAGTTTCTCTCATTGAAGCGGTCTGTCAAGAAGCAAGTGCTATTGGTGTAGTCTCACCAGCTAACTATAATACGCCTAGTCAAATCGTTATCGGCGGAGAAGTGGCAGCGGTGGACAAAGCTGTGGAGCTTTTGAAAGATGCCGGTGTCAAGCGTTTAATCCCGCTCAATGTATCCGGGCCTTTCCATACGGCGCTTTTAAGGCCAGCCAGCCAACGATTGGCAGAAGTATTGGAAACAGTTGAGTTTTCAGATTTTGTACGGCCATTAGTCGGAAATACAGAAGCAACTGTGATGGAAAAAGAGAGAGTCAAAGAGCTTTTGACTCGTCAGGTAATGGAGCCAGTGCGTTTCTATGACAGCATTGCTAAAATGCAGGAAGCTGGTGTGACTGAGTTTGTCGAAATTGGTCCTGGCAAAGTTCTGTCTGGTTTTATTAAGAAAATTGATAAATCTGCGGATGTACGCCAAGTTGAAGATGTAGAAAGTTTGAATGCTCTTCTAGAAAAATAATGAGGAATCATCATGGAATTACAAAACAAGAATGTGTTAATTACAGGGTCCGCTCGTGGGATTGGGCTGGCAATTGCGCATAAATTTGCCAGTGTCGGAGCCAATGTTATCTTAAACGGACTAAGCGGGATTTCTGATGATATTTTGGCTGAATTTGCCGGCTATTCTGGTAAAGTCGTAGCTGTTATTGGGGATGTGTCTAAATCTGCGGATGCTCAGCGGATAGTGGAAGAAGCTGTTGCGGCTCTGGGGTCTGTTGATGTATTGGTCAATAATGCTGGTATTACCCGTGATAAGCTCATGCTGAAAATGACGGAAGAAGATTTTGAGCAGGTGCTGAAAGTGAACTTGACTGGAACGTTCAATATGACACAATCAGTCCTGAAACCGATGACAAAAGCTCGTCAGGGTGCTATTATCAACCTATCGAGTGTCGTTGGTTTGGCTGGAAATATCGGTCAGGCAAACTATGCAGCTTCCAAGGCCGGTCTGATTGGTTTTTCTAAGTCAGTAGCCCGTGAGGTAGCAGCGCGCAATATCCGTGTCAACTGTATTGCCCCTGGCTTTATCGCATCTGATATGACAGATGTGCTCCCAGAAAAAGTAAAGGCTGCGTCTCTGGCACTCATTCCAATGAAGCGTTTTGGCACTCCAGAAGAAGTTGCAGATGTTGCTCTCTTCTTGGCAGGTCAAGAATATCTGACGGGTCAAGTCATCACGATTGATGGCGGCTTTACTATGCAGTAAGTCACAGTTTTTGAATATTAACGAGTAGAAAATCAGTTGATTCATCTAAATAAAGGAGCTCAATATGAAACTTAATCGAGTTGTTGTAACAGGATACGGTTTAACTTCACCTATCGGAAATACTCCAGAAGAATTCTGGAATAATTTAAAAGAAGGCAATATTGGAATCGGTCCAATTACTAAATTTGATCATAGTGAATACAGTGTTCACAATGCGGCGGAAATTCAGGATTTCCCTTTTGATAAATACTTTGTCAAAAAGGATACCAATCGTTATGATAATTACACACTTTATGCGATTTATGCTTCTCAAGAAGCGGTGAATAATGCTCACTTAGATGTAGATACGCTGGATAAGGATCGCTTTGGTGTCATCGTTGCCTCAGGTATCGGCGGGATTCAGGAAATTGAAGAGCAGGTTGTTCGCTTGCATGAAAAGGGTCCTAAACGTATCAAACCTTTGACCTTGCCAAAAGCCCTGCCAAATATGGGGGCAGGAAATGTAGCGATGCGCTTTGGAGCCAATGGTATCTGTAAGTCTGTCAATACGGCCTGTGCCTCAGCAAACGATGCGATTGGTGAAGCTTTCCGCTCAATTAAATTCGGTTATCAAGATGTGATGTTGGTCGGAGGTTCAGAAGCTTCTATTACACCATTTGCGATTGCTGGTTTCCAAGCTCTGACAGCTCTTTCTACGACAGAAGATCCTAAGCGCGCTTCTATTCCGTTTGACAAGGACCGCAACGGCTTTGTCATGGGTGAAGGTTCTGGTATGCTGGTTCTGGAAAGCTTGGAACATGCTGAGAAGCGCGGAGCTACTATCTTGGCTGAGGTAGTAGGATACGGCCACACTTGTGACGCTTACCATATGACTTCTCCGCATCCAGAAGGTTTGGGAGCTATCAAGGCGATCAAACAGGCGGTTGAAGAAGCTGAAATTGAGCCAAAAGATGTGGCTTATGTCAATGCTCATGGTACATCAACTCCTGCTAACGAAAAAGGCGAAAGCGGAGCCATTGTTTCTGTCTTTGGTAAAGATGTAGCGGTGTCTTCTACTAAATCCTTTACAGGACATCTGCTCGGTGCAGCGGGCGCAGTTGAGGCTATTGCGACGATTGAAGCAATGCGTCATAGCTATGTGCCAAAAACAGCTGGTACAACAGAGCTGCCAGACTATATTGAAGCCAACGTTATTTACGGTCAAGGTAAGGAACAGGAAATCCCTTATGCGATTTCCAATACATTTGGCTTTGGCGGCCACAATGCCGTTCTTGCCTTTAAACGCTGGGAGGCTTAAAAACCTATGAATATCAACGAAATTAAAGATTTAATGGCGCAGTTTGACCAGTCTAGTCTGCGTGAGTTTTCTTACAAAAATCAGAGCTATGAGCTGACTTTTAGTAAGAATGAGGGTCAGGCTGCAGTTCCAACAGCCAGCGCTGCTCCAATTGCTGCACCTTTGCAGGCTGCGAGTGCGCCTGTGATTGAGCCAACTCCTCAAGCAGCTCCGCCTGCAGAGCCAGAAACAGCTTCAGAAGCTCCGGCACCTGCTGCTGAAGGTGATGTTGTGGAAAGCCCTTTGGTTGGTGTGGCTTACTTAGCAGCAGGTCCAGATAAGCCGCCTTTTGTATCTGTTGGAGACCAAGTTAAAAAAGGTCAAACCCTGATGATTATTGAAGCAATGAAGGTCATGAATGAAGTTCCAGCACCTAAAGATGGTCTGGTTACAGAAATTATGGTTCAGAATGAAGAAATGGTTGAATTTGGGAAAGGGCTGGTACGCATCAAATGATTGATATCAATGCAATAAAAGAAGCACTTCCGCATCGCTACCCAATGCTTTTGGTGGATCGTGTTTTGGAAGTTAGCGAAGATGAGATTGTTGCTCTGAAAAATGTGACAGTCAATGAGCCTTTCTTTAACGGGCATTTTCCTCAGTATCCTGTTATGCCAGGTGTCTTGATCATGGAAGCTCTGGCTCAAACAGCCGGCGTGCTGGAATTGTCCAAAGAAGAAAATAAGGGCAAACTGGTCTTCTATGCTGGCATGGACAAGGTTAAGTTCAAGAAGCAAGTTGTACCAGGTGATCAGCTAATTATGACAGCTAAGTTTGTCAAGCGTCGCGGAACCATTGCGGTTGTAGAGGCGAAAGCAGAAGTTGATGGGAAACTTGCAGCCAGTGGTACCTTGACCTTTGCGATTGGCCAGTAGATAAAAGGAGCTTTCACCATGTTTCGTAAAATTTTAATTGCTAACCGTGGGGAAATTGCGGTCAGAATTATTCGTGCAGCCCGCGAGTTGGGAATTGATACGGTAGCTGTCTATTCAACGGCTGACAAGGAAGCACTCCATACCTTACTGGCTGATGAGGCTGTCTGCATCGGCCCAGCCAAGTCTACAGATTCTTATCTGAATATGAACGCTGTCCTGTCTGCTGCTGTTCTGACAGGTACAGAAGCCATTCATCCTGGTTTTGGTTTTTTGAGCGAAAACTCTAAATTTGCGACCATGTGCGAAGAAGTCGGCATTAAGTTTATTGGACCTTCAGGTGCTGTGATGGACTTGATGGGCGACAAGATTAATGCTCGGGCTCAAATGATTAAGGCGAAAGTGCCGGTTATCCCAGGTTCTGATGGAGAAGTTCATACCTCTGAAGAAGCTTTGGAAGTCGCTGAAAAGATTGGTTATCCAGTCATGCTTAAAGCTTCTGCTGGCGGCGGCGGCAAGGGAATTCGTAAGGTTGAGAAGGCTGAGGATTTAGTAGCGGCCTTTGAGTCTGCATCTAGCGAAGCCAAAGCGGCCTTTGGTAATGGTGCTATGTATATGGAGCGAGTCATCTATCCAGCGCGCCATATTGAAGTGCAGATTTTGGCAGATCAGCAGGGGCATGTCGTCCACTTGGGCGAGCGGGATTGCTCTTTGCAGCGTAATAATCAGAAGGTGCTGGAAGAAAGTCCATCTGTGGCGATTGGGAAAACCCTGCGTCAGCAGATTGGTGAAGCAGCTGTTCGGGCTGCTCAGTCTGTCGGCTATGAAAATGCTGGTACAATTGAGTTTCTGCTTGATGAAGCCAAGGGTGAATTCTACTTTATGGAGATGAACACTCGGGTGCAGGTTGAGCATCCAGTGACCGAGTTTGTTACCGGTGTGGATATTGTAAAAGAGCAGATTAAGATTGCAAACGGTCAGAAGCTGTCCTTCAGTCAGGATGATGTTGAAATCCGAGGGCATGCGATTGAGTGTCGGATTAATGCTGAAAATCCAGCCTTTAACTTTGCGCCGAGTCCAGGTAAGATTTCAAATGTTTATCTGCCAAGCGGTGGAGTGGGTCTGCGCGTGGATTCAGCCGTCTATCCTGGCTATACCATCCCCCCTTACTACGACAGCATGATTGCGAAGATAATTGTTCACGGGGAAAACCGATTTGATGCTCTGATGAAGATGCAACGTGCACTCTATGAACTAGAAATTGACGGTGTTGTGACCAATAGTGGCTTCCAACTGGACTTAATCTCAGATTCTAATGTAATTGCTGGTGATTATGACACAGCCTTTCTCATGGAGAAGTTCCTTCCGGCTTATCAAGAGAAACAATAGATACGACATGTAAGAGCTGCTCTGTAAACTCGAAAGACAGTGGCTCTTGCAGTTTGATGTGCCTGAGTATAAAATCTTGAAAAGGAGAAGACGTAAACGATGGCTTTGTTTTCAAAGAAGGATAAATATATCCGTATCAATCCTAATCGAGCGAGTCGGGAAAAGCCTCAAGCAAAGCCTGAGGTACCAGACGAACTCTTTTCGAAATGCCCAGGTTGTAAGCATACCATTTACCAAAAAGATCTTGGAAATGACAGTGTGTGTCCTAACTGTGGCTATAATTTCCGTATTTCTGCTCATGAGCGCTTAAACCTAACCGTAGATGAGAATAGTTTTGAGGAGATGTTCACTGGAATTGAAACCAAGGATCCTCTGAACTTCCCTAATTATCAAGAAAAATTGGCTCTTACCCGAGAGAAGACAGGCTTAGATGAGGCGGTTCTGACTGGAACAGCTAGTATCAAGGGGCATAAAACGGCTCTTGGAATCATGGATTCAAACTTTATCATGGCTTCTATGGGGACAGTTGTGGGTGAAAAGATTACCCGTCTCTTTGAGTATGCAACAGAGCATAAATTGCCGGTCGTTCTGTTTACGGCTTCTGGCGGTGCCCGCATGCAGGAGGGCATTATGAGCTTGATGCAGATGGCTAAGGTCTCTGCGGCTGTTCAGCGGCACTCTGCAGCAGGTCTCTTCTATCTGACCGTCTTGACAGATCCGACGACTGGTGGTGTTACAGCCTCTTTCGCAATGGAAGGTGATATTATTCTGGCTGAAACACAGGCTCTGGTTGGATTTGCGGGGCGTCGGGTTATTGAATCCACGGTTCGTGAGAAGCTGCCAGATGATTTTCAAAAGGCTGAATTTCTCATGGAGCATGGTTTTGTAGATGCCATCGTCAAGCGTGGGGACATGAGAGATACACTTGCTACCTTATTAGCATTCCATGGAGGTCAAGCATGACAAAAATCACTCGGATTATTAAAGAAGCGCGTGATCAGGCTCGTTTGACTGCGCTGGATTTTGCACAAGGAATTTTTGATAACTTCGTTGAGCTGCATGGAGATCGCTCTTTTCGAGATGACGGTGCGGTGATTGGAGGTATCGGGACGCTAAACGGTCAGCCTGTAACGGTGGTCGGTATTCAAAAGGGACGCAATTTGCAGGACAATCTGCGCCGAAACTTTGGACAGCCACATCCGGAAGGCTACCGTAAGGCCCTGCGCCTCATGAAGCAGGCGGAAAAATTTGGCCGTCCTGTGGTAACTTTCATCAATACGGCTGGTGCCTACCCTGGTGTCGGTGCTGAGGAGCGCGGTCAAGGGGAAGCCATTGCCCGTAACTTGATGGAAATGAGCAATCTCAAAGTACCGATTATTGCCATCATCATTGGTGAAGGTGGCTCTGGTGGGGCTTTGGCTTTAGCTGTAGCAGACAAGGTCTGGATGCTGGAAAACTCTATGTATGCAGTTCTCAGTCCAGAAGGCTTTGCTTCTATCCTCTGGAAAGACGGCAGCCGCGCTATGGAAGCGGCAGAGCTGATGAAAATTACTTCACACGAGCTCTTGCAGATGGAAGTGGTGGATAAGGTTATTCCTGAAAGAGGATTTAACAACCATGAATTACTGGCTGCAGTGAAAGAAGAAATCGCAACGGAGTTGGATAGTCTGTCTCAGCTTCCTTTGGAGCAATTATTGGAAAATCGCTACCAGCGATTCAGGAGATATTAAAAAATCGAAGCCAGAAGGCTTCTTTTTCTCGTTTCGGATTCTTATTTGGAATTGATGTGGAGCTACCTCACGAGGGAAATATATTTTAGTTTGAAAAATCGCATTATATTCTCTTTATAGGACTTATATAAAATATATATTATACAAGCCATTGATCCTATGTTAAGATAGTTTCTAATTAAAAGAAATGAGGTTTCATATGTCAGAATTTACTATCCACACGATTGAGTCCGCACCAGCTGAGGTAAAAGAAGTCCTGGAAACTGTTCAAAAAGATAATGGTGGCTACATTCCCAATCTTATCGGTCTTTTGGCCAATGCACCAACTGCCTTGGAAACGTATCGGACGGTTGGAGCCATCAATCGCCGTAACAGTCTGACACCGACTGAGCGTGAAGTAGTGCAGATTACGGCTGCAGTTACCAATGGCTGTGCTTTCTGTGTGGCGGGTCATACAGCCTTTTCAATCAAACAGATTCAAATGAATGATGATCTTTTGGAGGCTCTGCGCAATCGTACTCCGATTGATACAGATCCGAAGCTAGATACGCTTGCTAAATTTACCATTGCTGTCATTAATACTAAGGGACGGGTCGGAGACGAGGCTTTGGCAGACTTCCTAGAAGCAGGCTATACACATGAGAATGCTCTAGATGTAGTTCTGGGTGTCAGCCTTGCGACCCTTTGCAATTATGCCAATAATTTGGCCAACACGCCAATTAATCCGGAATTGCAACCTTATGCTTAGTCTTTGAGGAGGTGGCAAATGACATTTTTTTCAGAAGAGTTTATCAACTGGTTGGATAATCACGCTGACCAAATTGACAAAGAATCCTGTGCAGCGGGTAACCAACTGATTGAGCGTATCGCCGCTGAAGGAGCCTTTAGGGTTGGCGTTCCAGAAGAGCTGGGAGGCCGAGGTGGCAATGATACGGATGTGATTGAAGTGCTCAAGGAGCTGGCTCACCATTCCTTGACCGCTTCCTTTATCTCTTGGGGACAAAGGACCTTTATTGATAACATTTTAAAATCTCCTAATCCCTACTTTAGAGACCACTATTTGGAAGGGCTCCTGTCAGGGGAATATGCAGGTGCGACAGCCCTGTCCAATGCTGTCAAATTCCTGTCGGACCTAGAGGAGTTAAATGTCTCTATTGTGGAGGAAGACGGGCAGCTTTATCTCAAGGGGCGTCTGCCTTGGGTAACCAATGCTCGAGCGGATCGCTTCCTCAGTATATTTGTTGCCGGTTTCGAAGACGGGAGCCGCCAGCCTCTGGTTCTGGCTGTGCCGTCTGACGCAGAGAATTTCTCCCGTTCAGCGGATTTAGAGTTTGTATCCTTGCAAGGGGGAAATACAGCTGCCCTGACCTTTAACCATGTGCCTTTGCAAGAGAAATGGATTCTCGCTCGAGATGCCCAGACCTTTTTGGCAGAAAATCGCCCAGCTTTTCTAGGTTATCAGTTTGGTCTGGCTCTTGGCCTAGCGGAGAAATCGCTGGCGGAGGTCGAAGCTAATCTGTCAGTCCGCTCTATTTTGAGAGAGGAGTGGGAGGAGCAAGTGGCTGCTCTGACTGCGATCCAGGATCAGCTCTATAGAGGTCTTCTTCAGCCTGGTTATTTTGTTGAGCGTCCTAAGGAGCTCTTCCAGCTGCGAATTGATATAGTTGATGTGGTGGCCCAAAGTCTGCTCTTAGAGCTGCAGGCTAGTGGAGGCAGAGGATATTTGAGTAATTCGACTTCTGGCTTTATTCGCCGTTGGAACGAAGGAGCTTTTCTTCCCATTGTCTCACCGAGTGCAGTCCAGCTACGGCATATTTTAGAAGTTTCATAGAAATGATAGCAAACAAACGTTTGATTGTCATTGAAAAGGGACTTCAAGACATTACTATAAAGGAGTTGCATCGTGAACAGCAAACGACCGCCCATTCTCTTATCCGGGTTGATTCTTGGCCTATTTGGTTTAGCTAATCTTTTACTGAACTACCATTCTATCTTTTTCCACTTCTTGAATGGTCTGGCTTTGATACTTTGGCTTTATCTGACACTGGCTTTAGTGCTGTCATTTTCGTACTATCGACAGGATTTGCAAAAGGCCCCTTTCTTATCGAGCTTTGCGACTTATCCTATGGCTAGTATGCTCTTAGCTGCTTACCTAAGCAAGCTTGGCTTATTTTGGGTGAGTCAGTTGCTTTGGTACATGGCCTTGCTGCTGCATGTTTTTCTAATAGTTATCTTTACTTGGAAGAATGTGTTTAAGGCCGAAGGATTATCTTTAACCCCGAGCTGGACGGTCCTATATGTTGGATTAGCCATGGCAAGCTTGACTCAGGGTGTAGTTCATCAGCCGCTTTTGGGCTATTTGGCTTGGTTTTTTGCTCTGCTACTGAGTTTGCTTCTCTATCCCTTGTTTTACAAGGTTAGGCGGACACAAAGGCTGCCAGATACTTTAAAGCCACAGTGGGCCATTTACTGTGCGCCTTTCTCGCTCCTGCTGGGAAGTTATATCCGTCTGGCTGGTTCTGATGCTGAAGGTTGGTTTGTTGCCTTGCTGCTCCTCTTATCGCAGGCCTTTTATCTCTTGGTCCTATGTCTTTTACCTCGCATTTTCCGACTGGGGCCTCAGCTTAGCTGGTCAGCCTTGACCTTTCCTCTTGTCAATACAGCTTTTGCCCTGAAACTGGGACTTGATTATCTAGGTTGGACCTGGCTTGTTTGGCTAAGTCATGCAGAAGCTCTGCTAGCTTTCGCAATCGTCCTCTATGTTTGTTTTTACTATACAGTCTCATTGCGAGCTAGAAAGATAACAAAAAATCCGAGATGATACTCTTTGAAAATCTGTTTTTGATTTTCTCTGAGTTGATCTCGGATTTTTTAATTTTAGCAAAATAAGTCTTTGTATAGACCTAATGATACAGGTAAAGTATCAGGATGATCTGATTTTTATTTTGGCGCGATGACTTCTAATCCACCCATGTAAGGACGCAGAACCTCTGGGATAGTTACAGAACCATCTTCGTTTTGGTAATTCTCTAAGATAGCTGCCACCGTACGTCCGACAGCCAGTCCAGAACCGTTGAGAGTATGAAGGAGTTTGACCTTACCATCTGCTTCATCACGGTAGCGGATTTGAGCTCGACGAGCTTGGAAATCTTCTGTGTTAGAGCAGCTAGAGATTTCACGGTAGGTGTTTTGAGCCGGAATCCAAACTTCCAAGTCGTAGGTCTTAGCAGCTGAGAAGCCCATATCTCCAGTACAGAGTGCTACAACGCGGTAAGGCAGATTCAGCTTTTGCAGGATGTTTTCTGCGTTGGCAGTCATCTTTTCCAGCTCTTCATAAGATTCTTCTGGCTTGGCAAATTTCACCATTTCAACTTTGTGGAACTGGTGCAGACGGATTAGACCGCGCGTGTCACGACCAGCAGAACCCGCTTCAGAGCGGAATGATGGGCTCATAGCCGTGAAGTAGATTGGCAATTCTTTTCCGTCGAGAATTTCGTCTCGATAATAGTTGGTCAGTGGAACTTCAGCAGTCGGAATCAGAACGAAGTTGGTATCGCTTAGCTCAAACGTATCTTCTTTGAACTTAGGATATTGCCCAGTCCCAAACATGGAATCGTGGTTTACCATATAAGGAGTGATGACTTCAGTATAGCCTTCTTTGCCATGCTCGTCCAGCATAAAATTGTAGATGGCACGCTCAAGTCTTGCTCCCAGCCCCTTATAGAAGAGGAAGCGAGCACCAGTAACTTTTGCCCCACGTTCCCAGTCTAAGATGTCCAAATCCTCACCCAAATCCCAGTGAGCTTTGGCTTCAAAGTCAAATTGGCGCGGTGTGCCCCAGCGACGAACTTCAACGTTTTCGTCTTCATCCGCTCCGACAGGAACACTTTCGTGCGGGATATTAGGCAGAGTGGTAGTGAACTCGGTCAACTTAGCGTCTAGCTCAGCCAAGGTTGCGTCTAAGTTCTTGACTTCAGCAGAAAGTTTTTGCATAGCAGCAATCTTGTCATCAGCATTTTCTTTGTTGCGTTTAGCTTGGGCAATTTCAGCAGAAACAGTATTGCGCTCTGCCTTGAGTTCTTCGACCTTGACTAACAAATCCCGGCGTTCTTTGTCAATGGTTTTCATTTGGTTGAGTGTAGCAGCGTCAACACCTCGCGTAGCCAATTTTTCAGCGACAGAATCAAAATCTGTACGGATGCGTTTTAAATCTAACATAAGTACCTCCAAAAATAAAAAGCGCTTTATGAAACTGTTGGAGCGGCATAACCGCGGTTCCATCCAACTTCACAAAAGTGCACTTGCTTAATTATTCATTTTTAAACTAACGGTAGAATTTCCTATTTTCTTCTTATCTGCTCACAGCCACCGCAGACTTTCTGAAAAGTGCCCAATAGTACTTATCCGTTTCGACTATTATACAGGATTTTCCGGAAAATGTAAATCCCAGGATAGGAAAAATCTTGACAGAAAAAGATAACTATGTTATCTTTGAATAAAGGTAACATAGTTATCTGAAGGAGTTCTTATGGTAAAACAAACAACACGCGACCGTATGATTGAGAAGGCAAGCCAGCTTATCAGAGAGTATGGCTATCAGAATATCCCCTTGAGAAAACTGGCATCTCTGCTGGGGGTTACGACTGGTGCTTTTTACAAGGCTTTTGAGAATAAGGAGGAACTTTACTATCAGGTCTGTCTTTTGGAAAACCAGAGGCAGATTAAACGTTTAGAGGAACAGTATTTATACGGAGTGTCTAATCCTTTGGATTGCATTTGGCAGATAGGACTCTTTCTTTTATCAGAATATGAGACCAACAGTCGGATGATGGATTTTCTCTTTTTCAGTCCTGTGACGATAGAGGCTTACCGGAAAGGTGAGCTTCTGGAAATCGGGAACAAGACGGTGGCTTATCTGGATAGGCTGCCTATTGAGAGTCAGAAAGAGAAAAAGATTCTCTTGCTCAAGCTGGACACTTTCATCACAGGCTATGGTCATTTTATTGCCAAAGGCTTGGAGCCTTTTGATGAGGAAGTCTATCGCTCAATGTTCAATGATTTACTAGGAGGTTACAAATATGAGTAAAAATCTCATTGTTTATGCACATCCCTATGATAAAAGCTTTAACCATGCTATTTTAGAGCAGGTTCAGGACTTATTGGAGAAGAAAGGTCAGACCTATGAACTGATTGATCTCTATGAGGATGGTTTTAATCCAGTCTATACCAAGGAAGAGCTAGCGCTTTTTAATAAAGGGCAGGCACTAGACCCGCTGGTTTTAAAATATCAGGAAGCTCTTGCGTCCTGTGACCGCCTTATCATGATTTTTCCTATCTGGTGGGCGGATATGCCAGCTATTGTCAAGGGCTTTGAAGATAAGGTCTTTTTGAAAAATAAGATTTACGAGGAGACGAAAACTCGCCAGTTAGTTGGTCGTCTGACCAATATTAAAGAGGTATTGGCTATTACTACCTCTGCAGCACCGACCTTCTATCTTAAATATTTCTGTGGTGATGTCGTCAAGAAAGCCATGTTGGGCCATACCTTTAAGTCTATCGGTGCTAGACAGCGCCGTTGGTTGAACTTCGGGAATATTTCTCAGTCTACAGCTGAAAAACGGCAGGCTTTCTTAGAAAAATTAGCAGAAAAGATTTGAAGAGGTAGCTATCATGATTTGTTTTAGAAGAGCAGATGAAAGGGATCTTGCTGCTGCGGTCTCGGTTTTAACTGCTGCTTTTGCTGAGCATGAGGTCTATAGAGAAAAATTCCGCCCTCTCTTTGGCAGCAGCCAGTCTTACATTGATTTTCTAAATAGATTGCATGCAGTTATGGTTAAGGCAGCGATGCGTCATCATATTTGTCTGCTTGCTGAAGTGGATGGGCGTCTTATGGCGGTCGCTACCATTCATAAGCTCGGTAATCATCCTGTCGGTATGCTTTCCTTTTTGCGGGCAGGAGCATGGAGGATGTGGAAATATATTCCTCAGCTTTTAGCTTTTCAAAAAGTCTTTGGGGAGGGCAGTAAAGAAGCTAAGAAAAGGAGTGTTTCAACTCTTTATCTTGAACTACTGGGTGTGCTGCCTGATTATCAAGGGCAGGGAGTTGGCGGTCTTTTTATCTCAAAGGGGCTTGAGTTGCTTGCAAAAGAAGAGAAATGCCAGCGGATTACTTTGATTACTCATACAGAAAGCAACTGTCGTTTTTACAAAAAGAACGGATTTAAACAACTAGATGTCCGTGATGTTGAAGGTGTCAAGACATGGACTTTCGAGAAAAATTTAGCTGATGTTTATCCTTTTTGAAAATCTAATGATACGGTCTTGCATTGATAATGTTAGCTTACCCCACCCTATCATTTCAAGGGGCTGAAATAGTGCATTCTCAGATTATTTCACTTTCCAATTTTTTGTGCTAGCTCCATCTTGCTGATACAAGCAGCTTTTATCTTAGTCGAAAATATAAAAAATAAGGTTGAAACTTTTTCAACCCTATTTTTTCTTCTTAAAGATTTCAGCAATTTTCTGTAACAGAGTCGGCAATCTAACAACCTTGTCGTTGCCGATATGCTCCCGCGCAATTTTGAGAATCTTGCCAGAGTCTTTGGAGGCAAAGAGAAACTTTCCTTTATCAGTCCAGATTTCAAAATGGCGGCTGACTTTCTTGCCAGAAACATTGGCACCGATAGCAGTGATGCTAGTCCAAGGCAGCTGGATATAGTCTTCTACATTGGCATCAGCGTAAAACTCCAGAGCTGTCTCGCCGATTAAAAATTTCCCAACCTTTCCGCCTAATCCAAGATAGGATACGCCAGTGGTATTAAACTCAACTGTTTTGTTTTGTGACTGTGCCATAGAGTAACTCCCTTTTAAATAATATAGCTATTATACCACAATAAAAAGAAGGCCGAAACCTTCTTTTTGATTACATCAAACCAGCAACGTGAGCTAGTACACCAACTACAAAGAGGGCGATGATGATAGTGATAGGGGATACTTTCTTCTTAAGCAACCACATGCAGAGGAAAGTCAGAATCAATCCCATTAAACCTGGAATCAAAGAGTCTAAGTTTTGTTGGAAAGTTGTGACCTTTTCAGGAGTTTGAGAAGCCCCCTCAGCTACTTGTTTAAAAGCACTGTGTATTCCATTATTAATAGACGATTGGAAATTTGTTATTTCCTCAGGAGATAGTCCTTTGCCTCCGCTCAATTTGTCAGTCAATTCTTTACTAAAGGAAACAAGCTTATCCCAATGAATATAGGCTTTGTCTTCTAACTTGACAGATGATACGTTAAAGATAAATTTAATAGATACCCATTGTTTGATAAGAACACCAATAATAAACATACCTAAAATCGATGCACCTTTAGTAATATCTTGGAGAATTCCTCCAGAAAGATCCTTAGTGATTTCTGAACCAGCCTTGTATCCCAATTCTTGTGTGTACCACAAGAAAGCCATCCGGATAGCATTCCAAGCTAGGAAGAAGATAACAGGGCCAAGAATATTTCCTGTTAAAGCAAGAGATGCTCCCAGAGCTCCAAGAATAGGACGAACTGTAAACCAGAAGACAGGGTCTCCGATACCAGCCAGAGGTCCCATCATACCAATTTTAACCCCTTGGATAGCTACATCGTCAATTTCAACTCCATTAGCCTTTTCTTCTTCTAATGCTAAGGTTACGCCTAGAATTGGAGCTGCAACATATGGGTGAGTATTGAAGAATTCCAAGTGACGTTCAAGAGCAGCAGCTTGATCTTCTTTTTTAGTGTAGAGTTTTTTGATGGCAGGAATAAGCGCATATGCCCAACCCAAGTTTTGCATCCGTTCATAGTTCCAAGAACCTTGCAAGAAAGTAGAACGCCACCAAACTTTTTGACGGTCAGCCTTTGAAAGAGTCAATTTTCCTGACTCATCAGGTTTTACAGTATTTAATTCTGTCATGATAGTGTATCTCCTTTCTTAATAATCTTCTAGGATATCACCGATTGGGTCATTAGAAGTAGTTGCTCCACCGCCACCATTTCCTCCTTTTTTAGAGAGGTTGATGTAGATAAGAGCTAAAGCTACTCCAATTGCTCCAAATGCGATTAAAGTCAGTTGACTTACAGCGGCGAGAGCAAAACCTATAGCAAAGAAAGGCCACACTTCGCGACTAGCCATCATATTAAGAACCATTGCGTAACCGACAGCCACGACCATTCCTCCACCAATTTCCATACCTTTTGATAACCATTCAGGCATTAATCCTAAGTAATGTTGAACAGTTTGAGCAGGAATAGCTAGTAGGAGGATTGCAGGGACTGCAATGCGAATACCTTGAAGAAAGAGAGCTGTGAAGTGGGCGCGTTCAACGGCTTTGAAGTTCCCTTTTTTAGCTGCAGCGTCTGCCCCGTGAACTAACCCAACTGAAATTGTACGAACAATCATAGTCAAGAAGAGTCCAGCAACACCAAGTGTTACAGCTAATCCTTGAACAACTCCAAGGCGCTCTGGAGTAAATTCACCACCTTTGATAAAGATAATTGCAGCGGCAACAGAAGCGAGGGCAGCATCAGGTGCTACAGCAGCTCCGATATTAGCCCAGCCAAGAGCAATCAGCTGGAGAGAGCCGCCCAGCATAACACCGGCAGCCAAATTACCAGTTACCAGTCCAATCAAGGTACAAGCAACCAGTGGTTGGTGGAATTGGAATTGGTCCAAGATACCTTCTAGACCAGCTAAGAAGGCAACAAAGACTACTAAAACCATAGAAATAATAGACATGTTCTAAATCCTTTCGTAAATTAATAAAAGCAAAACGTTTGATTCTACTGCACGTTGGCTTTCTTAATCAAATCAAACAAATCTTTTTTAGAGTCATTTGGTACTTTACGTACGTCGAATTCAACGCCAAGGTCACGCAGCTTTTCATAAGTAGCAACGTCTTCCTTGTCCATTGAAAGTACGTTGTTGACCATTGTTTTACCAGTTGAGTGAGCCATGGAACCAACATTAAGGGTCTTGATTGGCACACCGCCTTCAACAGCACGAAGGGCGTCTTGAGGAGTTTCAAACAGAATCAAGGCATGTGTATTGCCAAAGCGAGGGTCTTTTGAAACAGCAATCAATTTGTCGATTGGGACTACATTGGCTTTGACATTACCTGGTGCAGCCTGCTTAATCAATTCTTTACGAAGTTCATCTTGAGCTACTGAGTCAGAAGCAACGATAATACGGTCTGCTTTTGAATCTGGCGTCCAAGCTGTTGCTACCTGACCGTGTAGCAAGCGTGTGTCGATCCGGGCAAGGTTGATTTTGAGCTTGCCGTCACCGATTACAGTCCCTTCAGGGATTGCTGCTTGGGCAACTGGAGCAGCTGCAGCAGGAGCATTTGCTTCTTCAGCAGCAGGGTTCAGCTCTTCAGGCAGAGCTTTGACTCCTTCCTTGGCTTCTTTGATGATGTTAGCAACAACAGCTTCAACGCCGGCATTGGCATCCATCATCCTTTCTGTATAAGCTTGAATCAGCATAGGCAGGTTCAAGCCTGTAATGATAGCGAACTTGCGGTCTGGATTTTCACCCATGACACGGCTAGCTTGGTTGAATGGAGAGCCACTCCAAAGGTCAGCCAAGACCAACACTTCATCGTCCGCATCAAACGAAGCCACAGCGTCATTGAACTTTGCATAGAGATCATCTGGTCCTTCGTTGGGCATGAAAGTTACAACTTGTACTTTTTCCTGCTCACCGAAAATCATAGAACCTGATTGATGAATACCAGCAGCAAATTCACCGTGGCTAGCAATAATGATTCCGATACTCATTATTGACATTCCTCCTTATAAAATGTTTGACTTAAGTTTTAAGAAAACTTTAAGGCAAGTTTATTATAAAACGTTTTCATGAAAAATGCAAGCGTTTGTTCCTAAAAACGACTTTTTCTTTCAAAAATGTCAGTATTTGCTGAAACCCTGATAAATATAGGTATAAGCAAACCTTAGCTATAGAAATGTTTTAATAAATTAGGAAAACGGAAAATACAATAGGTCAATATATGAAAAAATGTTGAAATAATATGAAAAAGACTTTTGAAATGAAAGAAAAGAATCGTGTTTGAGAAAGTGTTTATTTATCAAAAAAGAAAGGGGAGGACCAAAGACAAAAAATCGCATTTTATGTCTTTAGTCTCCCTCTATAATGGCAAAAGTTTCTAAATAATATTAAGCCTGTCCATCATAAGTTTCCAAGAGTTTAGTAAATGTTGGGACTGAAATGCTTTAAAGTATTAGTGTGTGAAGTCAAGTACCATACGTCCCTGAATAGTACCTGCTTCCATTTCGTCAAAGACATCCACAGCATCTGAAACAGGGCGTTTTTGAACGACAGGAACCACTAATCCTTCTGCACCAAGCTGGAAGGCTTCTTCCAAGTCCTTGCGAGTACCCACGAGGGAGCCGATGACTTGGATACCATCTAGAACAGTTTTGACAATACTGAGGTCCATCATTTCAGATGGCAGTCCAACTGCAACTACCCGACCGCCAGCACGAACAGAATCAACAGCTTGGTTGAAGGCAACTTTAGAAACAGCTGTTACTACGGCAGAATGCGCACCGCCGGTTTTTTCTTGGATAAGAGCAGCAACATCTTCAACTTCATGGCCGTTGATGACGATATCAGCACCAACTTCTTTGGCCAAAGCTAGTTTGTCATTGTTGATATCAACAGCGACAACATGGGCATTAAAGACTTTCTTGGCATATTGAACCGCTAGGTTACCCAATCCACCTGCTCCAAAGATTACTGTCCATTGGCATGGCTGCAGCTGGGCTTCTTTGATGGCCTTGTAGGTAGTTACACCGGCACAGGTGATAGAAGAAGCTTGGGCAGGATCCAGTCCTTCTGGAACTTTGACAGCATAGTCGGCTGTTACAATACATTGCTCTGCCATCCCACCGTCAACAGAATAACCAGCATTTTTTACTGTACGGCAAAGGGTTTCGCGTCCAGTTGTACAGTATTCACAAGCGCCGCAGCCTTCAAAGAACCAAGCGACACTGACGCGGTCTCCGACTGTGAGACTTTTTACATCTGGAGCGATTTCTTTGACAATACCGATACCTTCATGCCCAAGAACGCGACCCGGTACCTTACCAAAGTCACCATGTGCGACGTGCAAATCAGTATGGCAGACACCACAGTATTCGATATCAACGAGAGCTTCCCCTGTTTCAAGAGGACGAAGTTCCTTATTTTCGATGAGTTGGACAGCGGTTCCTTCTGGATTTACAACAACTGCTTTCATAAGTAGTTTCCTCCTGTTATTTAGTTTTCGATTATGTTAATTATATCACAAACTCAAACAAATGGCAAACGCTCACAAATATAAGCGTAAATTTGCTATAATATTCTTGTATAACTGATAAGCTTCTATTTTTAAAGCTTTTTGAGCCTGAAGAGGCTCTAGAGAATACAAAAATAAAAGACAAACTCTCAAACAGAGTTTGCCTAATTGTCTAGTTTTATAAAAAAAGTTTGTTGAGCTCGTGGGCGACACCATCTTGGTCGTTAGTCAGAGATAATTGCTGGTCGGCGTAGGGCAGCAGGTCAGTATTGGCATTTTTCATGGCATAGCCAGTACCAGCAAAGGACAGCATCTCAGTATCATTTTGCTCATCGCCAAAGGCAATCAAATTTTTACGATCTACATTGAGAACATTAAGCAGGTATTGAAGGGCGAAGGCCTTATTGACCCCTTTTGGAGCACACTCGAGAATGTTGAGCGGTCCGCCCCAAGAGTTGATGGCAAGTTCATGCTGGTAAAAAGCATTCATTTCCTCTGCCAGAGCATATTTATCAGCTGCTCGCGTCTGCAGGAGAATGGCGTTAGGATTCTCCGTTACCAAGTTGGCTTGAAACTGATTTTCAGGCTTAAAAGCATCGATGCCAAATAGCTTGGGATCAGCAATTTCTTCATTGGGATTGGTGATGTAGAACTTATTGCGGTATTCGCCGGCAATGAAATCCGCTTCAATCTCATCCCTACGCTTAACCATATCCAGCAGAAAGGACTTGTCCAGCGTCAGCGATTTTTCAAAGTCCCATTTCTTTTCTGGAATGTGAGTCAAAGAGCCATTGAAGTTGATCATGGGCGTATTGAGCTCTAATTCTTTATAATATTTCAAAGCCATTCGGTAGGGCCGTCCTGTTGTGATAATGACCTTGTGGCCCTTTTGGGAAATTTTTTTGATAGTTTCTTTAGTGAAGTCCGACAGATTGCTGTTAGAATCCAGCAAGGTGCCGTCCAAGTCCACAGCGATTACTTTTTTTGTCATGTGAGTCTCTTTTCAGTGATAATACAGACTATTATAACAGAATTCAGTGTAAATAACACGACTTATGTTATAATGGTGCTCTAATCAGTCACAATTATGACACACCAAGGAGGAGCTTTTCGTATGCGTAAACCGATCATGATTCATGCTCTTTTTCTGATAATTGCCTTTTTTATCTATATCCAATCTCTAAATGGCGGTCCGACCTATCTCATTTGGAATATGACCTTGGCCTTAATCAGCTATGATGTAGCTGTCTTGACACTTTTATTCAAGAAACAGAAATGGATCTATCCTCTTCTTTTCCTCTTGTGGTTGCTTTTCTTCCCCAACACTTTCTATATGATTACAGATTTGATTCACATGACTTGGGTGGCAGATGTTCTGAGTAAGCCAAGTGTTTTCATGCTCTTTTTAGCTTTTGTTTCCAGTATTTTATTCGCGATTTTCTGTGGGATGGAGAGCTGGTATGTCATCAAGGAAGGCTGGAAGCTTAACTGGTATTTGGACTTGTTGCTGACGGCAGCTCTGTCGGCTGTGTCCAGTCTGGCTATCTACATAGGACGTTATGATCGCCTCAATAGCTGGGATTTATTGCTTCATCCTCAGATGGTTCTACAGAAGCTCTTGCAAACTTTGCAGCCTGATCGACTGCCTTTCATTCTTGGTTTTACTTTTTTGCAGTTTATGAGTTTGGTATTTCTGATGAGAGATAATAAAAAATAAGAAAAGCGAGACATTCATCTTGAAAAAGTGAATGTTTTTTATTATAATTTAAAATATCGTTCGCAAATAAACAGATTTAAATCTGTTTTTCTTTGTTATTGAACTAGATATTAGAAATTTTACTCAAAAGGAGATTTGTTGAAAAATGGATAAATTTTTCAAACTGACCGAAAAAGGGACAGATGTCCGGACAGAGGTTTTGGCTGGTCTGACGACTTTCTTTGCTATGTCCTACATTTTATTTGTCAATCCGGCTATGCTGGCTCAGACAGGTATGCCCAAACAGGGTGTTTTCCTAGCTACGATTATCGGGGCTGTTGCAGGTACCTTGATGATGGCTTTCTTTGCCAATCTGCCTTATGCGCAGGCACCGGGCATGGGGTTGAATGCCTTTTTCACTTTTACGGTCGTCTTTGCCTTGGGCTACACTTGGCAGGAAGCCTTGGCTATGGTCTTTATCTGTGGGATTATTTCGCTCATTATCACTCTGACCAAGGTGCGTAAGATGATCATTGAGTCAATTCCAGGCTCCTTGCGCGCAGCTATTTCAGCAGGGATCGGGGTCTTTCTGGCCTATGTAGGTATTAAAAATGCTGGCTTGCTAAAGTTTTCAATCGATCCAGGCAATTATACAGTAGCTGGTAAGGGAGCAGATAAGGCTGCAGCGGCTATCACGGCTAATTCGGCAGCAACTCCCGGTCTGGTAGACTTTAACAATCCAGCTGTCATCGTAGCCCTAGTCGGTCTTGCTATCACAATCTTCTTTATCGTGAAAAATATCAAGGGTGGTGTTATCCTATCTATTCTGGTCACGACAGTGGTAGCTATTCTGGTTGGCTTGGTTGATTTGTCAGCAATTGACTTTGGGCAGAATAACATTGGCACTGCTGTCAGTGAATTGGGGCAGATTTTTGGGGTGGCAGTAGGTCCGAAAGGTCTGGGTGCCCTCTTAGCAGATTCGGGTCGCTGGCCTCAGACTTTTATGGCCATTCTGGCTTTCTCCTTGACAGATATTTTTGATACCATTGGTACCTTGATTGGTACAGGTGAAAAGGTCGGGATTGTGGCGACTTCTGGGGAAAACCATGAATCAGAAGGCTTGGATAAGGCGCTTTACTCGGACCTCATCGGAACCTCTATTGGCGCCATTGCTGGAACCTCTAACGTGACGACTTATGTGGAGTCTGCAGCTGGTATCGGAGCTGGCGGCCGAACAGGTCTGACAGCCTTGGTCGTAGCCATCTGTTTTGCGGTGTCAAGTTTCTTTAGCCCTCTTTTAGCCATTGTTCCCAACGCTGCAACTGCACCGATTTTGATTATTGTTGGGATTATGATGCTGGCTAGTCTGAAAAATATCCATTGGGATGATATGGCGGAGGCCATTCCAGCTTTCTTTACTTCTATTTTTATGGGATTTGCCTATTCTATCACTCACGGGATAGCAGCTGGATTTATTACCTACACCTTGGTCAAAATCTTCAAAGGTCAAGCTAAGGATGTGCATTCTATGATTTGGATTTTGGATCTTCTCTTTATTTTGAATTTCGTAAATCTTGCTTTAAATTAGGTCTAAACATTGCTGGATTTCATAGATTTTAGTACCCTTTGTATAGGATATGTTTTTGGTATAAAAAATCAGCTTTTCCTGGCTGATTTTTCTTTTGCAAAATTAAGCAGAAAAAAATTTTTTCTGGTATAATAAGAGAATGTTTAGTCATAATGAGGAAGAATTAATCCAGTGGGGTCAGCGTCTGGGCACATTGCTCCAGGCAGGGGACGTACTGGTTTTAACGGGAGATTTAGGAGCAGGGAAGACAACCTTTACTAAGGGTCTGGCTCTAGGTTTGGGTATCAGTCAGATGATTAAAAGTCCAACCTATACCATTGTTCGGGAATACGAGGGTCGCTTGCCACTCTATCATCTGGATGTCTACCGCATCGGAGACGATCCAGACTCCATAGATTTGGATGACTTTCTCTTCGGGGAAGGCGTGACGGTCATTGAATGGGGAGAGCTGCTGGGAGAAAATCTGCCTGAAGACTATCTCAAATTAAGCTTCTTGAAAAAGGAAGATGGGCGTGAATTGGTTTTTGAAGCCAAAGGAAAGCGAGCCCAAGAGTTGTTTGAGGAACTGCAGAATGACTGAATATGAATTATGCTTGCGTGAAGCGGAAAAAACAGATGCTGCTGAGCTGATTGCCTTCCTCAATCAGGTCGGGTCTGAGTCAGATTATATGACGCTGGATGAGGCTGGAATTTTGATGAATCAAGAGGAGATGGCTTCATTCATTGAGCATCAGTCTGCTTCTAGTAATCAGCTTTATCTGTTGGCGCTTTTAAATGGTGAGATTGCTGGCCTAGTCAGCATCACAGCTGATTTCCATGAGCGAATTCGCCATATTGGTCAAGTCTTTATTGTAGTGAGGAAAGCTTTCTGGAACCAAGGACTGGGACGCATACTGCTGGAAGAGGCACTGACTTGGGCAGAAGATTCTCAGGATATTAGACGTTTGGAATTGAGCGTTCAGGTTAGAAATGAACGAGCAGTTCACCTTTATAAAGATTTAGGATTTGAAATTGAAGGCTTACAAAAAAGAGGAGCCTATTTAAAAGAAGGGATGTTTCTTGATGTTTACCTGATGGGGAAACTGATAGACTAAAAAAGATATGTTTAAAAAGATTATAATGATGTTTCTCAGCCTCCTTGTCGTAACGACAGCTGGTATCGGGACTTATGCTTGGACAATCTATGGTCAGTCAACAGATGAACTGTCCAAGACTTATAAGGGCTTGGGAAATGAGACAGATGTCATTTCTGCGACTAAGCCCATGACCATCTTGCTGATGGGTGTAGATACAGGGAGCGGATCCCGCGAGGATACTTGGGTCGGGAACAGTGATACCATGATCCTCCTGAGCGTGAATCCAAAGACTAAGAAAACAGTCATGATGAGTTTGGAACGTGATATTCTGACTCAGATTGATGAAAATGGTCAGACAGTTGAAGCTAAGCTGAATGCAGCCTATGCGACAGGCGGAGCAGAGTTAGCCATTTCGACTATTGAGGGCTTGATGAATATCCACATCGACCGCTATATGATGATCAATATGCAGGGCTTGGTTCAGTTAGTAGACGCAGTAGGTGGTATTGAGGTCAATAATACCTTTGACTTCCCAATTTCTATTGAGGATAATGAGCCTGAGTATACTGCCAAGGTTGAGCCAGGCAAGCAAACCATCAATGGTGATCAGGCGCTGGTCTATGCTCGCATGCGTTATCAGGATCCAGAGGGTGACTATGGCCGCCAAAAGCGTCAACGTGAAGTAATTAAGAAAGTGGTTGAAAAAGTTCTCAGTCTCAACAGTGTCAGCCATTATCAGGCTATTTTAAAAGCTGTCAGCAGCAACATGCAGACCAATATCGCGCTTGATTCAAAAAGCATTCCCCAACTGCTAGGCTATCAGGATGCCTTTAAGAACATTAAGTCTGAGCAGCTGCGTGGAGAAGATGCGACCTTGCCTGACGGTGGAAGCTATCAGCTGGTGACGTCAGAGCATTTGCTGAGCATGCAGAATCTAATCCGCAAGTCTCTGGGCTTGGACACAGTTAAGAGTCTGAAGACCAATGCTGTTCTCTATGAAGATATTATGGGTGGCAACAGTCTAAGAAGCAGCAATAGCAGTAGTACAGCTAGTAGCACAGAAAGCTATAGCAATTACCAGAATTCTTATAGTCAGCCTACTTATAATAATGGTTATGAGAATTACTCTTATCCGTCGACAGATACAACAGTTGGAACTACGAATACGACTCCAGTTGCTCCAGCAGCTTCCTCCGCCCCAGCGGCAGATGTCAGTGTCAGCGCCCCACAAAGTCAGCCAGTGGTCAATGCGACTACAGAGTAAAAAGTTAAATATAAAAAGAGGCCGGGACAAAATGTCTTGGTCTCTTTTGGTTATGACGGAAAGCTCTTGACGCAGTGGCTGATTGGAATTATTGTTCCCCTATCATACACCTTTTCTCTATCAAGACTCGTACTTTTCCCAGATGTCTTTGATTTGCTGGATCTGCACCTGAGCTTGGTTTTCAAGGACTTTATATTTATAAGTAAGATCTTGAGCCATGTCTTTGACTTGCTCTTTTTGCTCTTGAATGATGGCAATATTTCGTTGAATACTGGCTAGACTGTCCTTTACTTTGTCTAGGCTATCTGTTGTTTCAATGATTTCTTCTTGGATTTTTTGACGGTTTTCAACTAGCTTGTAGCTGGCTACTGCAGCACCAATAAATAGGAAAATATTTGACAGTTTCATATTCCCTCCTTAAGCTTGCGCAATCTTCTCAGCTAATTCGGCCAGAGCTGGGAAGTCTGGTTCGTGGGCTGCGAAAGTAATTTTCAGATCATCTGCATCACTGTAGCGTGGTGCCAAATGCACATGGGTATGAAAGACAGTTTGTCCAGCAATTTCTTCGTTGTTGTTGATGATATTCATACCAGCTGCACCTGTGGCTTTCATCACCTTACGGGCAATGTCAGGTACGCGAGCAAAGAGCTGACTGGTGTTGTCGGCATCCATATCCAGCACATTTCGGAAATGCTCTTTAGGGACAACCAAGGTATGACCTGGTGTTACCTGGGAAATATCCAGAAAAGCAAGGACTTTCTCGTCTTCATAGACTTTAGAAGAAGGGATTTCTCCGGCAATAATTTTACAAAAAATACAATCAGCCATAAATGGTACCTCTATTCGCTAGATTTTGTTATAATATAAGAACCATTATACCAGAATTCGGAGAAAATATGTTAGAAATCAAAGAGCTTACGGGCGGCTATGTTAATATCCCGGTTTTAAAGGATGTCAGCTTTGAAGTGGGCAATGGCCAGCTGGTTGGTCTGATTGGTCTCAACGGTGCGGGCAAGTCCACGACTATCAATGAGATTATCGGTCTTCTGACGCCTTATAAGGGGCAGATTCAGATTGATGGACTGGAGCTGCGGACCAATCCCAGCGATTACCGCAAGAAGATCGGTTTTATTCCGGAAACGCCTAGTCTCTACGAAGAATTGACCCTGCGCGAGCACATTGAGACGGTAGCTATGGCATACGACATTGAGCAGGAGACGGCTTTTAAGCGCGTGGATAAGCTACTGGAAATGTTCCGACTCAAGGAAAAATTAGATTGGTTCCCTGTTCACTTTTCAAAAGGGATGAAGCAAAAAGTGATGATTATCTGTGCTTTTGTAGTTGATCCCAGCCTTTTTATCGTAGATGAGCCTTTTCTAGGTCTGGATCCGGTAGCTATTGCAGACCTTATCCAGCTCTTGGATGAGGAAAAGAAGAAGGGCAAGTCCATTCTGATGAGCACCCATGTTCTTGACTCTGCCGAGAAGATGTGCGATAGTTTTGTAATCTTGCACAAGGGTCAAGTACGGGCCAAGGGCAGCTTGACTGAGTTGCGGGCTCAATTTCAAATGCCGGATGCTAGTCTGAATGACATCTATCTAGCCCTGACAGAAGAGGCAGTGCTATGAAAGAATTATTTGCCAAACGAAAGCAGGATTTTCGTCAGCAGTGCCTGAAGTACCTGCGTTATGTTTTTAATGATCATTTCGTGCTCTTTCTTCTGATTTTTATGGGATTTTTAGGTGTTCAGTACAGTCAGCTTTTGCGGCATTTTCCGACCAATCACCTCCCCATTATTGCTAGTCTGGTTATTCTATCGGCCTTTATCTTGCCTTTTGGACGGATTGCGACCTATCTGGAAAAGCCGGATGCTCTCTTTCTCTTGGTCAGAGAAGCAGAGGTCAGGGATTTTATCAAAGGCCAAATTCTGCGTTCTTATCTCTTATTCGCAATCATACAAACTGGGATATTGCTGCTGTTGGCTCCGCTTTTTCTGGCTCTGGGATTGCCTGTTTGGGGCTTCGGGCTCTACTGTCTCCTTATGCTAGTCTTGAAATGGTTTTTGTTTCAGGCTAAGGCCAAGAAGTTCTTTGCTGAAAATGGCCTAGATTGGCAGGCTCTGGTAGCTTATGAAGCAGCCCGAAAGCAGACGATTCTGCGATTTTTTGCTCTCTTTACCAATGTTAAAGGCATTTCAAACAGTGTCAAGCGCCGGACTTATCTGGATGGTTTGACGAGGCTTGTGGGCAAGCAGCATAGCAAGACCTGGCAGAATCTCTTTTTGCGCTCTTACTTGCGAAATGGAGACTTCTTTGCTCTGACCTTAAGACTGCTCTTTTTGGCTCTTTTGGCCTTGGTTTTTGTCAGTCAAGCTTGGATTGCTGCAGCTTTTGCGGTCTTGTTCAATTACCTCTTACTCTTCCAGCTGACGGCCCTGTATGAAGCTTTTGACTATCAGTTTTTGACCCAGCTTTTTCCGATAGAAATTGGGGAAAAGCTGAAAGGAGCAAGACAAATTATCACATCTATTGGCAGCAGTGTTCTCTTGACTGAAGTGCTGACTGCTCTGCTCTTTTTCCAAGACAAGACAGCAGTGCTGGCCATGCTGGGAGCAACTGCCCTGCTCTATCTGTTCTATCTGCCGTTTAAGTTACGGAGATTGGTTGACTAAAAGAGGTAAAACTAGTAAAATGATAAAGAAACTTTTTACGGAGGGGAAACATGGACTTGGTTGATAACGAGCTGACCCTGACACCGATAGCTGGTAAGAGCGGAAAGGCCTATATGGGGACTTATCCGGACGGGGGGCGCGTTTTCGTCAAGATGAATACAACCCCTATCTTAGCAGGCTTAGCTCGAGAACAAATCGCACCGCAGCTTTTGTGGAGCCGCCGGATGCCGGACGGCAACGTAATGAGCGGGCAGGAGTGGCTTTCAGGCACTATTCTGACCCCAAATGATATGTCCAAAAAGCAGGTAATCAATATTTTGACACGGCTGCATCGCTCGCGCCCATTGATGACACAGCTGACCAAGCTGGGCTATACACTGGAAACGCCAACTGATTTGCTGAATGCTTGGCTCAATCAAGTGCCGCTTGCTTTGAGAAATAATCAATATCTGCAATCAGTTATCCGCGACCTGCGCCAGACAGTACCGGCCTTTCGTGAGGATTATGCGACCATCGTTCACGGAGATGTGCGCCACAGCAACTGGGTAGAGACCGACAGCGGGCTTATTTACTTGGTGGATTGGGATTCTGTGCGTCTGACAGACAGGATGATGGATGTAGCTCATATTTTGAGCCATTATGTGCCTGATTCAGGCTGGCAAGAGTGGCTGAGTGCTTATGGCTATAAGTATAATCAGACTGTTTTCAATAAGCTATACTGGTTTGGACAGTATTCTTATCTGATGCAGATTGCTAAATACTATGAAAACAATGATTTAGAAAATGTGAACCGGGAGATTTACGCATTACGAAACTTCCGTTCCAAATACGGAAGAGGACAATGAGAGTAAGGAATCGTAAGGGAGCGACGGAACTGCTAGAGGCGCATCCCCAGTATGTGATTTTGAATCCGGCAGACGCCAAGGGCAGATGGCAGGAGATTTTTGGCAACGACCATCCCATTCATGTAGAGGTTGGCAGTGGCAAAGGAGCTTTTGTGTCCGGTATGGCCAAGGCCAATCCTGAGATCAACTACATCGGGATTGATATCCAGAAATCGGTCCTCAGCTATGCCTTGGACAAGGTGCTAGCAACGGATGTGCCCAATATCAAGCTTCTCTGGGTGGACGGTTCGGATCTGACTGATTATTTTGAAGAGGACGAGATTGACCGCCTTTATCTGAACTTCTCAGATCCTTGGCCCAAGAAACGCCATGAAAAGCGCCGTCTGACTTATCAGTCCTTTCTGGCGACCTATCAGCAGATTCTGCCAGAAAATGGAGAAATCCACTTCAAAACGGACAACCGCGGTCTTTTTGAATATAGCTTAGTTAGCTTTTCACAGTATGGTATGAAGTTAAAGGGCGTGTGGTTAGATTTGCATGCCAGCGACTTCGAGGATAATGTCCTGACTGAGTATGAGCAGAAATTTGCTAACAAGGGACAAGTCATCTATCGGGTGGAAGCAGCGTTTGAATAAGAAAGAGTCTTCGAGGAAATACTCCTTGAAGACTTTTTATTGGGAAAGAATTTTACTTTAAAAAAAGAGTATTTTAAATGGCATTCTGTCTTTAAAAGCTTGCACAGCATATTTCCCTTGCATTCTGGGACTTGTCGTGCTATAATACTAGTAATGAATAAGGAAAGAGAGGCGAGGAAGTATCTTCGCCTCTTATCTGTGAGGAGGTGTCGTCATATCGCAACGATTGTTGAATTGGTGAGGGAGGTTATTGAACCAGCCATTCTGGCCCCCTATGAATTAGTCGATATTGAGTACGGAAAGATGGGCGGAGACTACGTTCTCAGTGTCTTTGTAGATAAGCCTGAAGGTATTACGGTCAATGATACAGCGGATTTGACGGATATTATCAGTCCGCTCTTGGATCAAATCAAGCCAGATCCTTTCCCAGAACAGTATTTTCTGGAAGTGACCAGTCCAGGCTTGGAGCGCCCGCTCAAGATCAAGGAACAGCTAGCCGATGCAGTCGGCAGTTATATCCATGTCAGTCTCTATAAGGCTGTTGACAAGCAGAAAGTCTTTGAAGGTACCTTACTGAGCTTTGAAGAGGATGTTTTGCACATGGAATATCTGGACAAGACTCGCAGAAAAGAAGTCGAAATTCCCTACAGTCTGGTTTCCAAAGCCAGATTAGCCGTTAAGTTTTAGCCGCAGAAGCAATATAGAAAAGAAAGGAACACTTTTGTTTCGGCAAAAGTCATATGAAAATGAGTAAAGAAATGCTAGAGGCCTTCCGCATTTTGGAAGAAGACAAAGGAATCAAGAAAGAAGATATCATTGACGCAGTGACCGAGTCACTCCGCTCTGCCTATCGTCGTCGCTATGGTCAGGCAGACAGCGCAGCCATTGAGTTTGACGAAAAGTCAGGAGATTTCCGTGTCTATACTGTTCGCGAAGTCGTGGACGAGGTCTTTGACAGCCGTTTGGAAATCAGTCTCAAAGATGCCTTGGCTATCAGTTCAGCCTATGAATTGGGAGATAAGATCAAGTTTGAAGAAGCGCCAGCTGAATTTGGCCGTGTCGCTGCTCAGTCTGCCAAGCAAACCATCATGGAAAAGATGCGCAAGCAGACCCGAGCAATCACCTACAATACCTACAAAGAACATGAAAATGAAATCATGTCAGGAACTGTGGAGCGCTTTGATAATCGATTTATCTATGTCAATCTTGGCAGCATTGAAGCGCAGCTATCGAAACAAGATCAGATTCCTGGTGAGGTCTTTGCCTCTCATGACCGCATCGAAGTCTTTGTCTACAAGGTAGAAGATAACCCTCGCGGTGTCAATGTCTTTGTCAGCCGCAGCCATCCAGAAATGATCAAGCGCTTGATGGAGCAGGAAATCCCTGAAGTCTATGACGGAACTGTGGAAATCATGAGCGTGTCACGGGAAGCAGGCGATCGGACCAAGGTAGCGGTTCGCAGCCACAACCCTAATGTGGATGCCATTGGAACAATCGTCGGACGCGGTGGAGCCAATATCAAGAAAATTACGAGCAAGTTCCATCCTGCCAAATACGATCCAAAGAGCGGCCGTATGGTGCCGACTGAAGAAAATATCGACGTCATCGAGTGGGTAGCAGATCCAGCTGAATTTATCTACAACGCTATTGCTCCTGCAGAGGTTGACCAAGTTATCTTTAACCAAGAAGATAACAAGCGGGCCTTGGTTGTCGTACCGGACAACAAGCTTTCTCTGGCTATTGGCCGTCGTGGACAGAACGTACGCTTGGCAGCTCATTTGACAGGCTTTAGAATCGATATCAAGTCTGCCACAGAGTTTGAAGAAATGGAAGCAGCCAATGAGCTGGGCGGATTTGCTCAGGAAGCAGAAGAAATTCTTGCGGATGCAGCTGTCTTAGAGACAGAAGTTTCAGCAGCAGAAGCAACTGACTTTGACGCAGCTGCAGAGGAAACTGTACTAGAAACAGCTGGTTTAGAAAGCGAAGCTGAAGAACTAGATTAAGGGGGCTGGAATGGCAAAAACAAGAAAAATCCCTTTAAGAAAATCAGTGGTGTCCAACGAAGTGATTGACAAGCGTGATTTGCTGCGGATTGTCAAGAACAAGGAAGGTCAAGTCTTTATCGATCCGACAGGCAAGGCCAACGGCCGTGGGGCCTATATCAAGCTGGATAATCAGGAAGCCCTTCAGGCCAAGAAGAAGCGGGTCTTTAACCGCAGCTTCAGTATGGAAGTGGACGAGGCTTTCTATGATGAGTTAATCGCTTATGTCGATCATAAGGTCAAAAGAAGAGAGTTAGGTCTTGAATAAAGAGAAACTTGCAAATTTGCTGGGACTGGCTCAGCGGGCTGGCCGCATCATTTCTGGTGAGGAGCTGACTGTCAAAGCTATCCAGGAGGGAAAAGCACATCTGGTCTTTTTGGCCCAGGATGCAGCTCCTAATCTCAGCAAGAAAATCACTGATAAAAGTCGTTACTACCAAGTAGAAGTATCAACCGTGTTTTCAACACTGGAATTAAGCTCTGCTATTGGCAAGGCCAGAAAAGTGCTCGCCGTGACAGATGCTGGTTTTACAAAGAAAATGAGGTCTCTTATGTAATAGAAGAGGAGGACAAGATTTGTCTAAAGTAAGATTGTATGAAATCGCCAAAGAACTGGGAAAAGAAAGCAAGGAGGTAGTGGCTCGTGCTAAGGAGCTGGGACTGGATGTCAAAAGTCATTCGTCTAGCGTAGAAGCTGACGCTGGTGAGCGAATCAAATCCAGCTTTACAAAAGCAGCCGCACCTCAAGCCACTGCAGAAAAGCCTGTAGCAGCTCAGCCGTCACCGCAAAAAACTCCTGCCAAAGAGGCTGCGCCAGTCAAGGCAGAACAGACAGAGGCAAAAGTAACTGCTAAGCCAGAAGCGAAAGTAGAAACAG
The DNA here is from genome assembly GCF_963456385.1 of uncultured Streptococcus sp. GTDB lineage: Bacteria > Bacillota > Bacilli > Lactobacillales > Streptococcaceae > Streptococcus. The sequence continues at coordinate 62,755 of NZ_CAUOLF010000006.1, read as the reverse complement.
CGGCGCCTGTCAAGCGCCCGCAAAGCCGGAACTTTAAGGCAGAGCGTGAAGCGAGAGCCAAAGAAGAGGCAGAACGTCGTAAGCAGCAAGGCAACCGCAAACCACAAAATAAAGAGCAAGGCAAGCGTGAGGACCGCGATAATCGAAATAAGAATCGTGGAAACCGCAACGACCGAGATAGGGGCAATCGTCCAAATGACCGTCGCGATAATCGTGGTCAAGACGGCCGCCGAAATGGTCAGAATCATCAAGGATTTAATGGTCAAAACCGCCAACAGCCTCAAGGACCGAAGATTGACTTTAAGGCCCGGGCCGCAGCTTTGAAAGCAGAGCAGAATGCTGAATACGCTCGCTCCAGCGAGGAACGCTTTAAGCAAGCTCAGGAAGCAAAAGAAGTTATGGAACGGCAAAACCGCCGCAAGGAGCAGCCTAAGGCAGAAGCAAGTGCACCAGTTCAGCCTGCACCAGCTCCATCTGCACCAGCAGTGAATCCAAGCCCAGCGCCAGCCGCTGTGGATACGCGTCGTAAGAAGCAAGCTCGACCAGATAAGAAGCGCGATGATTTTGATCGCGAAGAAGAAGGTCCAAGAAAACAACAAAAGAATCGAAGCAGTCAAAATCAAGTGAGAAATCAAAGAAATAGTAATTGGAATAAAAACAAGAAAAATAAAAAAGGAAAGGGCAACAATAATCAGGCACCAAAACCTGTTACAGAACGTAAGTTCCATGAGTTGCCAACTGAATTTGAATATACAGACGGAATGACCGTTGCAGAAATCGCAAAACGGATTAAGCGCGAGCCAGCTGAAATTGTCAAGAAGCTCTTTATGATGGGCGTGATGGCAACGCAAAACCAATCTCTTGACGGCGATACTATTGAGCTCCTTATGGTGGACTACGGTATCGAAGCTAAGAAGAAGGTGGAAGTTGACACAGCTGACATTGAGCGCTTCTTCGTAGAAGAAGGTTATATCAATCAAGATGCCTTGGTAGAGCGTCCGCCGGTTGTAACCATCATGGGACACGTTGACCATGGTAAAACAACCCTCTTGGATACCCTGCGTAACTCTCGCGTAGCAACAGGTGAAGCAGGTGGTATTACTCAGCATATCGGTGCTTACCAGATTGAGGAAAGCGGCAAGAAGATTACTTTCTTGGATACGCCTGGACACGCGGCCTTTACTTCTATGCGGGCCCGCGGTGCCTCTGTTACGGATATCACTATCCTAGTCGTAGCGGCTGATGATGGTGTTATGCCGCAAACGATCGAAGCTATCAACCACTCCAAAGCCGCTGATGTCCCAATCATCGTAGCCATCAACAAGATCGATAAGCCAGGAGCGAATCCTGAGCGCGTGATTGGTGAATTGGCTGAGCACGGTGTCATGTCAACAGCTTGGGGCGGAGATTCTGAGTTTGTTGAAATCTCAGCGAAATTCAATCAAAATATCGACAGCTTGCTGGAAACAGTCCTCTTGGTGGCTGAAATTCAAGAACTCAAGGCAGATCCGACTGTTCGAGCGATTGGTACAGTTATTGAAGCCCGTCTTGATAAAGGAAAAGGTGCTGTCGCAACCCTTCTGGTTCAGCAGGGAACTCTGAATGTGCAGGATCCAATCGTTGTTGGTAATACTTTCGGTCGGGTTCGGGCTATGACCAATGACCTGGGCCGTCGTGTTAAGGTTGCAGGACCATCTACACCGGTTTCTATCACTGGTCTCAATGAAACTCCGATGGCTGGTGACCACTTTGCGGTCTATGAAGATGAAAAAGCTGCGCGTGCAGCCGGTGAAGAACGTGCCAAACGTGCCCTTCTCAAACAGCGTCAAGCTACTCACCGTGTCAGTCTGGAAAATCTCTTTGATACCCTCAAAGCTGGTGAAGTTAAGTCTGTCAATGTTATCATCAAGGCTGATGTGCAAGGTTCTGTAGAAGCCCTGTCTGCTTCCCTGCAGAAGATTGAAGTGGAAGGCGTTAAGATTACCATCGTCCACTCAGCAGTTGGTGCTATCAATGAATCTGACGTGACACTGGCAGAAGCTTCAAATGCCTTCATCATCGGATTTAACGTTCGTCCAACATCTCAAGCTCGCCAGCAGGCAGAAGCTGACGATGTCGAAATCCGTCTCCACAGCATTATCTACAAGGTTATCGAAGAAATGGAAGATGCCATGAAGGGAATGCTGGATCCAGAATACGAAGAAAAAATCATCGGGGAAGCTCTTATCCGCGAGACTTTCAAGGTTTCCAAGGTTGGTACTATCGGTGGATTTATGGTTATCAACGGTAAAGTTACCCGTGATTCCAAGGTTCGCGTTATCCGTGACGGCGTCGTGATTTACGATGGTGAGCTTGCCAGCCTCAAGCACTTCAAGGATGATGTTAAGGAAGTTACCAACGGCCGTGAAGGTGGACTCATGATTGATGGCTACAATGACATCCAAGTAGATGACACGATCGAAGCCTATATCATGGAAGAAATTAAGAAATAAGATAAGAAGTCCGTTAAAAACTCGCAGTGAAATCATTTTTGGTGGAAGTCTGTACTTCTAATCCCACGTTTTTTCACCAAGAGTTTAAAACGAATCTTAATCAACCAAAACAAAACATATAAGCTAGGCTAGGCCTAGCTTATATTGCAGAAGAGAAAAATTAGAAAGGAAATCTCATGGCAAATAATTTTCGTACAGACCGTGTGGGCATGGAAATCAAGCGCGAAGTCAATGAAATTTTGCAGAAGAAAGTTCGTGACCCGCGTGTTCAAGGTGTGACCATTACCGATGTCCAAATGCTGGGCGATCTATCCATGGCCAAGGTCTACTACACGATTATGAGCAATCTCGCCTCTGATAATCAAAAAGCTCAGACCGGTCTGGAAAAAGCGACCGGTACCATCAAGCGAGAGCTGGGTCACAATCTGAAGATGTACAAGATTCCAGATTTGACCTTTATCAAGGACGAATCCATCGAGTATGGCAATAAAATCGACCAGATGCTGCGCGATTTAGATAAAAAATAAAGTAGAAACTCAGCTGTCATGGCTGGGTTTTCTTGTTTTGGCTTCAAGCCAGTTTTTCTCGCAGAGAAAAACAAGAAAACCACCAGCTAAGCTGGTGGCTGCCAAGGCTTTGAGCTTTCATTTCTTTTTCCTGGTATAATCTACTTGTTCAGGTAGGACAAAGGAGGAAAAAGAAATGACTAAAACCAGTTACAGTTTATCACATACCAAATGGATGTGCAAATATCATATCATCTTTACCCCCAAGTACCGCAGAAAAACCATTTACTACAAAATAAGACGAGATCTCATTGAGATTTTTCGTCATCTATGTCAATACAAAGGTGTGGAAATTATTAAGGGACATATGATGCCAGATCATGTTCACATGCTTGTCTTGATTCCTCCAAAACTTTCGATTTCCGATTTCATGGGATATTTGAAAAGCAAGAGTGCTTTGATGATATTTGATAAACATGCCAACCTAAAATATAAGTATGGTAATCGAAAGTTTTGGGCGAGAGGGTACTATGTAAGTACCGTTGGCCTCAATGAAAAGACAGTTGCCAAATATATTCGGGAGCAAGAGAAAAATGACATTGCCCTGGATAAGTTAAGTGTCAAAGAGTACGAGGATCCGTTCTCAGATGGTAGTTTTAGAACAAGATAAAAGCTCGTTTTTACGGGCATTAGTCAAGTAATCATAGCATTAACCTGAACGAAGTTCAGCGAACGTCTTTAGACGTCGCTGTAGGGAAACGGCTTATAGCCGATGTACAAGCCACCCGTTTTCACGGGTGGTTATGACTTTTTAATTTAATATAACAATTTTTCGCAAAAATAGGTATATACCATTTACAAATAAAAAAGAAAGAGTTATAATATAGTCAAGAAAACTCAGAGATTCAAAAGCGGGAGTTAGAAAGCAGCTATAGAAAGATGCTAGCTCTATCACAGAATTCCGCTTTGAATGGCAGAGAATACAGAAGTCAAGAACAAGGGAGGCAGTCTTATGCCTACATATATCAAAGCAGATCAATTTTTCTATCCTCAGGGAATCCGTCAGGGCGGTTATTTAGAACTGATTGACGGCAAATTTGGCAAGCTGGTGCAGTCTGTTCCGCAGGATGCGGAAGTCATAGACTACAGCGGCTACTCAATTGCGCCGGGTCTGGTGGACACGCACATTCATGGCTTTGGCGGTGTTGATGTCATGGACAATAACATCGAAGGAACTCTTCATACCATGAGTGAGGGTCTCTTGACTACCGGTGTGACCAGCTTTTTACCAACAACCCTGACCTCATCCTATGAGCGGCTCTTAGCAGTAACTGAAAATATCGGTGCTCGCTATCAAGAAGCCAGCGGGGCCAAGATTCGCGGTCTCTATTTTGAAGGGCCTTATTTCACCGAGAAGTATAAAGGCGCCCAAAACCCTGCCTATATGAAAGATCCTAGCATGGATGAGTTTCGTGCTTGGCAGAAAGCCGCAAATGGCTTGCTCAATAAGATTGCTCTCGCACCAGAGCGTGATGGCGTGGAGGAATTTGTCCGCACGCTGACTGATGAAGGCGTGACTGTTGCTCTGGGGCATTCTAACGCAACCTATGATGAAGCCAAAACTGCGGTCGAAGCAGGTGCCAGTGTCTGGGTGCATGCATATAATGGTATGCGGGGCTTGACCCACCGGGAGCTGGGCATGGTTGGTGCCATGTACGAGCTGCCTCACACTTATGCGGAGCTGATTTGTGACGGACACCATGTGGATCCTAAGGCCTGTGACATCTTGCTTAAGCAGAAGGGACATGAAAATGTTGCTCTCATTACCGACTGTATGACAGCTGGAGGTCTTGAAGATGGCGACTACATGCTGGGAGAATTTCCAGTGGTTGTGGCGGAAGGAACAGCTCGGCTCAAGTCAACGGGCAATCTAGCTGGCTCTATCCTCAAACTCAAGGACGGATTGAAAAATGTGGTCAAATGGGGCATTGCCAATCCTCATCAGGCAGTTATGATGGCTAGCCTGATTCCAGCAAAATCCGTCCATATTGATGATGTCTGCGGACAGATCAAGGAAGGCTACGCTGCTGATTTTATCGTTTTAGATAAAGATTTAGAGCTGGTAGCTACTTATCTTGATGGTCAAGAACGATTCCATGTATGAGAACCGCAGGTATTTTAAATTAGTCTCCTTATATTTTTCAGAAAGAGCAGGGCAACCTGTTCTTTTTGGTTGGCAGACGCCTTGATAGTCTTCGCCTAGATTTGAATTGCTTTCTTAAGCGTGATATAATGAGACTATAATGCAAACAGGAGTAGGCTATGAAACGAATTGATGCGAAATTTTTGATAATGGGACTTGTTTTACTGCTGGCCGGACTGATGTTTGGACGAATCTTAATCCTTGTCGCAGGAGTAGCTTTCATTATCTATAGCTTTTTCAGTAAAGGGATGGAGCCGACCAAGGAAAATATCTTCAAACCCAAACCAATACTGAAGAGAAAGGAAAAAAAGTGAGCAGTTCTGCTCTTGTGAACACTATAGCAGCTGCCTTGCTGAAGGCAGTAGATGGAACTTGTAAAGGAGACGTGAGATGAGAGAATATCTTTTGAACAATGGTGTAGGCATTCCGGTACTGGGCTTCGGTACTTGGAAGGCTCAGGATGGCGAAGAAGCCTATCAGGCAACATTAGCCGCTCTCAAGGCAGGCTATCGGCACATTGATACGGCAGCTATCTATAAGAACGAAGAGAGTGTCGGACGGGCAATCAAGGACAGCGGCATCCCGCGGAGGGAGCTCTTCATCACGACCAAGCTTTGGAATGACATTCATACTTACGAGGAAGCTCAAGAGGCCTTTGCTGCCTCAATGGAGCGGTTGGGACTGGACTATCTGGATCTCTACCTCATCCACTGGCCGAATCCCAAACCCCTGAGGGAAAACGATGCTTGGAAAAAGCGCAATGCCGAAGTCTGGCGGGCTATGGAAGATCTTTATAATCTCGGTAAGATTCGAGCGATTGGCGTCAGCAATTTCCTGCCTCATCACTTAGAAGCCTTGCTTGAAACAGCGCGCATGACTCCTGCTGTTAATCAAATCCGCCTGGCTCCAGGTGTCTATCAGACAGAAGCGGTGAACTTCTGCCGTGAGCATGAGATTTTACTGGAAGCTTGGGGACCATTTGGTCAAGGCGAGCTCTTCCAAAATCCAGCCGTACAGGCTGTGGCAGACAAGTATGGCAAGACCATTGCACAAGTCGCGCTAGCTTGGAGCTTGCAGGAAGGATTCCTGCCCCTGCCTAAGTCGGTCACTCCGAGCCGGATTGCCAGCAATCTGGACTGCTTTGACATCGAGCTAGATGCTGCGGACTTGGAAGTGCTCAAAAATGTCAGCGGTTTGGCCGGTGGCGCTCCAAATCCGGATGGGATGGATTTTTAGATGCAAATCCGATTCTATCGAAGTTCAGATAGAGAAGCCTTGCAGTCTTACCATTTAACCGACTTGAGATTTACCAATCATCCTAGTCAGGCTGTTGCTGACTTAGAAAATCGCTATGCTATCTTGGGCCTTGTAGAACATCAAATCGTAACCTTTCTGATCTTGGATGCTGGAGAAAAGAAGTTTGCTTATGGCGGTCAGCCAGATAGCCTGCTCCTTCGTAGCTTTTCAACGGATGAAGGCTTTCGGATGCGAGGATACGGTAGTCAGACGCTGAAGCTCTTGCCTGATTTCATAAGAGAGTATTTGCCTATGTATAAAAGCATCATACTAGGTGTCAATGAGAGAAATCAAGTAGCTTCCTATCTCTACCGAGAGACTGGCTTTAGCAAACAGCTCCAACGCATATTAGGACCAGCCGGCTGGCAGGAAGTGTATGAATTAAAAATCTAAAGCTATCCCCAGTTTGAAAAGAGCTGGGGATTTTTAGTATATTAGCTAAAAAATAGCATAATAAATTAGATTTTGATTGCTTGTTTTAAGAGATATCAGTTAATCGATTTTAGCTTCCAAAAATTCTGCTAAATTATCCAAACATGAGTTTGAAATCTGAGAATTAAAATCTAGGTATATCATACTTCAAATAAGCCAACGAATAGCTTGATACTAATATTGCTCAAAGTTCCTAATTGTGTTAAAATTAAAATACGATTTGATTAAAGAGCCATTGCAATACAATTGATATTGTACTTGAGTGGATAGTTTGTTTTATATGTGAATTTCATTAGCTTCTATTCTAGCAAGAGAGTTATCTCGATTTAGTGCAGTTATTGCAGTTTGGAAAAATCAAATTAAAAAACTGAAGATAAAGTAGTTAGATATGTGATTGCTTAGCTTAAAGAAGTAATTACTAGTAAAATAATTTTTATCTTAAGCAAGTTTTATTTTGTTATAAACTAGGAAGGTTTGGTTTAATACATATGGCAGGATTTACAGTTGGTGACACAACAGTTGGCTCACCATTAATCACCCCTGAAATTGAAAAACAATTTAAGGAGGAAGAAAAACTAATCTCTGAAGTTACAGAAGAAACTTTTGAGCCTATTGAAAGAACTGATGAACAAAATGCGGCTGTAGAACAAGTAAAAAATGCCATTGTACTAAGTGATGAAGATCTTATTCTATCATACGGAACACAAGAGTCTAATAGTTTGATGACACTGACAAACAAGACTTTATCGCATGTCAAGGCTTCAGATGTTGGTGACATTGGAGGACTTTTATCTAGCTTAGCTACACAATTAACTGTTTCTGAAGAGGATGGTCCAAAAGGTATTTTTGGGATCTTTAAGAAAGCTAAGGATCATATCAAAACTTTGCAGATTCGATATGAATCTGCTAAAGAAAATATTGACCGAGTAGTTGCAACCCTTGAAAATAACCAGCTGACTTTAATTAAAAACAATAAAGACTTAGAACAGATGAAAGAAGGTAATAGAGAAAATTTCCAAAGATTATCTGTCTATGTGGATGCTGGTAAATTAAAGATTCAAGAAGCTTATCAGTCTGAGTTGCCAGCCTTAGAAGAAGAGGCGAAAAGCGGTGACCAAACAAAGATTAATGAATTGACTGAATATAAAAATTCCTTAAATCTGTTTGAAAAACAAATCCATGACTTAGATGCGCAAATGTCTCTGTCACAAGCAATGGCTATCCAGTTAGAAACATTGACCAATACTAATCGAGGTCTAATCCAAAAGATTAATCGTAGTAAAACGATTATGATTCCAGCTTGGAATATGTACATGATGGCTGCGTTTTATAATACCCAAACGGAAAAAGCTTTGCAAGCAGATCAGTATGTAACCGATGCTACGAACCAATTATTAAAAGATGTCACAAGGAGTCTGCACCAGACAAGTAAGCGTAGTGCAGAACAAAGCGAGCGGGCAGCAATTGATATTACAACCTTAGAGTCTATGACATCTGATATTGTTAATTCATTGAAAGATATTGATGCGGCACAAGCCAAAGGACGAGAATATCGTGAAAGAGCATCGCTTCGTATTGGTGAATTGCGTGAGGAATTAAAAACACAGCTTGTAACAACAATCAATCATACTGATGTGAACGGGTAAAAGTTATGATAAATAAATTTATTATAAGGCATGGTTTAGTATCTGGTGGATTAAGCATATTAACCATCATTCTGTTTAAATTAGTAATGTTTGATAAGGATGATATTATTGTAGAATCAGGTATTAGAACTTATAAAATGATTAATGTTGGTGCATACATCGCCTTGGGGATAACCATTTTGTATGCAGGCTTTGTTATCAAGACTTATATTGCAAGTAAAAGCAAAGAATTACAACTCGTTGCTATTGAAGAAGAACAACGAAAAGATCCATTGTACGATGAAGCATCAATGATTGAAAAATTAACGGGTATTCAAGGAACAATAGAAAATCCTGAATACATTGACTATGCAAAACGTATTTTAAAACAACTGCTTGATGCTAAAGCATTGTCTGATGATTTCGCTGAGATTGTTGAGAATAACGACCAACCGATTATTCAAAATATTGCTAAGGAATTAATTTCTATTCGAGTCCGTATTCTACAAGATGCCAAAAGCATTTATCGTCGATTAATTATTGCGAAAGATGCTGAAAATATTGAAGCTAAATTAATTCATAATAATAAGTTGCTTGATGATGCAGATAGTTTAATTGTTGAAGCGATTAACTATATTGATGTAAAAACATCAACAAGTGAAATTGATCTGAAGAACTTGACAGAATCACTCAAAGAGCTTATTAAACTTATTTAGAAGGAGTTTATTTATGAAACTTAAAAAAACCTCTCTGTTTCTTGCGCTTGGTGCGAGTTTATTTTTAACTGCTTGTTCTGGTGATGGACCTATCAATTCCAAACTATCAGAAAAAGATGCTAAAACGGAAGTCGAAGCTTACTATAAGAAAATCGATCCCAAGATTGCAGAGTTGAAAAAAGATATTTCAAATACTTCCTTGCAGGAAAATGAAGAATTGCCAGATATTGATGCAACTTATCCTTATACCGTGAAAGGTAGTGGAGAAATCAATGCTGAAATCTTTGTCAGTTCCGAAAAAGCAGGCAGCGGTAAAGATGGTATTTTGAATGAAATTGCTGAAAGCTTTAATAACCAGCACCAAACGATTGATGGGAAAACAGTCAGCGTATCGATTCGTTCTATCCCTTCAGGAACATCAGTCGATTATATCGCAAGTAAAAATCATGTGCCAGATGGCTATACTCCATCAAATCAACAATGGAATTATATTTTAAATGCACGTGGAACAGCTACCACTCAGATTTCAGAACGGTTATTCGGTAACACCAGTGGACTCTTAATGAAAAAAAATGTCTATGATGAGATTAAGAAAGCCTATGGTGACGTGACTGTTGAAAACTTAGCCAAAGCTGTGAAAGACGGGAAATTGCTAGGCTATACAAATCCTTACACCTCATCAACAGGTTTGAGTTTGTTATCGCAATTACTGTTTACCTTTGATAAAGAAAATCCAATTAGTGACAAAGCTAAAACAGAGTTCCAACAATTTCAAAATAACATTCCATCTACATTTGTAACGACAACTCAGTTGCGCGAAGCAGCAAAAAATGGTAGCGCTGATATTCTGTCTATCTCCTATCAAACCTATATCAATACTCCGGAATTCAGTGATTATGAATATGTTCCTTTTGGTATTCGTCAGGATTCACCGCTTTATGCAACAACAAATGATGCTACTAAACAAGAAGTATTGAAGAAATTCTCTAGCTATATTCTTGAAGGAAATAATCAATCAAAAGCGACATCATATGGTTTTAATAAACTGGATGATTATAGTTTTGAAGAACAAACGACTGACGGAAATCTGCTGATGTCCATGCAGAACCTTTGGAAAAAGAATAAGAATAATAGCCAACCTATTGTCGGTGTATTTGTAACAGATGTATCTGGCTCTATGGATGGTGAGCCGATGAACAATTTGAAGAAGTCATTGCTAAATTCCCTGCAATATATCAATGAAGAAAATCAAATAGGTCTAGTTTCATATAGTGATGATGTGACTATTAATGTTCCGATTGACACTATGAATAGCACGCAAAAATCATACTTCACATCTGCCATTAAAGGATTGACGCCATCTGGTGGAACAGCCACTTATGATGGAACGCTTGTAGCGGTGAAGATGATTTTGGATAAAATGAAAGAAAATCCAGGTGCTAGACCTGTTATCTTTGTTCTATCAGACGGTCAGACTAATGGCGGCTATGAATTTGAACGAGTTGAACCCATTATTAAAGCTTTAGGTATTACGGTTAATACCATTGGTTACAATGCAGATTTGAAAGAATTAACCAAGCTGTCTAAAATTAATGAATCTGTTTCTATTGATGCATCAAATGATGATGTTATATATAAATTAAAAGAATTGTTTAATGCTGAATTTTAATAAATTCAGCTTTAAATTTGAGTGTTAGATTATTATTAAATAAAGGATTAGTGTAAAAAAATAATGACAAGTAATAAAAAAATTCCAGTTGTAACCAGCCCCTTGCGTGATTCTATTATTGCAATGCCATCTTGTATCAAGGAGGCGTCAGGGATCATAATCTATGGGAAACGTATTAAATCAATTGTCTATTCCCTAGATGTTTCTCTTATTGCCAATACGAATGCAGATGCTATTCTATGTGTGTACCCCTTTACACCAAATACCCAGATTTTAAATGCAGTTTCACTAGTTGCGAAGGCTCCGATTTTAGTTGGTGTTGGAGGTGGTTTGACTAGTGGTGATCGTTCAGCTCGACTAGCCTCTCACGCAGAAGAAAACAATGCTGGGGGAATTGTACTCAATGGACCAGTTGACATTGAAACAACAAAAGCTGTCCGGACCTATGTCGATATCCCCCTGATTTATACAGTAATTGATAAATCTCGACCGCTGGGACCTTACCTTGAGGCTGGTGTGAATATTTTCAATGTCAGCGGCGGAAAAGATACGGTTGAATTAGTAAAATGGGTAAGAGAACAATACCCAGATGTTCCTATTATTGCTTCTGGTGGTAAAACAGAAGAAAATATCTTAGACACCATTGCAGCTGGTGCCAATGCAATTACCTATACTGCTTATGGAATGATGGAACGGTACTTCCATAAGAAAATGGAAATTTATCGTAGTGATAGTGAATAACATTTCAGGATTAATAAGCCCTAAAATTACTAGTCATTGGTCGGTTTAGTTTCAATGAGTTTTAGGTACTATTTACAATATAAAATAAATCTCTCGGTCATAAATGAATCGAGAGTTTTTCTTATTTCCGGATTTTAAACTGTATTTATTCTATGTTTCAAATAAATAGATGCTTAAAACTTTATTATATAGCTGTTATTGACTATAATGTTCGTCATTATTACATTTTGGTTACATTTGTTATAAGTGTATGAATTGTCAGAAAATTTTTATTATAATATGGTTTATAAATAAAGTAAGGAGACTTCTATGCAAAGACAACGTTTTTCACTCCGTAAATATAAGTTCGGTTTGGCTTCTGTTCTCCTGGGAACTGCTCTAGTTTTTGGTGCTGGACAGGCTCAGGCGGATGAGCAGGCGACAGCTAGTTCGTCAGGGCAAGGTCAGACGACTGCCGCTGTGGTATCAGCGACTGAGCCTGCTTCTCAAGCAACTACACCTGAGAATCAGCCGGCAAGTTCAGCTACTGTGGAGAAAGTACCAGCTTCTTCTGAATCGGCTGCTTCAAGTACAGAGCAGGCTAGCCAGCCTTCTACGACAGAGGCTAAGGAAGCAGTTGCAGCTCCTGTAGAAAAAGGAGCGACTTCTTCATCAGAAGAGGCTTCTTCAAGTGCTGAGAAGGTAACTCAGGCATCTGCCACAGAGACCAAACCGACAGATCCGGCTAGTCCGACTGCAGAGTCTCCGTCAGCCGCAAACTCAGAAAAGCCTGCTGCTAATCCTGATGCAGTAGCAGAGTCACCAACTTCTCGGGATGCTAAACCAAACAGCATCAGTACCAATGAGATTATCAAGGTTCCTCAGACCTGGTCTCAAGGCTACAAAGGTCAAGGCCGTGTGGTAGCGATTATTGACTCAGGTCTGGATGTCCATCATGAGGTTCTGAAGATTTCTGATCCATCAAAGGCCAAGTATCAGACAGAGGCAGCTCTGGAAGAAGCCAAGAAAAAGGCCGGCATTGACTACGGGAAGTGGTACAACAGCAAGGTTGTCTATGCCTATAACTATATTGACGGTGATGACAATATCAAGGAAAAGAATAGCTACTCACATGGTATGCACGTAACGGGGATTACAGCGGGAAATCCCAACAAGAAAGCTCCTAATGACGAGTATGTCTATGGTGTTGCGCCAGAAGCACAAGTTATGTTTATGCGGGTCTTCTCAGACCGTCAACGCACAACTAGCGACGCTATCTATATCAAAGCTATTGATGATGCGGTGGCTTTGGGGGCTGATACCATCAATATGAGTCTAGGTTCAGCAACAGGTTCAACGGTTGATGTCAGCCCTAGTCTGCAGGCCGCTATTGAGCGTGCTCGAGCCAAGGGGGTGAGCGTTGTCATTGCAGCGGGTAATGACAACACCTTCGGAAGTGAATACTCTAAACCGCTGGTTGAAAATCCAGACTATGGTCTAGTTGGCAGTCCTTCAACAGCAGAAAGCTCTATCTCAGTCGCTTCTGTCAATAACACTGTTCTGACAGAGGAAGTCATGGAAGTTCGTGGTCTGGAAAAGAACGATAAGCTTTTGAACGGTCATTTCAGCTACTCCATGGGTGAGACAAATGCAACCTTTGAAAAGGGCAAGGAATATGAGTATGTTCATGTTGGTCTTGGCCGTGAAGAGGACTTTGCTGGTAAGGATCTGACAGGTAAGCTGGCTCTTATCCAGCGTGGTTCCTTTACCTTTGCTGAAAAAGTTAGAAATGCCATTAGCCATGGTGCTATTGGTGCTCTGATCTACAATAATGTCGACGGAGCTAACCTAACGATGAGCCTAGACAGTGAATCTAAAAAGGTTCCGTCAGCCTTTATCAGTAAGAAATATGGAGAGGCTTTAGCAGCTGGTAACTACAAGGTGGCCTTTAATGGACTTAAGGTCAATCGGCCGCATCCAGGAGCAGGTAGTCTGTCTGACTTCTCTAGTTGGGGTGTAACGACAGATGGCTTGCTCAAGCCAGATGTGACAGCACCAGGTGGCGATATTTACTCTTCACTTAACGACAATACCTATGGAAATATGCAGGGAACCAGTATGGCTACCCCTCATGTGGCTGGTGTAGCGGCTCTGGTCAAGGAATATCTCCTTCAGCACTATCCAGACCTGACACCTGCCCAGAATGCCGATTTGGTCAAAGCGCTCATCATGTCCACAGCCAAGCTGCACGTCAATAAGGAAACAGGTGTCCATACCTCTCCGCGTCAGCAGGGAGCTGGTATCGTAGATACGGCAGCGGCTATTTCTACGGGCCTCTATGTGACAGGGGATAACCAATATCCTAGCGTTTCCTTGGGCAATGTCCAAGACAGCTTCACCTTTGATGTTACGGTTCATAATATCACGGATAAGGATCGGACACTGAAGATGATTGTCAATACCAACACGGATGCGGTCAAGGATGGCTACTTTACCCTGACACCTCGCAAACTAACTGAAACGGTCTGGCCAGAAGTTACGGTCAAGGCTCACAGCAGCCAAAAAGTGACGGTCAAGGTAAATACTGCTAAGTTTGCGGAAGAGCTGCTCAAGCAGATGCCGAATGGCTATTTCCTAGAAGGCTTTGTCCGCTTTGTCGATCCAGCAGATGACGGCGATGTTGTTAGTCTGCCATTTATGGGCTTCCGTGGGCAATTCCAAGATCTTCCAGCTGTAGAAAGACCAATCTATGATCTGGTCCAAGAAGGCAAGTCAGGCTTCTATTACCCAGTGCCAGAGGACAAGAGTATCCTGTCTGATGACAATGTCTCTTCGCTTGTGACGGAATCCAATGACAAGCTCTATTCGACCGGTCGAACAGCTGCTCGCAGCTCAATTGTACTGGGAACTGCAGAAAATGCTAATGGTAAGCATGTGCTGCAGCTGGGGGCAGATGGCAAGATTCGTCTAGCCTTCTCACCTAATGGTGATGGCAATCAGGACAGCATCCAGTATCGGACAGTTCTCTATCGTAATATCAATAATCTGACAGCTAGTGTCTATACGGCAGATGATAAGGACTATCGCTTCCCAATCTGGCAGAGCAGCACGATTAGAGAAAGCCGCAAGAACTATTATAGTGGTCAGTCAGACAATCCTAAGTCCTACCTACTAGAAGATACATACTGGGATGGTCGTGATAGCAAGGGTGAGAAGCTGGAAGATGGCCTCTATACCTATGTGGTTCGCTATACGCCAGATGTACCAGGTGCTAAAGAGCAGCAGATTAGCTTTAACCTGCAGATTGATAATCAGAAGCCTTTGATTAGCTCAGGCTATATCAGTACCAAGGATGGTGCGGAAACCTTTACGGCTCGTAAGCCAAAAGATGTTGGCAACGGCGGTATTTTGAGAGAACAGGTCTTCTATCTGCAAGCAGATGAAAAAGGGAAAGAGACCTATAAAGCAGTGGATGATTTTGGTATTGAGCGTGATTACGAGCGTCGGGTTTACATCTCAGCCAATGCAGATGGCAGCTACACCTTGCCAAAAGGAGTGGACAAGTCCAAGATCTTCTATGTGGTAGAGGACTATGCGGGTAACCGTGATGCCATAGCTCTGTCAGAGCTAGTCAGTGCTGAAAATGATGGTCGTATCCGTGTCGCTCTGGTGGATGCCAATACGCGTCAAGATGTGCATTCGACCTTTGTCTATCGAATCAAGGATAGCAAGGGCAAGTATGTCGAACTGGACAAAGGCAAGCAAATTAATGCTCTGCCATTTGGACGCTACACAGCTGAGATCTTTACTTATGATAAGGATGAGCTTCGTTTTTACAGCGCTCTGACTCAGGAGTTTGAGCTGACAGCCCAAGATAGCTTTAAGACGATTGAGTTTCTGGTCAAGAAGCTGGTCTTTGCACCGGTCAGCGTTGCCTTTGATCAAGCTGTTCCGAAGAATACTCAAGTGGTTCTCAAGAATAACAATGGCGATGCCTATACGCTTCCAGCAGAACTGTTTGGCAAGCATGCCTTCGGAAGATCCGTAGCAGCTGGATTCTACTCTGTCTTTGTCAACCTGCCGACTGGTTATGAGCTCTGGGAAAATGAGCCGACAGTTGAGGTCAAAGAAGGCAAGAATAACCTGCTGAAGTTGGGAGTTATCGTCAAGTCAGGCTTGCTGTCGGCTGTCAATCAGCAGTCTAGTCTAGTCGGCACTGCTCAGTATTACAATGCTTCTGCAACGAAGCGCACAGCTTACGACCAAGCATATCAGGCAGCCAAGGAAGCTTTGACAAGTAAACTGACCCAAGCGCAAGTTGATGCCGTAAGAGGTAAGCTAGAAACAGCATCTGCTGCTCTAGACGGCAAGGACTCTGATATTGCTGCGGTTAAAGCAGCTGTGGAAGCTTATGCAGCTACCACTAAGACAGGTGCTTATGCCAATGCCAAGGATAGAACTCGCCGTGCTTATGATAAGGCCTTCCAAGCAGTTGCTCTGCTCTTGGTGCAGGACAAGGTGACCCAGGAGCAAATTGATACTGCTCTAGCTCAGTTGACTACAGCAGAGAAGAAGCTGGATGGCAAGGTGACCAACTTCGCTAACCTCAAGAAATTAGTTGATGATGAAGTGCATTACCAAGCCATCAGCAATAAATTCATCTATGCTACTGACGCGGTTAAGGCAGCTTATCTAGAGGCTTATGCACAGGCAAAGGCAGTCTTGGCGGATCCAGGTGCTAGCCAGGAAGATGTCAAAGCAGCTATTGCCAACCTCAGAGAGGCAAAAAGAAAACTCGATGGCAGAAAGCCAAGAGTCGTAAGACCGAAAAAACCTAGACAAGCTTAATTAGTTTTCAAGTCAGTTAAAATCCCTTAAGTTGAAACTTGAGGGATTTTTCGATAAGTATTTTACATTGGCCCTATTTTCTGCTATAATCTTTTTTAGAAAGAATTCTCATTGTCTACTTTTTAGCGAGTTCGGGATAGTGTGAGCCGGATAGGGAAGCAGTGCAGGTGGCGCTTTCAGTTATAATTTCAAAAGCAATGAAGTAATAAATTAGGGTGGAACCGCGTTTTGACGCCCCTAGGTTGAAGAGCCTAGGACTGTCGGATGTGGTTCTTTTGCGTACTGAGTCTATTGTTCGAAAGAAAGGAGATTCGTGGAGAACCTTTATCTTGTAAAAGACGAGAACCAATTAGCAGCTTTTCGAGATTTCGTCGCAAAGAATGCCGCAAAGTTGCAGGGTTATCTAGCTTTTTTAAAAGACGAGTTTGCGGTTTATGACTTGCCGCAAGCCATCATTTGGTCTGATTTTGATTCTGCTACGCAGATCATTCGGGAAATTCCTGTACCAGCCTATACAAATGATAGGCGGATGGTTATGACTCCCGAATTGACGGTTTGGAAAGATTTATATCTTCTTCAGTTGGAGAATTACGAGACCTCTCACCAAACTCAAGCAATAGCCAACCACTATCAGTCTTTGTCTGAAAATTCTCTCTTACAGATTGTGGGCCATGAGTTAGCTCATTGGTCGGAGCATTTTTTAGATGACTTTGATGGATACGGTGCCTATATCTGGTTTGAAGAAGGGATGGTTGAGTATATTAGCCGTAAGTATTTCTTTACAATTGAGGAATTTCGAGTGGAAAAAGCTTGTAATCAGTCTCTCGTAAAGCTCTTTCAGAAAAAGCACGGTTGGCACTCATTGAATGATTTCGGCACTTCGACTTATCAAGGGAATTATGCTAGTATTTTTTACGAATACTGGCGCAGTTTTTTGACAGTTGACAAGCTAGTAAAAAATCTAGGCAGTGTGCAAGCGGTCTTTGATTCTTATCATCGGTGGGCAAACACAGATAAAACACTTCCCTTGTTGGATTGGTTCATAGAGCAGAAAATAATAGACAAAGAGATATAAACAAAAGGAGTAACAAATGTCTAAAAAACTTACCTTTCAGGAAATAATTTTGACTTTACAGCAGTTCTGGAATGACCAGGGTTGTATGCTCATGCAGGCTTATGATAATGAGAAGGGGGCGGGAACGATGAGTCCCTATACCTTCTTGCGGGCTATTGGGCCAGAGCCTTGGAATGCGGCCTATGTAGAGCCGTCTCGCCGGCCGGCAGATGGTCGTTATGGGGAAAATCCTAACCGTCTTTATCAACACCACCAATTTCAAGTGGTTATGAAGCCTTCTCCAAGCAATATCCAAGAACTTTACTTGCAGTCTTTGGAGCTCTTGGGCATCAATCCGCTGGAGCACGATATCCGCTTTGTCGAGGATAACTGGGAAAATCCGTCAACTGGTTCAGCTGGTCTGGGTTGGGAAGTTTGGCTGGATGGTATGGAAATTACTCAGTTCACCTACTTCCAGCAGGTCGGAGGTCTGCCAACTCACCCGGTGACTGCTGAGGTGACTTATGGTCTGGAGCGTCTGGCTTCTTATATCCAAGAAGTGGACTCTGTCTATGATATTGAGTGGGCTGATGGCGTCAAGTACGGCGAAATTTTCACTCATCCTGAGTATGAGCATTCCAAGTACAGCTTTGAGGTCAGCGATCAAGACTTGCTCTTGGGGAATTTTGAGAAGTTTGAAGCGGAAGCTAAGCGCTGTCTGAACGAGCATCTGGTGCACCCGGCCTATGACTATGTTCTCAAATGCTCGCATACCTTTAACCTCTTGGATGCGCGTGGAGCCGTATCTGTGACAGAGCGGGCTGGTTATATCGCCCGTATTCGTAATCTGGCCCGTGTTGTGGCTAAGACCTTTGTGGCTGAGCGCAAGCGTCTAGGCTATCCACTTTTGGATGCAGAGACTCGCGAGAAACTCTTGGCAGAGGAGGGAGAATAATCATGGTAAAAAATTTATTAGTTGAATTAGGCTTGGAGGAAATGCCAGCCTATGTCGTGACACCAAGCATGAAGCAGCTGCGTGACAAGATGGGAGCTTTCCTGACAGACCATCGTCTGACCTTTGAGAAAATTGAAATGTTCTCCACACCTCGTCGTCTGGCGGTGCGCGTGGTTGGCTTGGCGGACAAGCAGTCCGATTTAACCGAAGATTTCAAAGGCCCTTCTAAGAAAATTGCTCTGGACGCTAATGGCAACTTTACCAAGGCAGCAGAAGGCTTTGTCCGTGGCAAGGGCTTGACGGTTGAGGACATTACTTTCCGCGAAATTAAGGGGGAAGAATACGTCTATGTGACCAAGGAAGAGGTCGGTCGCCCGGTTGAGGAAATCATCCCAGCAGTGACAGAAGTTTTGCAAGCCCTGACCTTCCCTGTCAGCATGCACTGGGCCAACAACACCTTTGAATACATCCGCCCGGTCCATACCTTAACTGTACTCTTAGATGAGCAGGCCTTTGACTTGGATTTCTTGGACATCAAGAGTGGACGTACTAGCCGAGGACACCGCTTCTTGGGTCAAGAAACGGAGATTGCTTCAGCGGATTCTTATGAAGATGACCTACGGGCTCAGTTTGTAATAACCAGCCCTCTTGAACGGGGAGATATTATTGTCGAGCAGATTCGAGCACTGGAAGAGGAGCACGGTGTTTCTATCGAAATTGACGAAGACCTGCTTAATGAAGTGTTGAATCTGGTAGAATATCCAACTGCTTTCCTAGGTAATTTTGATGCTAAATATTTAGAGGTGCCAGAAGAAGTCTTGGTGACTTCCATGAAAGAGCACCAGCGTTATTTTGTTGTGCGCGATGCTGAAGGCAAACTTTTGCCGCACTTTATCTCTGTTCGCAACGGAAATGCAGAGCATCTAGAAAATGTCATCAAGGGAAATGAAAAAGTCTTGGTGGCTCGTCTGGAAGATGGGGAATTCTTCTGGAGAGAAGACCAAAAACTGGCTATTGCCGACTTGGTTGAAAAGCTGAGCAATGTGACCTTCCATGAAAAGATTGGCTCTCTGGCAGAGCACATGGAGCGGACTGGCAAGATTGCTGCTCTCTTGGCGCAAGAAGCAGGATTGGATGCTGATGAGACAGTCGATTTGGCTCGTGCAGCGGCTATTTATAAGTTTGACCTGCTGACTGGTATGGTTGGGGAATTTGATGAGCTGCAAGGTATCATGGGTGAGAAGTATGCTCTTCTGGCTGGTGAGAATGCTGCGGTGGCAGCTGCCATTCGGGAGCACTATATGCCGACTTCAGCCGATGGCGAATTACCTGACACCAAGGTCGGAGCAGTCTTGGCTCTGGCTGATAAGCTGGATACTATTCTGTCCTTCTTCTCAGTTGGGCTGATTCCGAGCGGTTCCAATGACCCTTATGCTCTGCGCCGTGCAACTCAGGGTGTCGTGCGTATCTTGGACAAGTTTGGCTGGAACATTGACTTGGCTCAGCTTCTTGGTCGACTTTACGAACTGAAGTTTGATAGCCTAAGCTATGACAATCAAGAGGCTGTGCTGGACTTCTTCCGTGCCCGCGTTGAGAAAATGATGGATCGCGGCATTCCGAAAGACATCGTGGCGGCTGTTCTTCAAAGCACTCACTTCGTCGTACGCGATTTGGTAGAAACAGCTGCGCTTCTAGCAGAAAAAGCTCAGGAAGACAACTTCAAATCAGCAGTCGAAAGCCTGTCTCGGGTCTTTAATCTAGCTGAGAAAGCCCGAGGGCAGACAGCTGTCAATCCAGCTCTCTTTGAAAATCAAGAGGAAAAAGATTTGGCAGCTGCTATTGAAGCAGTGGAGCTTACATCTGACTTAGCTGCCAATCTGGATCAACTCTTTGCCCTCAGTCCAGTCATTGATGCTTTCTTTGACCATACCATGGTCATGGCAGAAGATGAGGCTGTGCGTAACAATCGCCTAGCTCTCCTAGCTTCTTTGACAGCCAAGGCTGGCCAGTTGGCGCAGTTTAATCAGATTAATACCAAATAAAAGGTAAGAGAGAGGTAGAATCATGGATCCTAAAAAAATTGAACGCATCAACGAACTGGCTAAAAAGAAAAAAACGGAAGGCCTAACTGCTGAGGAAAAAGTGGAACAAGCCAAGCTTCGTGAAGAGTATATTGAAGGCTACCGTCGCTCTGTTCGTCATCACATCGAAGGCATCAAGATTGTTGATGAGGATGGCAATGATGTGACACCTGAGAAGTTGCGTCAAGTTCAGCGCGAGAAAGGTCTTCATGGCCGAAGTCTGGATGACCCAGAGTCTTAAGTAGATATAAATAAAAAATCCCTCGCTAGGAAGCTAGAAAGTTCCTGTCGAGGGATTCTTTTATTCTTGTTTACGTTTTTTCAAAATGCGGAGGGCTACATAGATGCAGCTAACGATGATTGCTACATCCAGCCAGAAAATCCAAGGCTCCGTGATACGGAAAAAGAAATAAGCAGCGATGGCAATAATGAGGGACAGAATGCCTAGATCCATTTTTTCTTTGAGATTGAGTCTCATAGGTCTTCTTCCTCCTTTTTTTGTGCTTGACGAATCTTTCCTTTGGCAATGAAATGCATAATCAGTCCAAATCCAAGGCCTGCGGCTAATCCAGTTATAATGAGTTTAGGCTGAAGCAAAATTTGCAGGATATCTTTCTTTTCCATGACAGCTATCATGATGCCGAAGAGAGGATAAAAGAGCAGCCAATAAGAGAAGCCTGCTTTGAGACCAGCATGTTTCATAGCTTTTTCTTCTTTTTCATCCTGAAGTCCTAGCTCTAGGTCATCAATTCCTTTGCGGCGTGCTTGGATGATTATATAGACACAGAAGCCGAGGATAAGGATTTCTAGCATGATAGGATAGGCTAGAGCGATAATTTTGGGCCAGCGAAAGGCTAGGGGAAAGGCGATGGCATTGCCAAAAATCAGGATAAAGAAAAGCCAAATAAAGCCTATATTTCCTAAGTGCTCAGCCTGTTGGCGCTTTTGCTCGTCCAAAGGTCCAGTAATACCGTAAAATCGTTTAATCATCTTGTCTGAGAATGTTTCTTTTTTCATGTTTGTTTCCTTTCTTTAGGTATGAATGTTGCTGCAGGGAAAAACTCTTAGTCATCTGATTCTTCATCTGTCAGCTGGGGTTCCCAAAAGAGGGCGTTGAGGTCAGTATCCAGCGCTCTAGCCAGATTGATACAGAGCTCGAGGGTGGGGTTGTATTTGTTGTTTTCAATCATATTGATAGTTTGCCGCGATACCCCGATAGACTTTGCCAACTCTAGCTGAGACATCTTTTTTTCTTTTCGAAATTCTTTGACACGATTCATTACACCCTTCCTTTCTAATTCTATAACTGATAACTTTCAGCAAGTTTGTCAGTTATATTTGACTTTTATTTTATGCTAGTATAATACTTTTTGAAAAAAGTGTCAAGTATATCTGACAAAAAATTTAAAAAAGGATTTCATCCGCTTACTTTTTCTTTTAAATTTTTTTTTGCTTTTGAATGTGATATAATAAGTAAGATATGACAAACGAATTTCATCACATTACTGTTCTTCTTCATGAAACGGTTGACCAGCTGGCTGTTAAGCCTGACGGCATCTATGTCGATGCGACCCTAGGGGGTGCTGGTCACAGCGAATATCTTTTGAGCCAGCTCGGAAACGAAGGGCATCTCTATGCCTTTGATCAGGACCAGACAGCTATTGACAATGCTAAAAAGCGCTTGGCTCCTTATATAGAGCGGGGGATGGTGACCTTTATCAAGGACAATTTCCGCCACCTCAAGAGCCGTTTGCAAGAAGCCGGTGTGGAAGAAATTGATGGGATTTGTTATGATTTAGGCGTTTCCAGCCCTCAGCTGGATCAGCGTGAGCGTGGTTTTTCCTATAAACAGGATGCGCCTTTGGATATGCGTATGAACCGCGAGGCAGCCTTGACAGCTTTTGAGGTTGTCAATCATTATAGTTATCAGGATTTGGTACGAATCTTTTTTAAATATGGCGAAGACAAGTTTTCTAAGCAGGTTGCTCGCAAGATTGAGCAGGCTAGAAGTGTCAAGCCCATTGAAACAACGACAGAACTGGCTGAAATTATCAAGTCAGCCAAGCCAGCTAAGGAGCTGAAGAAGAAAGGTCATCCAGCCAAGCAGATTTTTCAGGCTATTCGGATTGAGGTTAATGACGAGTTGGGAGCGGCGGATAAGTCTATTCAGCAAGCTATTGATTTGCTGGCGGTGGACGGCCGGATTGCGGTCATTACTTTTCATTCGCTGGAAGACCGTCTGACCAAGCAGCTTTTCAAGGAGGCGTCAACAGTGGATGTTCCCAAGGGCCTGCCCTTCATCCCAGATGAACTGCAGCCTAAGCTGGAGCTGGTCAGCCGCAAACCAATTTTACCAAGCAAAGAAGAATTAGAAAGCAATAACCGGGCTCATTCCGCCAAGCTGCGCGTGGCCCGTAAGATACACAAGTGAGGAAAAAATGTCAGAAAAAAGACCAAACCCGCTTCAAGATCAGATGAGAAAATTTTCCCGAGTTGAGAAGGCCTTTTACGGCTCCATCGTTTTGACTGCCATTATTTTAGCGGTCAGCATCGTCTTTATGCAGACCAAGCTATTGCAGGTGGATCGGGATTTGACGGAAGTCAATACACAGATTGAAGCGGAGCAGACAGAGCTGGCCGACATCAAGCAGGAAGTCAATGAACTGACCCGCTATGAAAGGTTGTCCCAGTTAGCCAGCTCTCAGGATATGAAACTCCAGAAGGGAAATCGTAAAACAGTGAGTTCAACGGATGAAGAATAGAATTTTTGAAAGAATTAAAAAATACGCCCTGAAAAATAGGCAAACCCCTGAATACAATCGCCGGCAAGTGGGAAAGAGCATGAGTATCTTAGCTATCTTTCTCTTTTTCGTTTTCTTGATTAATTTTGCTATCATTATCGGGACTGACCAGAAGTTCGGTGTTAATTTATCAAAGGGAGCAGAAGTGGTCCATCAAAAGACTGTCACAGTCGCTGCCCGGCGGGGAACGATTTATGACCGAAATGGGGTTCCCATTGCAGAGGATGCCACGACTTATAATGTCTATGCCATTATTGACAAGAGTTACAAGTCAGCTACCGGCAAGATTCTCTATGTAGAAGAATCCCAGTACGATAAGGTGGCAGAGATTTTCAATCAGTACCTAGAGCTGGACAAGGACTACGTCAAAACCCAGCTGTCGCAAAAAAATCTCAAGCAGGTTTCCTTCGGGGCACAGGGCAATGGCATTACCTACAGTAATATGAACGCTATGCGGGAAGCCTTTGAAGCTGCTGGTATTGAAGGGATTGACTTTACTACCAGTCCTAACCGCAGTTATAATAACGGCGTGTTTGCCTCCCAGTTTATCGGTCTTGCCCAGCTGCAGGAGGATAAGGAAGGCAATAAGACGCTGAAAGGGACTTCTGGCATGGAGCAGGCGTTGGATAGGATTCTTGCTGGTCAGAATGGGATTGTGACCTACGAAAAAGACCGGAATGGCAATGTTGTGCCTGGGTCAGAAAAGGTCTCTGTACAAGCAGAGGACGGCAAGGATGTTTATACAACGCTGTCGGCTGATTTGCAAACCTACCTAGAAACGCGGATGAATGCCTTCCAGGAAAAGGTCAAAGGCAAGTTTGTCAATGCAACCTTGGTCAGTGCCAAGACTGGCGAAATCTTAGCCACTTCTCAAAGGCCGACCTATAATGCAGATACCAAGGAAGGCTTGAACGAGAAAAATCTGGGCAACTGGAACACCATGCTCTATCAAGGCCAGTACGAGCCTGGATCTACCATGAAGGTCATGACCCTGGCTTCAGCTATTGATAATGGCAGCTTTAATCCTCATGATACTTATGACAGTAGAGAGTACAAGGTTATGGATGCGACCATTCGAGACTGGAACGTCAACATGGGGATTTCAGAAGGGGAAACCCTGACCTTTGCTCAAGGCTTTACCTATTCCAGTAACGTCGGTATGACCATTCTAGAGCAGAAGATGGGCAATGATAAGTGGTTGGACTACTTGAGTAAGTTTAAGTTTGGTCTGCCGACCCGCTTTGGTATGGGGAATGAAACCTATGGCTCCTTGCCAGGTGATAACTATGTTACGATTGCCATGAGTTCCTTCGGTCAAGGGATTGGTGTGACCCAGGTGCAGATGCTGCGTGCCTTCTCGTCCGTAGCCAATGACGGTGTTATGGTAGAGCCTAAGTTTATCAATGCTATCCATGATCCTAAAACTAATACAGCTCGTAAGACTGCGACGGAAATTATCGGAAATCCTGTCTCAGAAAAAGCGGCTCAAACCACTCGGGATTATATGGTTCAGGTCGGAACAGACGCCTACCACGGAACCCTGAATGTCGGTGGAGAACCCGTCATCCAAGTGGCTGGTCAGAATGTCGCTGTTAAGTCAGGGACCGCTCAGATTGCTTCTGAAAATGGTTATCTAGAGGGTGAGAACGACTATATCTACTCAGTTGTTGCCATGACGCCGGCAGAAAATCCTGAGTTTATCATGTATGTGACAGTTCAGCAGCCTGAGGAAAAATTCCAGCCTATATTCTGGCAGGAAGTGGTCAATCCGGTCTTGGAAGAAGCAGTCGCTCTCAAAGACAGCCTTAATCTGACAACGGAGGCGACTCCGGCTCTTGAAACAGTCACTGAAGAAACCGGTTATAAAATGCCATCCGTAGAGGAACTGACCAAGCAACTAGGTCTGAAAAATCAAATCAGCCCTGGCGGTCTGGCAGATGAATTGCGCCGCAACCTAGTCCAGCCAATTGTGCTGGGAACAGGTGGCAAGATTAAAAAAGTATCTGTCAAAGAGGGTAAAAATCTCAAGGCTAATCAACAGGTTTTGATCTTGTCAGATGATTTAGAAAGTCTGCCTGATATGTACGGCTGGACCAAGGCCAATGTCGAACGTTTTGCCAAGTGGCAGGACATCGAAGTCACTTTCAAAGGAGAGGGCTCCAAGGTCGTCAAGCAGAGCGAGAAGACCAATACTTCGCTGAAAAAACTCAAGAAAATAACAATTACAATGGGAGACTAATATGCTTATTGCTCTTATTGCAGGAATCGTAACTTTTATCCTAACTATCATCGGCATTCCTGCCTTTATTCGTTTTTACCATAAGGCTCGTATCACAGGCCAACAGATGCACGAAGATGTCAAGCAGCATCAGGCCAAGGCCGGAACACCAACCATGGGTGGTACTGTCTTTCTCTTGACATCTGTTTTGGCCAGCTTTGTTATCGGTTTGTTTTCGAATCAGCTGTCCAACGGCCTCATCATGATTCTTTTTATCTTGGTCCTTTATGGTGTTGTTGGCTTTTTGGATGACTTCCTCAAGGTGTTTCGTAAGATTAACGAGGGTCTTAATCCCAAGCAGAAACTGTTTCTGCAGCTAGTCGGTGGAGTTGTCTTTTACTTCTTCTATAATCAGCATGGGGCAGGGGACTCTCTCAATGTCTTCACCGTTCCTGTCCAGCTGGGCTTCCTTTACATCTTTTTCGTTCTTTTTTGGCTGATTGGCTTCTCCAATGCTGTCAATCTGACGGATGGAATTGATGGTTTGGCCAGCATCTCGGTGGTCATCAGCTTGGTGGCTTATGCTGTGATTGCTGTTGAGCAGAAGCGTTTTGATATTCTGATTGTCATCATTAGCATGATTGGCGGCTTACTAGGCTTCTTTGTCTTCAACAACAAGCCCGCTAAAATCTTCATGGGAGATGTGGGAAGCCTGGCTTTGGGCGGTATGCTGGCTGCTATCTCCATTTCCCTTCACCAAGAGTGGACCCTGCTCTTGATTGGAATCGTCTATGTGTTTGAAACAACTTCTGTCATGATGCAGGTGACCTACTTCAAGCTGACCGGCGGCAAGCGGATTTTTCGGATGACTCCGGTTCATCACCACTTTGAGCTGGGAGGCCTAACTGGCCACGGCAAGGAGTGGAGCGAATGGAAGGTCGATTTCTTCTTCTGGGGAATCGGTATCGTGGGCAGTCTTTTGACCCTAGCTATCCTATATCTATAGCAAGAAGCGAGTCTCTGGCTCGCTTTTCTGCTTCTTAGATTTGAGGGTAAGCAGGATGGTCAATTTTTTGGTATAATAGTTAGGATAATAGAATAGAGGACAAGATGAAATTTACAGAATTTAAGTTTAAAGATTATATTCAGGAAGCGCTCGGGGATTTGAACTTCCTTAAAGCGACTCCAGTCCAAGAGAAGCTGATTCCGGTGGTATTGTCTGGTCGGGATTTAGTCGGGGAGTCCAAGACAGGCTCTGGGAAGACCCACACGTTTTTGCTGCCGATCTTTCAAATGCTGGATGAGGAAGCAGACAGTGTGCAGGCTGTTATTACAGCCCCAAGTCGGGAGCTGGCAGCACAGATTTATCAGGCGGCTCGGCAGTTGGCTAGCTTTTCTGAAAGAGAGATTCGGATGGCCAATTATGTCGGTGGGACTGACAAGGCTCGTCAGATTGGGAAGTTAGAGTCCAGTCAGCCTCATATCGTCATCGGAACCCCTGGGCGGATTTATGACTTGGTAGAGTCAGGCGACTTGGCTATTCACAAGGCAAAGACCTTTGTCGTTGACGAGGCAGATATGACGCTGGACATGGGTTTTTTGGCGACGGTTGATAAGATTGCGGGCCGGCTGCCAAAAGACTTGCAGTTTCTCGTTTTTTCAGCGACCATTCCACAGAAGCTACAGCCTTTTTTGAAAAAATACCTGTCTAATCCAGTCATTGAGCAGATTAAGACCAAGACGGTCATTGCGGACACCATTGAAAACTGGCTCCTATCAACCAAGGGACGAGACAAGAATGCCCAGATTTATCAAATCAGTCAGCTCCTACAGCCTTATCTGGCTATGATTTTCGTTAATACCAAGACGAGGGCAGATGAGCTGCACAGCTATCTGACAGCTCAAGGGCTCAAAGTTGCTAAAATTCATGGAGATATTGCTCCGAGGGAGCGCAAGCGTATCATGAATCAGGTCAAAAATCTGGATTTTGAGTACATTGTCGCTACCGACTTGGCCGCGCGGGGGATTGATATCGAAGGTGTCAGTCATGTTATCAATGATGCCATTCCTCAGGACTTGTCTTTCTTTGTCCATCGGGTAGGCCGGACCGGCCGTAATGGTCTTCCCGGCACAGCCATTACTCTCTACCAGCCGAGTGATGACTCAGATATTCGGGAGTTAGAAAAGATGGGGATTAAGTTCATCCCCAAGATGATAAAAGATGACGAGTTCCAGGATACCTACGACCGAGACCGTCGGGCCAATCGGGAAAAGAGCCGGGAGAAGCTGGATACGGAAATGCTGGGGCTGGTCAAGAAGAAAAAGAAAAAAATCAAGCCAGGCTACAAGAAAAAAATCCAGTGGGCTGTTAACGAAAAGCGCCGCAAGACCAAACGAGCAGAGAATCGTGCACGTGGCCGGGCAGAGCGTAAGGCTAAGCGCCAAACCTTTTAGTGATATACTTTTCTTATGGCTGTGATAAGAAAAATATATTAGTCTTTATGAGATAGATATGATAGACTAGTGAAACTAGTCTATTTTTATATTGGGCTTAGTGTGGCTTATTTGATATTTAGGAACACGAGATTTGCACTAGCTACTCACGTTTTGACTGCTAAAAGACAGTAAAAGCGAAGCAAATTCTTTGTTTTGTTCCAGAATTGTGTTAAAATATTTCATTATCAAGAAAAGGAAGTAATAATGGTGGTTACAACTTATCTTCTGACAACTGGTTGGTATGAGGAGTTACTCAAGTTCATTCCAGATGGTAAATTATTTAGTTTAAGGGTCGTTTTTGAGGCCATTCCTGGCATTTTGCAAAATCTGCCAATCACCCTTCTCTTGACAGCGGGTGGTGCAGTCTTTGGTATTCTGCTTGCCATGGTTTTTGCCATCGTCAAGATTAATCGGGTTAAAGTCCTGTATCCGATTCAGGCTTTCTTTGTCAGCTTTCTGAGAGGAACACCTCTGCTGGTCCAGCTCATGCTGACCTATTTTGGAATTCCTCTATTGCTGAAGGCCATCAATCAGCAGTATGGCACAAGTTTTAATATTAATGATATTCCAGCATCTGTCTTTGCGATTGTTGCCTTTGCTTTCAACGAAGCGGCTTATGCCAGTGAGACCATCCGGGCAGCAATCTTGTCCGTGGATCCGGGAGAAATCGAGGCTGCTCGCAGCTTAGGGATGACCAACAAGCAGGTTTATATGCGTGTCATTATCCCCAATGCAGCAGTGGTAGCGACGCCTAGTCTGATTAATTCCCTGATTGGCTTGACCAAGGGTACTTCTCTGGCCTTTAGTGCCGGTGTAGTGGAAATTTTTGCCAAGGCGCAGGCTATCGCAGGGGCAGACTACCGTTACTTTGAGCGTTTTATTTCGGTGTCCCTGATTTATTGGGCTGTCAATATTCTCATTGAACAGCTTGGCCGCTGGATCGAAAAGATGATGGATATCAAGCAGCCGGATAAATTTGAATCGCTTCAGCAAGCAGAAGGAGAAGGAATCTGATGATTAATATTTCACATTTAAGTAAGACTTTTTCAGGTCAAAAGGTTCTGGATGATCTCAGTTTGGACATTCAAAAAGGTGAAGTAGTGGCTTTGATTGGCTCTTCAGGTGCTGGGAAATCAACCTTTCTCCGCAGTCTCAACTATCTGGAACAGCCTGATAGCGGAAAGATTACTATTGACGGCTTTAAAGTAGATTTTTCAAGGATTTCCAAAGATGAGATTTTGCTGCTGCGTCGCAAGCTAGCCATGGTTTTTCAGCAGTTTAACCTCTTTTCCCGCCGGACGGCTCTGGAAAATGTCAAGGAAGGTCTGCTGGTAGTTAAGAAACTGTCAGACCAAGAAGCAACCAAGCTAGCCAAGGAAGAATTAGCAAAGGTTGGCTTGTCAGACCGAGAAAATCACTATCCTAGACATCTGTCAGGCGGTCAGAAGCAGCGGGTGGCTTTGGCAAGGGCTTTGGCTATGAATCCAGATGTTCTTTTGCTAGACGAGCCGACCTCAGCCTTGGATCCCGAGTTAGTCGGAGAAGTAGAAAAATCAATCGCTGATGCAGCCAAGTCTGGTCAAACCATGATTCTGGTCAGTCATGATATGTCCTTTGTCGCTCAGGTGGCCGACAGGGTACTCTTTTTGGACAAGGGGAAAATCATAGAGTCCGGCACACCAGATGAGATTATCCATCATCCAAAGGAAGAAAGAACCAAGGAATTTTTTGCTAGTTACAAACGAACCTATATTTGATATAATAGAGACAGTGAAGGCTCAGTTGGCTAGACCAGCTGAGTTTGTTTTCAGTCTCAGCGTGCTGTGGGGCAGACTTTCTTGTCTAGTGGGTGTTTTATGCTGACGGCTAGATTTGGAGTTGTTCTTATTTTTGTAGAATAAGGCTGATTGACCTTTGAGGAGTTGACATGTTAGATCAAATATTTGCACTTTATATCGAGAGCTTGCTTTATACAGCAGTCGGTGTAGGGATCATTGCGGGTTTATGGATTGGACTGCGGATGATTCACCGCAAGGACAAGACAGCCAAGGAGCGCCAGAGCCATCTGTACGATGTCCTTCTGATTGTCATTATGACGATTCCAGTCCTGTCTTTTGCAACGCTGGGCTTGCTCATTGTCCTAAAAGCTTAAATGCTTGTAAAACTGTAGAAAAGTTGTTAGAATAATTCTAGTTACAACAAGGAGAAAGAAGAGTTATGTACGATACAATTATTATTGGAGCTGGGCCTGCCGGCATGACAGCTGCCCTCTATGCAGCCCGCAGCAACCTAAAAGTTGCCCTGCTGGAGCGTGGTATTCCTGGTGGTCAGATGAACAATACAGCTGACATTGAAAACTACCCAGGCTATGCCAATATCAGCGGTCCAGAGCTAGCAGAGAAAATGTTTGAGCCTCTTGAGAATCTGGGTGTTGAACATCTATTTGGCCTAGTAGAAAAAATTGAAGACCGAGGCGATTTTAAGGAAATCATCACAGAAGATGAGCGTTTTGAAACTAAAACAGTCATCATTGCTTCTGGTGCCAATCATCGTCATCTGGGGGTTCCTGGCGAGGAAGACTACAACAGCCGCGGGGTTTCCTATTGTGCGGTCTGTGACGGCGCCTTCTTCCGTGATGAAGATTTGCTGGTTGTCGGTGGTGGCGACTCGGCGGTAGAGGAAGCTATTTTCCTGACGCGCTTTGCAAAAAGTGTGACCATTGTTCACCGTCGTGATGAGCTGCGAGCACAAAAAGTGCTGCAGGATCGCGCCTTTGCCAACGAAAAGATTCGCTTTGTCTGGGATTCTGTGGTGGAAAGCATCCATGGTGATGAGCGTAAAGTGACTGGAGTAACATTCAAGAATGTCAAGACAGGTGAAACTAGCCAAGCAGATTTTGGTGGCATCTTTATCTATGTCGGTTTAGATCCGGTTAGTGAATTTGCTACGGACTTAGGTATCACTGATGAGGCTGGCTGGATTCTGACGGATCATCAGATGAAGACTTCAGTAGCCGGCATTTATGCTGTTGGTGATGTTCGCCAGAAAGACCTGCGCCAGATTACGACGGCTGTTGGCGATGGTGCCATTGCCAGTCAGGAAGCCTACAAATATCTTACAGAGCAAGCATAAGAATATAAGCTAAGCAAGTGTGTCTATTCAAGTGAGTTGACAGGATTTGCTTAGCTTTTTTGGAATTATGATATAATAAAAGGTATCTAGCATAAAGGAGCAAGAAGATGTACCCAGATGATAGTTTAACGCTGCACACTGATTTGTACCAAATCAACATGATGCAGGTTTATTTCAAGCAAAATATTCACAACAAGCATGCAGTTTTTGAAGTTTTTTTCCGTAAAAATCCTTTTAATAACGGCTACGCAGTCTTTGCGGGCTTGGAAAGAATTATTTCCTATCTCAATAATCTGACATTCAGCCAGAGCGATTTAGATTATTTGCAATCCTTGGGCTATCACGGAGAGTTTCTGGATTATTTGCGGAATCTCAAGATGAGCCTGACCGTAAGGTCTGTTCAGGAAGGTGATTTGGTTTTTGCCAATGAGCCAATCGTGCAGGTGGAAGGTCCATTAGCTCAGTGTCAGCTTGTTGAGACTGCCCTGCTCAATATCGTTAATTTTCAGACCCTGATTGCCACCAAGGCAGCTCGTATCCGCTCTGTTATCGAGGATGAGCCTCTGATGGAGTTCGGTACGCGCCGGGCCCAGGAAATGGATGCTGCTATTTGGGGAACTAGGGCTGCGGTGATTGGCGGAGCTAACGGAACCAGTAATGTCCGGGCTGGCAAGCTCTTTGATATTCCAGTCTTGGGAACGCATGCTCATGCTCTCGTTCAAGTCTATGGAAATGATTATGATGCCTTTAAAGCTTATGCTGAGACTCATCATAACTGTGTTTTCTTAGTAGATACCTATGATACATTGCGCCTAGGTGTTCCGGCAGCTATTCGGGTGGCGCGTGAGCTAGGAGACAAGATTAAGTTTCTGGGTGTCCGTATTGATTCTGGAGACCTTGCCTATATTTCTAAGAAAGTTCGGCAGCAATTAGATGAAGCTGGCTTTCCTGATGCTAAGATTTATGCGTCCAATGATTTGGATGAAAATACCATTCTCAACTTGAAAATGCAAAAGGCTAAGATTGATGTCTGGGGCGTGGGTACCAAGCTCATTACAGCCTATGACCAGCCGGCTTTAGGAGCAGTTTATAAGATTGTAGCTATTGAAGATGAGAATGGAGAATTGCGCAATACCATCAAGCTGTCCAATAATGCTGAAAAAGTTTCTACTCCAGGCAAGAAGCAGGTTTGGCGTATTACCAGTCGTGAAAAAGGGAAGTCCGAGGGAGACTACATTACCTATGATGGCCTTGATGTCAATGGCTTGGAAGAGCTGGAAATGTTCCATCCGACCTATACATACATCAATAAAACGGTCAAAAATTTTGATGCCGTACCTCTTTTGGTGGAGATTTTCCAAGAAGGTAATTTAGTCTATGATCAGCCAAGTCTGACCGAAATTCAAACCTATGCCCGTAAGGAATTTGATAAACTCTGGGATGAGTACAAGCGGGTTCTCAATCCACAGGATTATCCAGTTGACCTGGCTAGAGATATTTGGCAGGATAAGATGGATTTGATTGACCAGATGCGCAAGAAAGCCTACCAGACAGGAGCAGAAAAATGAGCCTACAAGAAGGAATTATCGCTCAACTGGGCGTCAAACCAGTGATTGACCCGGAGGAAGAAATCCGCAAGTCAGTGGACTTTCTTAAGGCCTATCTGAGAAAGCACCCTTTTTTGAAAAGTTATGTTCTGGGAATTTCTGGTGGTCAGGATTCAACCTTGGCTGGCCGCTTAGCTCAGCTGGCTGTAGAGGAAATGCGAGCTGAGACTGGAGATGATGGCTATCGCTTTATCGCTGTCCGCCTGCCTTACGGTGTCCAGGCAGATGAAGATGATGCGCAAAAGGCTCTGGCTTTTATCCAACCTGATGTCAGTCTGACAGTCAATATCAAGGAATCTGCTGATGCCATGACAAAGGCTGTAGAGGCAACGGGTGCCAAAGTCTCTGATTTTAACAAGGGTAATATCAAGGCGCGCAGCCGTATGATTGCCCAGTATGCTTTGGCTGGTTCATACAGTGGGGCTGTCATTGGGACGGATCATGCAGCCGAAAATGTCACGGCCTTTTTCACCAAGTTTGGGGATGGCGGAGCAGATATCTTACCGCTTTACCGTCTCAATAAGCGTCAAGGAAAGCGGCTTTTGGCCGCCTTAGGAGCGGATCCGGCTCTCTATGAAAAGGTGCCGACGGCTGACTTGGAAGAAGAAAAACCTGGGATTGCGGATGAAGTTGCTCTGGGTGTGACCTACAATGAAATTGACGACTACCTCGAAGGCAGGTCCGTTTCAGCCCAAGCCCAAGAAACTATTGAATCTTGGTGGTATAAAGGGCAGCACAAACGGCATTTGCCAATTACAATTTTTGACGAGTTTTGGAAGTGAAAATCTCTTTTAGTCTGATCCAAGAAATGAGGAAGCTATGAAAATGATAGGTACACAGTCCATTGAAACCAAACATCTTTTGCTAAGACCTTTTCTGGAATCGGATGCACAAGCTATGTATGACAACTGGGCTTCTCGTCCGGATAATTTGCTGCATGTGACCTGGGATGCTCACGAGAGTCCTGAAGTCACCAAACAGTCTATTGCTCGCTGGGTTGAGAATTATCAAAACATGGATTTTTACAAGTGGGCCATCTGCCTGAAAGAAAATCCTGAACATGTTCTTGGTGATATTAGTGTGGTGGACATGGATGAGGCAGTCAATGCTTGCGAGGTCGGTTATATTTTAAGTAAAGACTATTGGGGGCAGGGGCTGATGACAGAAGCTTTGAAAGCTGTTTTAATCTATCTCTTGCAAGGTGCAGGTTTCAATCGTGTCACAGCAAGATTTGTAACAGCCAATCCAGCTTCTGGGCGTGTTATGGCCAAAGCTGGCATGAGCTACGAAGGCACTTTCCGTCAGGCTGTATTTCATAAAGGACGAGTCAAAGATTTTTCCGTCTATGGAATCCTAAGATCCGATTTAGAAAAAGGCTAGGACTCTTTTGTCCAGCCTTTTTACTTGCGCTCCTTTTTTAAAGTTCTATAATAGATGTATAATGACAAGGAGGATTCTATGCATTCGTTAGAACAAGATTTTACAGATAAGTTGTATGCTGCTTATGAGGCCAATCCCAAGTTTGCAGCAATGGAAAATGCTATCAGTCACAATGGCCTTTTGACTTCTTTGGAGAAGCGAAGCGCTGCCGTGGAAAATACACCAGTTTTTTCACTAGATCTCACGAAAGATAAGGTCAGTGACCAGAAAGCTTCAGGGCGCTGTTGGATGTTTGCAGCTCTTAATACTTTCCGCCACAAGATGATTGCGAACTTCCAATTGGAAGATTTTGAGCTATCTCAGGCCCATACCTTCTTTTGGGATAAATATGAAAAATCCAACTGGTTCTTAGAGCAGGTGCTGGCGACAGCTGACCAAGAATTGACTAGTCGCAAGGTCAAGTTTCTCTTAGACACGCCTCAGCAGGATGGCGGTCAGTGGGATATGGTTGTTTCCCTCTTTGAGAAATATGGGGTCGTACCCAAGTCGGTCTATCCAGAGTCAATCTCTTCCAGTGACAGTCGCGAGCTCAATCAGATTCTCAATAAACTCCTGCGTCAAGATGCGCAGATTTTGCGAGAATTAAGAGCGGAAGGGGCAGAATCGGCTGAACTTCAAACTAAAAAAGAAGAACTCCTACAGGAAGTCTTTAACTTTCTAGCTATGAATTTAGGCTTGCCGCCTCGCCAGTTTGACTTCTCTTATCGAGATAAGGACAATCATTTCCATAGCGAGAGCGGATTGACACCTCTGACTTTCTATCAAAAATATGTCGACCTCAAGCTAGATGACTATGTTTCTATCATCAATGCGCCGACTGCAGACAAGCCTTATGGTCGGTCCTATACGGTTGAGATGTTGGGAAATGTCGTTGGCAGCAAGCCCGTTCGTTATTTGAATGTTGAAATGGACCGACTAAAAGAGCTGGCTATTGCGCAAATGCAGGCTGGCGAGACCGTTTGGTTTGGCTCGGATGTAGGTCAGTCTAGCAATCGTAAGGCCGGTGTTATGGCAGAGGGGATGCACGATTTCACTGCTAGCATGGGTATTCGACTAACTCAGGACAAGGCTGGCCGCTTGGACTATAGCGAAAGCCTCATGACCCACGCCATGGTCTTGACAGGGGTAGACTTGGATGAAAATGGTAAGGCTAAGAAATGGAAGGTCGAAAACTCTTGGGGTGAAAAGGTTGGTAACAAGGGCTATTTCGTAGCCTCTGACGCTTGGATGGACGAATATACCTATCAAATCGTCGTTCGTAAAGAATTTCTGACAGCCGCAGAATTAGCTGCTTATGAAGCAGAGCCACTTGTGCTAGCACCATGGGATCCGATGGGGGCTTTGGCAAAGTAAGCTTTGATGAGAGAATAAGAAAAGAGTAAGAATTTTTCATTCTTACTCTTTTAGTTTGTATTCTAATCTTCGTCACTCTAGTCATTTCCACCGTTACCGGAAGAGGAGTCATTGTGGCTAGAAGAGCTATTGTTTGAATCGCCAGAATGCTCACCAGAAGCTGATGTGTCAGAGCTAGCTTCTGTACTGTAACTGCTATAGCTAGAAGAGTTATAGTATTGCTGGTTATTGTAGTAACGGTTATAGCCGGTACCACTGTTTAGGTAGACATAAGAGCCACTGCGGTAGAGACCATCTGGCATTTCCCAATCCTCTGAAGCAGAGCCATCTTGAGCTAGGTAAAGCATCATTTCGCGGTAGACATCTGTTGCAACCTTAACCCCGTCATCAAGGATTGGTGTCAGGCGGTTAGAGTAGCCAGTCCAAACGGCCATTGAATACTTAGGCGTGTAACCAACGAAGAGCTCGTCTGGTGTGACAATGCTAGAGTAGTAGTAAGGCTTGGTCAGCTTGGCTAATTCATCATCAGCATAGTTGGAGGTTCCGGTCTTACCGGCTTGATAAACACCTGAAATTGCAGCGTTTGTACCTGTACCAGACTGCAAGACTGTTTTCATCATGTCGGTCATCATGTAGGCTGTCGTTTCCTTCATAGCCTTGGAACCATTATTGGAGAAAGTCTTCTCCGTTCCGTCACTGAAGACGATGCGATTGACATACTGAGGCTTGTAGTAAGTACCACCATTGGCAAAGGCTGCATAGGCAGCAGCCATTTTTTCACTGCTGGCTCCGTATTCGTTGCCGGATTTGCTGGTATTACTTGAAAAGGCATTAACATAGAACATTTCAGGATAGTTAATCCCAATACGATTTAGGAACTTGAGGGACTCATCCAAGCCAACAGCTTCCAGCGTTTTCACAGCAGGAACGTTACGGGATTCCTGAATAGCGTATTGAATCGTCATCCCGTAATAATATTTTTTATCCCAGTTGTAGACTGGTGTGCTGGAATTCGGGAAATTATATGGAGCATCTGTGATAGGAGCAGCTGTCGAAGTATAGACTTCATTTTCCAGAGCTGGCGCATAATCGGTGATTGGCTTCATTGTTGAACCGAAGTCACGGTTGGTTTCAACAGCTTGGTTGGTACCAAAGGATACGTTGGTAGACTGGTGACGGGCACCGAGCTGGGCAATGACTTTACCAGTTTGCACATCCATAACAGTGGAGGCAACCTGCATTTCGTCATCTGGATAAGCTACATAGTCTCCTGTGTTGTAAATATCCCAAAGTTTCTTTTGGGCATCAGTGTTGACGTTTGTATAGACTTCCATACCAGTTGTTAGGACATTGTAACCAGTCTCTTCTTCTACTTGTTCAATTACTTCCTTAAGATAATTATCCATGTAAGCAGGATAGCTAGTGGAAGCTTTCAAACTTTGAAGTCCGTCGGTTACAGGGGTATTCTTGGCTTGCTCATATTGTTCATCTGTGATGTACTTGAGATCATGCATCTCACGAAGTACCAGATTACGACGGTTGGTCGCAGCCTCTGGGTGAGTATAAGGGTCATATTGGTTAGGTGCCTGAGGCATACCTGCCAGCAGAGCCGTTTGATGTAAGCTCAAATCTTTTAGGTCCTTGCCATAGTAGCTTCGGGCTGCTGTCTGCATACCGTAGTTACTGTTAGACATGTAGACTTTATTGACATAATAGGTCAAGATTTGCTGCTTGGTCGCTTTACGCTCAAGCTGAGCGGCCAGCCAAGCTTCTTGGATTTTACGTGAAAGGGTCGCGTCCGAAGAAGAAGTTGAGAAATAGGACAACTTAATCAACTGCTGGGTCAGAGTTGAACCACCTTGACGACCTCCGCGGATATTGCTAACAAGGGCACCTGCAATCCGAATAAAGTCCACCCCGCGGTGATTGAAGAAGCGATGGTCTTCGATGGCGACAATGGCGTTGACCAAATCCGTAGGAATTTCACTTGTTTCAGCATTGACCCGCTTTTCAGCGCCTAGGTCCGCAATCAAATTGTTATTGCTGTCAAAAATCTTACTGGATGTGGTCGCAATCAGGTCTTTTTCAGAAAGCTTGGGAGCCTTGACCGCATAGTAGGTAAATACCAAACAGCCAATCACGAATCCAATCATAAGCAGGGTTATAAGTGCACTTGCAAGATATTTCAAAGCCTGCATAAGAGTTTGTTTATTCATTTATAATACCACCTAGTAGTTTTTGTTCGATAATTTCAAGATAAGGAATGCTGGGAAGCTGCTGCATTTCAATCGGATAACCATGCTCTTGGATGTAAGTTAGAGGCATGGACTTCCCTCCCTTGTCGATCTTGTAAAACTCAATTAAATAAGAAGCTGGAAGTAGGTAAGTCTCCCTTAAGCTGGAAAAATGTAGTAAGACAAAGCAGATGCCCTTTTGCTCAAGGACTGCCTCCATATGCTCAATCTGATGCGAATGAAAATTTTTCATGGGCATCGATTTTTTCTGTCGGGTTTCCTTGGCTTCAAAGTCAATATAATGGCCCTTGTAGACACCAGAATAGTCTGTTGTAGAAGCTTGCCGAAAATAAGCCTCTACAATCTTGGCTCGGCTACGGTGCGGATAATCAACCTTAACAATCTGAATGGGGGTAGGCTTTTTATGGATGACAGCGAGTCCTCTGCTTAGATAGTAGCTGTTGGATTCGTTGATCATCTTTTCAAAAGACATCCCACGATTGGCAAAGTTAACAATGCCGGGAACAGGTCTGTTAATACTGCTTTTTGCCTTTAGCTTATGCGGATAGTTGACCATAAAACTCCTTATTGGTACAATAGCATCACTCTATTATACCACAAAAAACTTTTTTAAGGGAGAATAAATGACCAGTCTATTAATAACAGGCTACAAAGCCTTTGAAATCGGCATTTCAACGGAAAAAGATATGAGAATAAAAATCATAAAAGAAGCCGCTAAAAGGGACTTAATCCGTTTTTTGGAAGATGGAGTAGATTGGCTGGTTTTTATGGGTAATCTGGGCTTTGAGTCTTGGGTTTTGGAGCTAGCTAATGAATTGAAAAAGGATTATGAATTTCAGATGGCAACCATCTTTCTCTTTGAGAATCAAGGTGAAAATTGGAACGAAGCCAATCAAGCAAAATTAGCTGCTTTTAAGCAGACCGATTTTGTCAAGTATGCTTATCCGACCTACCAAAATCAAAGTCAATTTCGTGATTACAATCAATTCATCATTCAAAATACGGACGGAGCCTACCTCTTTTATGATGAAGAACAGGAGACAAAACTGAAATATCTTTACCAAGAAATGAAAAAACAAGAACAGTATTTTATCAAAAAATTAACATTTGATGACCTGAATGAAGTGGCCGAAAATTTTTCGGAAAATTAGATGATAAATCTTGATTTTTATAGTGCATTTTGTTTATAATTGAATATGACAAACTAGATTGGAGAGAGAAGATGGCAAGTATTATTTTTACAGCAAAAGATATTTTTGATCAGGATTTTAAACGCGAAGTACGCGGCTATAGTAAGTCCGAAGTGGATGAGTTTTTGGATGATATTATCAAGGATTATGAGACTTATGCAGCCTTGGTAAAGGAGCTGCGTGAGGAAAATCGCCGTCTCAAGGAAGAGTTGGCTGCGAAGCCGGTTGAAAAAGCACCGGTTCAGCCGACTCAGCCTGTCCAATCAACACAAGCGACTCAGTCAACTGCAGAAAACTTCCCTCAGATGACTTCTGCGACTAATTTTGATATCTTGAAGCGCTTGAACCGTCTTGAAAAGGAAGTATTCGGGAAACAAATTCTGGATCGTGAATAATGGTTCTTTTAGAACAGTGCAATTTTTGGATAATCGCGTGGAAATTTTAGATTTTCATGAGGAAAGTCCATGCTAGCACTGGCTGTGATGCCGGTAGTGTTTGTGCTAGGCGAAGAAATAAGCCTAGGGACGGATTTTTCCGTTACGGCGACTGAAAGGGCTAAGTCTTTGGATATGTCTGATTAGGTCTGAAAGTGCCACAGTGACGTAGTTCTTCTGGAAACAGAAGAAGTGGAACGCGGTAAACCCCTCAAGCTAGCAACCCAAACTTTGGTCGGGGCATGGAGTGCGTGGAAGCGAACATAGCACTCTGACTGGAAACAGTAGACAGATGATTATCGAAGGAAATGGTACCTAGTCATTTCCGGAACAAAACATGGCTTACAGAAAATTGCATATAGGCTGAGGCTAGGACGGCAAGTCCTGTCCTCTTTAAATTTTATAATAGAATAGCAAGAGAGTGGCTGAGCGCTCTATTCTCTGCCAAGTTCAACTAGCTGTTGCTTCATTTGTCTAATGGATATTTCAAGTAATGAGCTAGCTGACAAATGGCAGCGAAACCTTCTCAGCCCAAAATTTAAAAAGGGAGAGTGAGGAAAATCGATGTGACGAAATCACGATTTTTGTCTCACTCCCTTTGTTTGTATAGATTGGAATCCATTTAAAAAGCCGAGATGAAAGAAAAATTTAATTTAATTGCGACCGCAGCGGCAGGACTGGAAGCTGTTGTCGGCCGTGAAATCAGAGAGCTGGGGCTTGATTGTCAGGTCGAAAATGGCCGAGTTCGCTTCGATGGTGATGTCAGTACCATTATTCAAACCAATCTCTGGCTGCGCGCGGCCGATCGGATTAAGATTGTAGTTGGCAGTTTTCCTGCTAAGACTTTCGAAGAGCTCTTTCAGGGAGTTTTTGCTCTGGATTGGGAGAATTATCTACCTCTGGGAGCTAAATTTCCTATTGCCAAGGCTAAATGTGTCAAGTCAAAACTTCACAATGAGCCTGGTGTTCAGGCTATTTCTAAAAAGGCAGTTGTCAAGAAGCTGCAGAAGCACTATGCACGTCCGGAAGGGGTGCCCCTGCAGGAAAATGGAGCTGAGTTTAGGATAGAGGTTTCTATTCTAAAAGATGTAGCGACAGTGATGATTGATACGACAGGGTCCAGTCTCTTCAAACGTGGTTATCGGGCTGATAAAGGTGGTGCGCCGATTAAGGAGAATATGGCAGCGGCTATTTTACTTCTATCAAATTGGTATCCAGATAAGCCTTTGATTGACCCGACTTGCGGTTCTGGTACCTTTTGTATCGAGGCAGCCATGATCGGGATGAAGATAGCGCCGGGGCTTCATCGTTCCTTTGCCTTTGAAGACTGGAATTGGGTGGATAAAGACTTGGTAGCACAGTCTCGCTCGACTGCACTCAGTCAGATTGATCAGACCATCCAGCTGGATATTTCTGGCTCGGATATCGATGGCCGTATGGTAGAGCTAGCTCGAAAAAACGCTGAGCAAGCAGGAGTAGCAGAGCGGGTTCACTTTAAGCAGATGCGATTGCAGGATTTGCATACAGATAAGATTAATGGTGTGATTATCTCTAATCCGCCATATGGGGAGCGCCTCCTAGATGATGAGGCTGTGACCCGGCTTTATCAAGAGATGGGTGAAACCTTTTCGCCGCTCAAAACCTGGAGCAAGTTTATCCTGACTAGCGATGAAGTTTTTGAAAGTAAATACGGCAGTCAGGCCGATAAAAAACGCAAGCTTTATAATGGTACTTTAAAAGTTGATTTGTATCAGTATTTTGGCCAGCGGGTCAAACGTCAGTTAGATTAGAAAGGATTTGCCGTGACGAAAGAAGAAAACTACTCACCGGAAGAAGAAAAGAAAGAGTCGGTCCTTGATTTTGAAGAGGCCAAGGAAATGACAGTCGGCCAAGCCACTCGTAAGAAAGAGGAGCTGGAAGCCGGTGTGAATGAAAGCGACAATGTGCTGGATAAGTATATCAAGCAGCACCGTCAGGAAATCGAAGCTGGAAAATTTGAAACCCAGAAAATCAGAAAGCTGCAGGAGCAGGAAACGGCTCAGGCTGAGCAAGCATCTTCTGATTTGACCGACTTCATCAAAGAAAGACGGCAAGAGGTTGAAAGTGAACAGGAGATTCCAACGGCTCAGTCGGCAGGCACTGAGGCTGCAAGTGAGCCAGAAGCAGCTCCAAACCCCTTAGGTTCTCGCAGTCAACGCTCAGAGCAGGCGGATTCGATTGCTGCTGCTCCCGTTCAAAAGACATCTTACGGTCCTATTCCAGAACCGCTTGATGAGAAGGAATTACAGGTTCCTAAGATACCTTTCTACAAGAAAAAAGCTTTCTTTTATCCTGTCTTGGGACTTCTAGGGATTGCTGTAGCGGGAACAGGGCTCTACTTTGCTCTGGGGCATAATTGGGGTCACAAGACCGTTACAAGCTCCAGCTCTTCAACATCGCAGTCCAGCAAAAAGAGTTCGTCTTCCTCTAGCTCTGATAATACTGCCAAGGATCT
This sequence comes from uncultured Streptococcus sp., assembly GCF_963456385.1. Classification (GTDB taxonomy): domain Bacteria; phylum Bacillota; class Bacilli; order Lactobacillales; family Streptococcaceae; genus Streptococcus. Next base: position 20,738 of record NZ_CAUOLF010000006.1, on the reverse strand, counting down.
GAAGTCCTTTAATGATGAGTATGCTGCATTTTTCACAGATAGCAATCAAACTGCTGTCAAAAACAGTAAATTTGGCGACTTGGAAAAATTAAAAACCTTACTTGAAAAGCTAAAAGGCAGCAAAGACTATGATGCAGCCAAGAGCAAGTATGATTCCTTGGTCAAGCAGATTTCAGCTATTCAAAGTGTCAATTCGCAGTTTGATGGCGGAGCAATCACTGACGGTGTCTTGAACAAGGAAGCCAAGGCCAATACAAATGCGACTTTCTCAGATGTATCAAGTGGTAATGCTAAGCTCGATGAAGTTCTAAAGGCAGCAATTGCCCAAGGACGCGGCCAACAGGTACCAACACCAGCTCCTGCTACTGATCAGGGAGGCTCTAGTGCGGGTACAAGTGGCGGTTCAAGCTCGTCTGCTTCTGGTTCAGGAGCTTCCAGTTCATACTCTGGCTATGGTCTTCCTAGCAACGGAGTAAATCTGCAGAGAGATCTCAGTCGTGTTCCTTATAATCAAGCAGCTATTGATGACGTCAACAATCCAGCTTGGACATTCAATCCTGGTGTTCTGGAGAAGATTTTGCAAACTTCTCGTGAGCGCGGCTACATTTCTGGAGACAACTATATTCTGGAACGCGTTAATATTATCAAAGGAAACGGCTACTACAACCTCTTCAAACCAGACGGCACCTATCTCTTCAGTATCAACTGTAAGACTGGATACTTCGTCGGAAATGGTCCGGGTTATGCTGACTCGCTTGATTTCTAGTCATCTTTGAACATTTCTTTAGCAGCTAGCTTTCTAGTTTGTTGATGAATTTCATTATACATGCACAAAAAAAGTTCTCGATTTCGAGAACTTTTTTGTTTTAAATCACATGGCGTTCAAAGGCATCGTCAGAGATCCCTTGGCTGAGAATAAGTTTGGCCCATTCTTTGGCTGAGAAAAGGCTGTGATCCTTGTAGTTTCCGCAGGATTCAATGGTTGTTCCAGGGACATCTTCCCAGCTAGTTGACTCAGCGATTTCTTCCAGACAGGATTTGATGACCTGAGCAATCTGGCTGGAGCTGTGTTGGCCCCACATAATCATGTGAAAACCAGTGCGGCAGCCAAAAGGTGAGCAGTCAATCATACCATCAATGCGCTTGCGAATCAGCATAGCCAGCAGGTGCTCGATGGTATGCAGGCCAGCAGTCGGAATGGAATCTTCATTGGGCTGAACCAGACGGATATCAAAATTGGAAATGATATCGCCTTTAGGGCCGATTTCCTCTCCAATGAGGCGGACATAAGGCGCTTTGACAATGGTGTGATCCAGCTCAAAGCTTTCAACGATAACTTCTTTAGACATGGTTTCTCCTTTACAATGTAGCAAGTGCGAGAAGGTTTTTCTAGTGATATCAAGCCATTGGTTTGTCTTGTTAGCGAAGAAAAGGCCTGTCTCATAGACACATTTTCTTCTCTGATTATAGCATAAAAAAATTTTATTTGGGAATAAAGTTTAGGTTTTAGAAAAATGAAAAATTTGAACAATCGTGCTTATGTCTTGAAAAGGTTTTGGTGCTCAGGCTTCTGCAAACTTTGAAGATTTTGTCTCTAAAAAATGGACAAAAGCTTTCTTGATTTTCAAAAAATAGGTTTGTGAATTTTTTAGATTTGTGATAGAATAGTATGGAATTTTGAATTCAACAATTAAATAGATTTGGAGTAAAAACATGGACCTATTTACTATAATTATGTCTGTTTTTGCTGCCATCATTGGTTTAGTGATTGGATATGTAAGTGTCTCGGCTAAGATGAAATCATCTAAAGAAGCTGCAGAGCTTACTCTTTTAAATGCTGAACAAGAAGCAACCAATTTACGCGGACAAGCTGAACGCGAAGCTGATTTGATTATCAAAGAAGCCAAGCGGGAAACAAGTTCGCTTAAAAAAGAAGCACTTTTGGAGGCAAAAGAAGAAGCCAGAAAATATCGTGAACAAGTTGATGCAGAATTTAAGTCTGAACGTCAAGAGTTGAAACAAATCGAAAGCCGCTTGACCGAGCGTGCTTCTACCCTTGACCGTAAAGACGATAATTTAAGCAACAAAGAAAAGGCTTTGGAGCAAAAAGAACAAAGTCTCTCAGATAAATCTAAACACATTGATGCGCGTGAAGAACAAGTAGCGGAACTTGAAAAGCAGAAGGCAGCAGAGCTGGAGCGAGTTGCTTCGCTATCGCAGACAGAAGCGCGTGATATTATTTTGACGCAGACCGAAGACAAGCTTTCTAAAGAGATTGCGACTAGGATTCGGGATGCGGAGCAAGATATCAAAGAGCGGTCTGACAAGGTTGCGAAGAATATCTTGGTCCAAGCCATGCAGCGTATTGCCGGTGATTATGTCGCTGAGCAAACCAATTCAACGGTGCATCTGCCAGATGACAGCATGAAGGGTCGGATTATTGGCCGGGAAGGTCGCAATATCCGGACTTTTGAAAGTCTGACTGGTATTGATGTCATCATTGATGATACGCCTGAAGTAGTCACTCTCTCAGGTTTTGATCCGATTCGCCGCGAGATTGCTCGTATGACCATGGAAGCACTCTTGAAAGATGGGCGTATTCATCCAGCCCGCATCGAGGAGTTGGTTGAGAAGAACCGTCTGGAAATTGACAATCGCATCCGTGAGTACGGGGAAGCCGCAGCTTATGAAATCGGAGCACCTAACCTGCATCCTGATTTGATGAAAATCATGGGTCGCCTGCAGTTCCGTACTTCTTATGGTCAGAACGTCCTTCGGCACTCTATTGAGGTTGCCAAACTTTCCGGTATTATCGCTGGTGAGCTTGGTGAAAATGCCAATTTAGCTCGCCGTGCTGGATTTCTCCATGATATTGGCAAGTCTATTGACCGTGAGGTTGAAGGCAGCCACGTGGAAATCGGGACTGAACTGGCTCGTAAGTACAAGGAGCATCCAATCGTTGTTAATACGATTGCCAGCCACCACGGAGATGTGGAAGCAGAAAGTGTCATTGCTGTTATCGTAGCTGCAGCAGACGCACTCAGTGCTGCTCGTCCAGGTGCCCGCAGTGAATCTCTGGAAAGCTATATCAAGCGTCTCCAAGATTTGGAAGAAATCGCTAATAGCTTCAAGGGTGTCAAGAACAGCTTTGCTTTACAAGCCGGCCGTGAAATCCGGATTATGGTTCAGCCGGACAAGATTAAGGATGACAAGATTACGATTTTGGCTCACGATGTTCGTGAAAAGATCGAAAATAACTTGGAATATCCAGGCAATATCAAGGTAACGGTTATCCGTGAGATGCGGGCCGTTGACTACGCTAAATAAAGAAAAAATGCAGTCTGGTAACAGATTGCTTTTTTCTTGAATGTTCTGCTGGTCTATTTATTTTCCGTATGATTACTTGCTTATTTTTCTATTTTCTCAAAACTCTAGACACATACATTTCTTCCTATCCTCTTGAAATATCAGTCTAATTTTGTTACACTAGATAGAAAGACTGTGAAGGAGACATGATGACGGAACGAGGCTTACTAATCGTCTTTTCTGGTCCCTCTGGTGTAGGAAAAGGGACTGTTAGACGAGAAATTTTTGAAAGCACTGATAACCAATTCCAGTACTCGGTATCCATGACGACTCGTCCTCAGCGCCCAGGCGAAGTGGATGGAGTTGACTATTTCTTCCGCACTCGCGAGGAGTTTGAAGAGCTGATTCGTCAGGGCCAGATGCTGGAGTACGCAGAGTATGTAGGAAACTACTACGGGACGCCTCTGACTTATGTCAATGAAACGCTGGATAAAGGTATTGATGTCTTCCTGGAGATTGAAGTTCAGGGAGCTTTGCAAGTCAAGAAAAAAGTTCCAGATGCCGTCTTTATTTTTTTGACTCCTCCAGACTTAGAAGAACTCAAAGACCGCTTGGTCGGCCGCGGGACAGACAGTGCTGAGATTATCGCCCAGCGCATTGAAAAGGCCAAAGAGGAAATTGCCCTCATGCGCGAGTATGATTATGCCATTGTCAATGAGCAGGTGTCGCTGGCTGCCGACCGTGTCAAGCGCGTGATTGAAGCAGAGCATTTCCGAGTAGACCGTGTTATCGGCCGTTATCAGGACATGCTTCCAAAAAATGAAACGATTATTCGATAGAAAGTTAGAAATTAGGTAGAAAATTATGATGTTAAAACCGTCTATTGACACTTTGCTGGACAAGGTTCCGTCAAAATATTCCTTGGTTATTTTAGAAGCTAAGCGTGCGCATGAGCTTGAAGCTGGAGCTCCCGCTACGCAGGAATTCAAGTCTGTCAAATCCACTCTTCGTGCTTTGGAAGAAATTGAATCCGGCAATGTCGTTATCCATCCAGATCCAGAAGGCAAGCGCGAGGCAGTTCGCCGTCGGGCAGAAGAAGAGCGTCTGCGTAAAGAAGAAGAAGAACGCAAGATTAAAGAGCAAATCGCTAAAGAAAAAGAAGAAGGTGAGAAGATTTAAGGTTGGGGATGCTCAATCTTATTTTTTCTGTAATGACGTTTAGGAAAGTGGGGTGAGAATATGAAGGTGGCAAAGATTATTGTGGATGTTCCTCTGATGCAGACGGACAAGCCCTATAGTTATGCTATTCCAGAAGAGTTTGCAGGAGTGCTGACAGCTGGCATGCGAGTCCATGTCCCTTTTGGGCAGGGAAATCGCCTGATTCAGGGGATTGTGGTCGGTTTTGATGAAATAGGAAACCAAGAAGAGCTGAAAGAGATTGCGGAAGTCCTTGATTTCAGTCCCGTGCTGAATCAGGAACAGCTCTGGTTGGCGGACGAACTACGCAAGACAGTCTTTTCCTATAAGATTACCCTTTTAAAGGCTATGCTGCCTAGTCTTCTCAACTCCAGCTATGATAAACTACTCTATCCGACGGAGCTGCTGAATGATGAGGAACGCTCAGCTATCTTTGGTCAGGAGCCCAGTCTTCGCTTTTCTGATTTGGACAAGAAAAGTCAGGCCAAGCTGATGCGACTGACCCAGACTGGCCGCATTCGACTGGAGTATCAGGCGACGGACAAGAAGCATATTAAGACTGAGAAATGGTATCAGGTCAATCATACCGCTCTGCAAAATCATGACCTTCCCCGACAAGCCAAGAAAAAACAAGAATTAAAAGAAGTCTTGCTAGAGCAGCAGGGTAGCCGGCTCTTGGCTGATTTACGAGAAAGCTTTTCGCGCGATATTATTAATTACTTTATCAAAGAAAGCCTAATTAGCATTGAAGATAGAGAAATCAGCCGTTCTGCTGCTTATTTCCAAAAGGAGCGGCAACAGCAAAGTCTGACCTTAAATGATGAACAATCCACAGCGGTTGCGGCAATCACTCAGAAAATTGGTCAGAGTCATTCTCAGCCAGTTCTCCTAGAAGGGGTCACAGGCAGCGGGAAGACCGAAGTTTACCTACAGGTCATCGCAGAGGCACTGGCCCAGGGCAAGACCGCTATCATGCTGGTTCCAGAGATTTCTCTGACTCCGCAGGTTACTGACCGCTTTATTTCTAGGTTTGGCGACCAAGTTGCAATTTTGCATTCAGGTCTGTCTGACGGTGAGAAATATGATGAATGGCGCAAGGTGGAGCGAGGAGCTGCTCAGGTCGTTGTCGGCGCGCGCTCAGCTATTTTTGCTCCGCTGACAAATATTGGAGCCATCATCATTGATGAAGAGCATGAATCCTCCTACAAGCAGGATTCTAATCCTCGCTATCATGCTAGAGAGGTGGCTCTCCTGCGAGCTCAGTACAATCAAGCTGTCTTAGTGCTGGGGTCGGCGACTCCGAGCCTGGAGAGCCGTGCTCGAGCAAGCCGTGGAGTCTATGATTTTCAGCTGCTCAGCAAGCGCGCAAATCCGCTGGCGCAGATTCCTCAAGTGGAAGTGGTGGATTTTCGGGATTATATCGGTCAGCATGAAGCCAGTAATTTCACGCCAGTCCTGCTAGATGCTATTCAAGATCGTCTGGATAAGGGAGAGCAGACGGTTCTCATGCTTAATAGGCGGGGTTATTCCAGTTTTGTCATGTGTCGGGAATGTGGGACCGTTGATAGCTGCCCTAACTGTGATATTTCTCTGACCCTGCATATGGACACCAAGACCATGAACTGCCACTACTGTGGTTTTACTAAGAATATTCCTCAGAGTTGTCCTAACTGTGCCAGCCGCAGTATTCGCTATTATGGGACAGGGACGCAGAAAGCTTATGATGAGTTGGTTCAGTTCTTTCCCCAGGCTCGCATTTTACGGATGGATGTAGATACAACCCGTAAGAAAGGTAGTCATGAAGCTATTTTAGAAAGCTTTGGTCAAGGGCAAGCAGATATTCTCTTAGGCACTCAGATGATTGCCAAGGGGCTAGATTTTCCAAACGTGACGCTGGTTGGTGTACTCAATGCAGACACAGCTCTTAATCTACCGGACTTTCGCTCTTCAGAGCGAACCTTCCAGCTGCTGACTCAGGTGGCGGGCCGGGCTGGTAGAGCAGAAAAGGCTGGTCAAGTCTTCATCCAGTCCTATAATCCCCATCATTATGCCATTGAGTTTGCCAAGCAGCAGGATTATGAAGGTTTTTATGCTTATGAAATGGGAATCCGCCGGCAGCTAGGCTATCCGCCTTATTACTTTACAGTCGGTCTAACCCTGTCCCACAAGGACGAAGAGACAGCAGTGCGAAAAGCCTATGAGGTTATGGATATTCTGCGGAGCGGTCTGTCAGAAAAAGTGCAAATCCTGGGTCCAACGCCGAAGCCCATTGCCCGCACCCACAATCTCTATCATTATCAGATTTTGCTCAAATATCGCTTTGAAGACAAGCTGCAGGCGACACTAAATCAAGTCTTGGATTGGACACAAAATCGGAACAATAAAGATTTGCGCCTGACAATTGATAATGAGCCACAAAATTTCATGTAAAGCTTTTTAGCCGAGATTAAGGTTGTTGCAGGCGACTTCTGATATAATAAGGGAAGGAACAAAGAAGGAATCAATAGTTGAAAATGATGAAAATAATATTTATGGGAACGCCGGACTTCTCAGCGACTGTCCTAAAAGGACTGCTGGACAGCGGTCAATACGAAGTATTAGCAGTAGTGACGCAGCCGGACCGGGCCGTCGGCCGAAAAAGAGAGATACGTATGACTCCAGCAAAAGAATTGGCTTTGGAATACGGGCTGCAAGTTTATCAACCAGAAAAGCTGGCTCAAAGCTCGGATTTAGAGGAGTTGATGAACTTAGAAGCAGATGGTATTGTCACAGCTGCATTTGGACAGTTTTTGCCTAGCCGCTTGCTGGACAGTGTTGACTTTGCGGTGAATGTTCATGCCTCCTTGTTGCCTAAATACCGAGGTGGGGCTCCCATTCACTATGCTCTGATCAATGGAGATGAGCAAGCGGGTGTTACGATTATGGAAATGGTCAAGGAAATGGATGCTGGAGATATGATAGCCAGCAGGGCAATAGCCATTGAAGAGACAGACAATGTCGGAACTCTCTTTGAAAAATTGGCGCTTATCGGTCGAGATCTGTTATTGGATGTGCTGCCAGCTTATAGGGCAGGGCAGATTATCCCTCAGCCGCAGGATCCAAGCCAGGTCACTTTCTCTCCGAATATAAGTCCAGAAGAAGAGCGGATAGACTGGAGCAAAACAAACCGCCAAATTTTCAATCAAATTCGTGGCATGTATCCTTGGCCAGTAGCTCATACCTTGCTGCAGGGACAACGCTTTAAGATTTATGAAGCAGATATGGCAGCTGGCAGCGGCCAGCCGGGACAGATATTGTCTATTAGTAAAAAAGAGCTAGTGGTCGCAGCTGGACAGGGAGCTCTCTCGCTGAAGACAGTTCAGCCTGCTGGCAAGCCCAAAATGGCTATCGTTGATTTTTTGAATGGACTGGGCCGTAGCCTGTCCACAGGAGATACTTTTGGAAAGTAAGCAAAAAAAGGCCCGTTGGCAGGCCTTGGAAATTTTGGAAGAAGTTTTTGAAGAAGGAGCCTATTCCAATATCGCCTTAAACCGAGCTCTGAGTCAAAGTCCGCTGAGCCAAGCTGATAAAGGTCTGGTAACAGAGCTGGTTTACGGCACAGTTGCTCGGAAAATCACTCTGGAATGGTATCTGTCCCATCTGATTGAGGATAGGAACAAATTGGATAACTGGCTCTACATTCTGCTTATGCTCAGTCTGTACCAGATGCTCTATCTGGATAAAATCCCTCAGCATGCAACTGTTCATGAGGCTGTTGAAATTGCGAAAATCCGTAAGCGCGGCAGCGAGAAATTTGTCAATGCCTTGTTACGTAGGATTGAGCGTGAGGGTGTAGCTGATTTTGAAACAATCAAGCGCAAAAATAAGCGCTATTCGATTCAGTATTCTCTGCCGGTCTGGCTGGTCAAAGCTCTCATAGAAGAGTATGGCGAAGAAAGAGCTCTGGCCATCTTTGCCAGTCTCTTTGTTCGCAGCAAGGCCAGCATTCGCGTGACGGATATGTCGCGCAAGGCAGAGTTTCGCCAGCTTTTAGGGGCTGAGGATTCGCTCTTATCTCCGTCAGCCTTGGTTAAGAAACAGGGGCATTTTGCTGGGCATCAGCTCTTTGAAAGCGGAGTGATTACGATTCAGGATGAGTCTAGCCAGCTGGTGGCTCCTACTCTGGCCATCGAAGGAGAGGAGGAGATTTTGGATGCTTGCAGTGCACCGGGCGGCAAGACTGTTCACATGGCTTCCTATCTGACGAGCGGTCACATTACAGCCTTGGACCTCTACGATCATAAGTTAGAGCTCGTAGAAGAAAATGCGGAACGGCTGGGACTGGCTGATAAAATCACCACTAAAAAGCTGGACGCAACCAAGGTATTTGAGACTTTTGGCCCAGATGCTTTCGATAAAATCCTGGTGGACGCTCCTTGCTCTGGTATCGGCTTAATTCGCCGCAAACCAGATATAAAATATAATAAAGAAAATGCAGATTTTGAGAATTTACAAAAAATTCAGCTAGATATACTAGACAGCGTTTGTCAAAGTCTACGTAAAGGTGGTATAATAGCTTATAGTACTTGCACGATTATGGCCAAAGAAAATTTTGAGGTTGTCGAGAAATTTCTGGCCAGTCATCCGAATTTTGAGCAAGTCTTATTAGACCATGAAAGAAAAGATATCGTCAAAGACGGTTGTATCTTGATTACGCCGGAATTATATGAAAGCGACGGATTTTTTATCAGTCAATTTAGGAAGATATCGGAATAAGAGGAGGAAACTGACAGTATGGAAATTTCATTGTTAACAGATGTTGGTCAAAAGCGTACAAATAACCAAGATTATGCCAATCTTTTTGTGAATCGGGCTGGCAAGACCCTGATTATCTTGGCAGATGGTATGGGCGGCCACAGAGCTGGAAATATTGCCAGTGAAATGGCTGTGACAGACTTAGGAGCTGCCTGGGTTGATACACAGATTGATTCGGTGAATCAGGTGCGTGAATGGTTTGCGGAGCACTTGGAAGAGGAAAATCAGCGCATTCATCAATTTGGCCAAGATGAAGAATACAAGGGCATGGGCACGACTTTGGAAGCCTTGGCTATCATTGATAATCAAGCCATCTATGCCCATATCGGCGATTCTCGCATTGGTTTGATTCGCGGTGATGCATACCGCCAGCTGACCAATGATCACTCGCTTGTTAATGCTTTGTTGAAAGCTGGACAGATCACTCCAGAAGAAGCAGAGCGTCATCCGCAGAAGAATATCATTACCCAGTCTATTGGTCAAAAAGACGAAGTACAGCCTGACTATGGCATGATTACCTTGGAAGATGGTGACTACCTTCTGCTCAACAGTGACGGTCTGACCAATATGATTTCAGACAGTGAAATTTGTGACATTGTCACCAGCGACATCAGCCTGTCTGAAAAAACACAAACCTTAATTCGCTTTGCCAACAATGCTGGAGGACTGGATAACATCACAGTTGCTCTGGTTCGCTTTGACAAGGAGGATAAGGCATGATTCAAATCGGCAAAATCTTTGCCGGGCGATATAAAATCATCAAGCAGATTGGTCGCGGAGGCATGGCAGATGTCTATCTGGCTAAGGACTTGATTTTGGATGGTGAGGAAGTTGCGGTAAAGGTTCTTAGGACCAATTACCAGACAGATCCTATCGCTGTCGCACGTTTCCAGCGGGAAGCTAAGGCGATGGCTGACTTGGACCATCCGCACATCGTTCGGATCACTGATATTGGTGAAGAAGACGGCCAGCAGTATCTGGCTATGGAATACGTGGCGGGTCTTGACCTCAAGCGCTATATCAAAGAGAATTCTCCGATTTCAAATGAAGAAGCAGTCAGAATCATGGGACAAATCTTGCTGGCCATGCGCTTGGCGCATACACGTGGGATTGTCCATCGTGACCTGAAACCACAAAATGTCCTCTTAACCCCAGATGGCAATGCCAAGGTAACAGACTTTGGGATTGCGGTGGCCTTTGCGGAGACAAGTCTGACTCAGACTAACTCAATGCTAGGCTCAGTTCATTATCTATCGCCTGAGCAGGCACGTGGCTCTAAAGCAACTGTTCAGAGTGATATTTATGCGATGGGGATTATTTTTTATGAGATGCTGACTGGTCATATCCCTTATGATGGAGATAGCGCTGTTACGATTGCCCTGCAGCATTTCCAAAAGCCGCTGCCATCCATCATTTCTGAAAATCCTAATGTGCCTCAGGCCTTGGAAAATGTGGTCATTAAAGCAACAGCCAAAAAATTGACGGATCGTTATCAGTCGGTTGCAGAGATGTATGTGGACTTGTCCAGTAGCTTATCTTATGAGCGCCGTAATGAAAAGAAATTAGTCTTTGATGATGTTTCGAAAGCAGACACCAAGACCTTACCAAAAATCTCACCTGTACCTCAGCCAGCAGTTCCACCTGTTAAGCCAACTCCGGTTAAAACAGAAGCGGATGAAGTTAAGGAAGAGACACTAGATGCGGTTAAGAAAGTTCCAAAGAAACGTCGCTTGAGAACGCGTTATAAAGTACTTTTCTTTGCAGTCCTATTGGTTTTGGCGGCTTTTGTTGTCCTTCTTTATAATAGCCCATCCAATACCAGCGTGCCAGATGTTTCTGGTCAGACTGTGGCAGAGGCTCGCTCCGCTATCGAAGCTAAGAAGCTGGTTGTCGGAGACGAAAAGGAAGAATACAGCGACAAAGTCGAATCCGGCAAAGTCATTAAAACTGATCCACAGGCCAATAGTCAGCGCCGCGAAGGCAGCAAGATTGACCTGATTATTTCCAAGGGATCCAAGACCTTTGTGATGGAAGATTATGTCGGTCAAGCAAAATCAGCCGTAGTTGAAAATCTGAAAACAAACTATAATGTTTCTGAGAAATTGATTGAGATTGTTGAGGAGGAATCGGACGAGTACGAGCCAGGTCAGGTCATTCGCCAGTCTCCGGCAGCTGGTTCGACCTATGATTTGACTTCTAATCATAAGATCAAGCTGACAGTGGCGAAAGAAGTGACTAGTGTGGCCATGCCTGACTTTGGCAGCATGCAATACACCTACGCTAATGCCCGTTCTTACTTGATTCAAATGGGAATTTCTTCTTCTCGAATTGAGCGAGTTGTTGACCGTTCGGTCACTTCGACTCAGGCGGACTTGGTGACCTCTCAGTCTCCAGCAGCAGGTCAGACAATTGACCTCAAGTCTAATGAAAAAATCACTCTTTACGTGACAGAAGCAACGACACCATCGTCATCTAGTTCGTCATCATCATCGTCTAGTAGCAGCTCAAAGAGCAGCTCATCGTCTGAAGATAGTGGACATGGAACTAATTCCAGCTCATCTGATAGTTGATTAATAAACCATCCATTTCAAGTTTTTTATCTTAAAACGGATGGTTTTTTCTTATTTACTGGACAAATTTCCCCATTTCATGCCTTGGACGGAGGATTTTTGGTCTAATTTTGTTAAAATAGGAAGGTAGAGAAAGGAAACGGCTATGTGGAAGGTTCAATTATTTGTCTTTGTTGAAACAGTCTTATTATCCATGGCATTGGTTACCATGCTGGCAGCTGATTTTTCACGAGTTGTCATTATCTTGGTCCTTTTTTTGCTGCTGCTCTATTATTACTTCGGCAAGCAAAAAGGGAATTTTCTGCTGGTCGCTTCCATGATTATGCTGTTTTTCATTATCATGCTCAATCCCTACGTCATTGCTGCCCTTTTATTCGCGCTGGTTTATGGGATGATTGTCGCCTATCCTTATATCTATAAGGAAAATCAAGAAACCCATCTCATTTACGAAGAAGATGTGGAAATTCAGAGTGAAAAAAATCGCTGGTTGGGGGACCTGCAGCATTTTTCTAAGGACAGCTGTCAATTTCATGACATCAACCTTTTGCGTATCATTGGGAAAGACACCATTCATTTGGAAGACGTGATTTTGGTCAACCATGATAATGTCATTGTCATTCGAAAAGGTTTTGGCGATACCAAGATTATTGTACCGCTGGATGTGGAAATTCAGCTGCAAATCAATACTCTTTACGGGGAGCTGAACTTTCTGCATCATCCATCTCGCAAACTGCGCAACGAAACCATTTCGCTGACGACACCAGATTATAAACGAGCCAATAAGACAGTGAAGATTGTCCTCGTCAGCTTCTTAGGAAATGTGGAGGTTGTCAGAAAGTGAAGAAATCAAATTATTTTCTCATTCTCCTCTATACTTTCTTTGTCTTATTTATCATCTTTCATTATATTTTTAATATTTTTGATTTCACTTGGCAGGAGCTCTTTAATGATTTGGAGCTGTTGCAGTCTTTTGTGTTCTTTGTTGTGATTATCGGTTTATCACTGACTATTCTGATTGTGATTGCGGCCCGCTTGATCCAATACCTGTCGGTCGCCCATGTGCAAAAAAATCTTCGGCATTTGCTAGATGGACGGAGGCTGGAGCCGACAGACCAACTCGAGCTGGATCGCTCTCTGCATCAGCTCGAGAGAAGGCTGCACCGTCTGACAGAGAATCTTCAAAAGTCTGAAAATCAAACCCTGCAGACAGAAGAGAAAATTATCGAAAAAGAACGGCGGCGGATTGCGCGTGATTTGCACGATACTGTCAGTCAGGAATTATTTGCAGCCAATATGATTCTTTCAGGAGTAGCTGGAAATGTAGAACGACTCGATGGGCAAAAACTGCAAAAGCAGCTCAAGGGGATTGCAGATATTCTGGACACAGCCCAGAAGGATTTGCGGATTCTCCTGCTCCACCTGCGACCTACAGAGTTGGAAAATAAGACTCTGGTCGAAGGTATGGATGTGATTATCAAGGAGCTGACTGATAAAAGCGACATTGATGTTCACTTCAATCATCAGGTTGGGCATCTACCCAAACAGATGGAGGAGCATGTCTTCAGGATCATGCAGGAAATTATCAACAACACACTGCGGCATGCCCAAGCCAGTCGGCTGGATATTTACCTCTATCAGGCACCTAATGAACTTAAAATCAAGGTATCTGATAATGGCGTTGGTTTTGATCCGCTGGCTCAAGATGAACTCAGCTACGGCTTGAAAAATATGGAAGACCGTGTGCGGGATATGGCGGGTACCTTTAAGCTTTTGACTGCCCCCAGAAAAGGTCTTTCTATTGAAATCACGATACCTTTACTAGAAGGAGAAGATCATGAAGATATTGTTAGTGGATGACCATCAGATGGTCAGATTGGGATTGAAAAGTTATCTGGAACTGCAAGATGATATAGCAGAAGTATCTGAAGCAGTCAATGGTAAAGAAGGAGTTGAGCAGGCTTTGGCAAGTCGTCCGGATGTGATTATCATGGATATTGTCATGCCTGAGATGAATGGGATTGAAGCGACACTGGCCATTTTAAAAGAGTGGCCAGAAGCAAAGATTTTGATTTTGACTTCTTATCTGGATAATGAAAAAATTTATCCTGTTCTGGATGCAGGCGCTCATGGATACATGCTTAAGACTTCCAGCGCTGAAGAAATCCTCCGTGCTGTCAAAAAAGTGGCCAAGGGAGAATTTGCCATTGAAACAGAGGTCAGTAAGAAAGTGGAATATCATCGTAACCATATTGAGCTCCATGAGGATTTGACAGCTCGTGAGCGTGATATTTTAGGGCTGTTAGCCAAGGGTTATGAAAATCAACGGATTGCGGATGAGCTCTTCATTTCCCTTAAAACGGTCAAGACTCATGTTTCCAATATCCTGTCCAAATTGGAGGTGAGCGATCGCACTCAGGCAGTTGTTTATGCTTTTCAGCACCATCTTGTCCCACAAGAAGACTTTTAATGGTATAATAGAAAAGATTAAGATTGAACAAGGGGAGATATGGACGCAAAATTAAAGTATAAGGCAAAAAAGATAAAAATTGTCTTTTTCGATATAGATGATACCCTGCGAGTCAAGGATACAGGTTTTATCCCAGACTCTATCCAGACAGTTTTCAAGCAGTTGAAGGACAAAGGGATTTTGACGGGTATTGCGTCTGGACGAGGAATGTTTGGTGTCGTGCCGGAGCTGAGAGCTTTACAACCAGACTTTTTCGTTACCCTGAACGGAGCCTATGTCGAAGACAGCAAAGGGAAGGTGATTTATCAGACGGTTATCCCAGCCGATAGAGTAACTTCCTATATTGCTTGGGCTCAGAGGGAAGGGATTGACTATGGTCTGGTCGGCAGCCATGGAGCAGCCTTGTCCAATCGAAATTCTCTGATTTCAGAGGCCATTGATGTGGTTTATCCAGATTTGCCCGTTAATCCGGACTTTCATTTAGACAAGGATATTTATCAGCTTTGGACCTTTGAAGATAGAGGAGATAGCCTGCAGCTGCCAGACGCGTTAGCGGAGCATCTGCGTTTGGTTCGCTGGCATCCTCATTCGTCAGACGTGGTACCGACAGAAGGTTCCAAGGCGGCTGGAGTTTCCAAGGTTGTCGAACATCTGGGCTTCAAACCTGAAAATGTCATGGTTTTTGGCGACGGACTCAATGATTTGGAATTGTTTGACTATGCCGGAATTGGCATTGCCATGGGCGTTTCCCATGAAGAACTGCGAAAAAGAGCAGATTATATTACAAAAACAGTAGAAGAAGACGGTATTTTTACCGCTTTAGAGGAGTTAGGTATGGTAGAAAAAGAATTACATTTTCCGCAAGTAGAACTTGCAGCAGCAGAAGGTCCAAAAGCGACTATCAAGACTAATCATGGGAACATGAAAATTCAGCTGTTTCCAGAACAGGCACCAAAAACAGTAGCCAACTTTATTGCCCTTGCTAAAGATGGATACTATGACGGTGTTATTTTCCACCGCATTATTCAGGACTTTATGATTCAGGGTGGCGATCCTACTGGTACCGGTATGGGCGGTCAGTCTATCTATGGTGAGAAATTTGAAGATGAGTTTTCACCTGAGCTTTACAATATTCGTGGGGCTCTTTCCATGGCAAATGCTGGGCCGAATACTAACGGCAGTCAATTTTTCATTGTTCAAAATAAAAATCTTCCTTATTCAGCTAAGGAATTAAGCCGCGGCGGCTGGCCTGAAGCTATCTCTGAAGTCTATGCCAGTCAGGGAGGAACACCGCATTTGGATCGGCGCCACACTGTCTTTGGTCAGCTTGTTGATGAAGCATCCTACCAAGTTTTGGACAAGATTGCAGCTGTTGAGACGGAGGCTATGGACAAGCCCGTGGAAGATGTTGTGATTGAGACAATTGAGGTAGAAGACTGATGAAAATCGGTGATAAATTAAAAGGCAAAATCACTGGGATTCAGCCTTATGGAGCTTTTGTTGAGCTGGAAAACGGAACGATTGGCCTGATTCATATCTCAGAAATTCGTCCGGGCTATATTGAAAATATCCATGATAGTGTAAAGATTGGCCAGCAAGTCTTGGTACAAGTTGTGGACTATGATGAATTTTCTGGGAAGTCCAGTCTGTCCATGCGAACCTTAGAAGAAGAAAAGCACCGCCTCCCTAGACGCCACCGCTTTTCAAATGACCGCTGTAAAATTGGTTTTGAGCCTTTAGGCAGACAGCTGCCTATCTGGATCAAAGAGGCAAAAAAATTCTTAAAAGAAGAAAAAGTTTAAAAAATATCCTGTTCCATAAGAGAACAGGATATTTTTGTTTTAGATAGACTTGCTATTCAATTCATAGCCGACTGCTAAGTTGAAACGGACTTGTTTTTCAAAAAATACTAAGCATCAAATTCATAGAGGGCAGTAGACAGGTAGCGTTCGCCGTTATCAGGTGCCAGAGCAAGGACTTTCTTGCCAGCTCCTAGTTTTTTCGCTACTTCAATAGCTGCGAAAATAGCAGCAGCAGATGAAATCCCCACTAAGAAGCCTTCCTGACCGCCAATATAGCGTCCGAATTCCAGTGCTTGATCAGAAGTTACACGGACAATCCCATCATAGGCTGCTGTATCCAAAGTCTCTGGAATGAATCCAGCTGAAAGTCCTTGGATTTTGTGAGGACCTGGCTTCTCACCAGAAAGGATAGCAGATTCGTCTGCTTCAACTGCGTAGGTTTGGATGTCCGGATTAACTTTTTTGAGGGCGTGAGATACACCGGAAATAGTTCCGCCAGTTCCGACACCGCCAACAAAAGCATCCAGTCCAGTTTCACCGAAAGCAGCAATAATTTCTGCTCCTGTTGTTCGTTCGTGGACCTCTGGATTAGCCGGGTTGTTAAACTGCAGCGGCAGCCAGCCATTTCGTTCTTGGGCGATTTCTTGTGCTTTTGCAATAGCACCTTTCATTCCCTCACTACCCGGAGTCAAGACTAACTCAGCACCATAAGCTTGGATAATCTTGCGCCGCTCCACACTCATGGTCTCTGGCATAACAATGACAACCTTATAGCCTTTGGCTGCTCCAACCCAAGAAAGACCAATACCAGTATTTCCGCTGGTTGCTTCAACAATGGTATCGCCGGACTTGATAAGGCCATCGCGTTCGGCCGCCTCAATCATGCTGAGAGCAATCCGGTCTTTGACAGAAGAGCCAGGATTGAAAGCCTCTAACTTCACATAAACCTCAGCAGCTCCTTCTGGAACCAAGTTGTTCAATTTGACGATGGGAGTTTGCCCAATTAGTTCTGTAATGTTTTGATAAATACGTGACATAGAATACATACCTCAATATAATTTAATAGAATTAGTATAAAATGAAACAAGAGCTTTGTAAAATATAAAAAAGCTATGAGAGCCATAGCTTTTCTTTATGTCAAAACGTCGAGGGGACTTCTACTTGGCGCAGTCCTTGATCCATCATCTCCAATTTGCCCTTAAAAAACTCAGTCAGTTTATCTTTGAGCAGCTCTCTTTCACCTTTGTCAACGAAAAGAAGAGTGGAGACGGTATCTGTAAATTCAGTATCGTATTCAGCAAGATTTTCTGCCTTAAGAAAATTCGCAAAATCCTGATATTGGCTGTAAGACAGTTTTAGGCGCAGGCCGGCTTGTTCTTTTATCTCAACCAGTCCAATCTCCTTAATAGCCAGAGCAACACTGCCGGCATAAGCTCGAATCAGACCGCCAGCTCCTAGCTTAATACCGCCAAAATAGCGAGTAACGACCACGCAAAGATTGGTCAATTTATGCTTTTCTAGGACTCCCAGCATGGGAACTCCAGCTGTTCCGCTGGGTTCTCCGTCATCACTGGTCCGCTTAATATCGCTCTTTTCTCCAATGATAAAAGCAGAGCAGTTATGAGTAGCCTTGTAATGTTCTTTTTTTATAGCAGCGATAAAAGCGCGAGCCTCGTCCTCGGAGTAAACTCGTTTTACATGGCAGATAAAGCGGGATTTTTTAATTTCCTCTTGAACCATGCCATCTTCCTTAATTGTCTTAAATTCCATAACTATATTTTACAAAAAAAGATGAATTTTGCCAAAAAATTACGAATATATAAGTATGTTAAAGTTACAAGATTGTTTAGGACGGATATTTACAGAAAGTCAGTTAGAGCCTAGCTTACGAGCAAAAGCAAAAGAAATTCCCAGTATCCAAGAAGAAAAAGGCAAGCTCCTCTGTGGACGCTGCAACAGCTTGATTGAACGAGAAAACCAACTGGCGGTTGGAGCTTATTATTGTAGAGAATGCTTAATCTTGGGTCGGGTACGTAGTGACCAAAAACTCTACTATTTTCCCCAAGAGGATTTTCCTAAGAATCAGGTACTTAAATGGCAGGGGCAGCTAACAGCCTTTCAGGGGAAGGTCTCCAAAGGCTTACTTGATGCGCTAGAGAAAAGGCAGAATACGTTAGTGCATGCTGTTACTGGCGCTGGAAAAACAGAAATGATTTACCAAGTGCTTGCCAGAGTTATTGATAGAGGTGGTTCTGTTTGCTTGGCCAGTCCGCGGATTGATGTTTGTTTAGAACTTTATCGGCGCCTAAAAGAAGACTTTTCTTGTGAAATAGCCCTTCTGCATGGGGAGTCAGAAGCTTATGTTCGCAGCCCCTTGGTGATTGCGACCACTCACCAGCTCTTAAAATTTTATCAAGCATTTGATTTACTGATTGTTGACGAGGTAGACGCCTTTCCTTATGTGGATAATCCCATGTTGTATCAAGCTGTAGAGAGTTCGGTTAAAGAGGATGCTACAACTATTTTTCTGACAGCCACTTCCACAGATGAGCTGGATAAAAAAGTTCAAAAAGGTGAGCTGAAACGCCTGAGTCTTCCCAGAAGATTCCATGGAAATCCCTTGACCATCCCTCAGAAAATTTGGTTATCTGATTTTCAGAAACATCTTCAGAAGAAGAAAATAACACCTAAGCTTTTAAAATATATACAAAAACAGAGGGAGACTCAATTTCCTCTCTTGATATTTGCTGCTGAAATTCAAAGAGGAGAGGATTTTGCTCAGGCTTTGCAGATTGCTCTGCCAGATGAAAAGCTGGCTTTTGTCGCCTCCACAACAGAAAATCGTCTGGAAATTGTCGAACAGTTTCGTCGCAAGGAGATTACTATTTTGGTGACAACGACTATTTTAGAGCGTGGGGTAACCTTTCCTGGCGTAGATGTTTTTGTCTTGGAAGCCAATCATCGCTTGTTCAGCCGTAGTGCTCTGGTTCAGATTTCAGGCCGAGTTGGCCGCAGTATGGATAGACCTACTGGACAGTTGCTATTTTTTCATGATGGGACTACCCTTGCTATGGAAAAGGCAATTCGAGAAATGAGAGATATGAATAAGGAGGCAGGATTGTGACAGAGTGTCTTTTATGTAAAGGGCAAATTGAGGAGAAAGGTAGTTTTTTGCAGCTTTTTCTATTAAAAGGAGAAGGAGCAAGCTGCTGCTCCACTTGTTATCAAAATTTTGAACGCATATCTGAAGAGTATTGCCCTCGCTGTTTTCGCAACGGGAAATCAGATTTATGTACAGATTGTCAAAAATGGGAGAAAGAGGGAAATCAAGTCCAGCATCAGTCACTATTTACCTATAATGATGCAATGAAGGATTATTTCAGTCAATACAAGTTTCAGGGAGACTATGCATTGCGTTTTGTATTTGCAAAAGCAGCTAAAAAAGCAGTCAAAATGTTTAGAGAGCATACCATTGTTCCGATTCCAGTGAGTAACGAAAAATTTCAAGTGAGAGGTTTTAATCAAGTGCAGGGGATTTTAGATGCTGCAAACTTATCATATAGAAATATCTTAGAGAAAAAAGACACCCTAGCACAGTCGAGCAAGACACGTGAGGAGCGTCTGCTGACGCAGCAAGCTTTTGAAATTAAGAATGGAGTTGATTTGCCAGATAAAATTTTGCTGGTTGATGATATCTATACGACTGGCAAAACCTTGCAATTAGCCAAGCAAATCTTGCTGGAAGGAGGAGTGAAAGAAATTTTGACATTTTCAATCGCAAGATAAGAAAAAATTTGCAAAAAAAGAATGAAAGCGTTATAATGATATTATAAATAAAACATTTATGTTTAGAAAGAAGGTACTTATATGCTTAAATATAGTATCCGTGGTGAAAACCTAGAAGTAACAGATGCTCTCCGTGACTACGTAGTTTCTAAACTTGAGAAGATTGAGAAGTATTTCCAAGCAGAGCAAGAACTTGATGCGCGTGTGAATCTCAAGGTTTACCGTGAAAAGACTGCGAAAGTGGAAGTGACAATTCCGCTAGGCTCCATCACTCTTCGTGCAGAAGATATCTCTCAGGACATGTATGGATCAATTGATTTGGTCACAGATAAGATTGAGCGCCAAATCCGCAAAAATAAGACCAAGATTGAAAGAAAGAATCGCAATAAGGTTGCTACAAGTCAGCTTTTTATAGATTCCTTTGCTGAAGAGGCAGAAGAAATTCCGTCAAAAGTTGTCCGTTCAAAACATATCGATTTGAAGCCGATGGACTTGGAAGAAGCGATTCTGCAGATGGATTTATTGGGCCATGATTTCTTTATCTATTCCGATGCAGAGGACAGCAGCACGAATGTTATATACCGTCGAGAGGATGGAGATATTGGCCTGTTAGAAGTCAAATAAATGAGAAAAGAAGGTTGAGAACATGATTCTCAACCTTTTTATTTTATAGAAAGTTATACTGTCAGATGATATAAACAAGCCCCTACTTACAAAGAATTAACTTTATACTTAGTAAAAAAATAAAATTTTTAAAAAAAATTAGAAAAGGTATTGACAGGAGGTGTGGTTGGGTGATATACTAATATAGTTGTC
>NZ_CAUOLF010000005.1:0-101735 GCF_963456385.1 uncultured Streptococcus sp. | reverse complement strand
GTAAGCGCAAGTACTTCCGCCTCCACGAGTGCGTCCGTTTCAGCAAGCACATCAGAGTCGACCAGTGCATCTGTATCTGCCAGCACGTCCGCGTCTACTAGCGCGTCTGTATCAGCAAGCACGTCCGCCTCCACGAGTGCATCTGTAAGTGCCAGCACGTCTGCATCGACGAGCGCATCAGTCAGCGCCAGCACGTCCGCGTCCACGAGCGCGTCCGTAAGTGCAAGTACGTCTGCATCGACGAGTGCGTCAGTGAGTGCAAGTGAATCAGCGTCTACAAGTGCATCAGTATCCGCAAGCACATCAGAGTCGACCAGTGCATCTGTATCTGCCAGCACGTCCGCGTCTACTAGCGCGTCTGTATCAGCAAGCACGTCCGCCTCCACGAGTGCATCTGTAAGTGCCAGCACGTCTGCATCGACGAGCGCATCAGTCAGCGCCAGCACGTCCGCGTCCACGAGCGCGTCCGTAAGTGCAAGTACGTCTGCATCGACGAGTGCGTCAGTGAGTGCAAGTGAATCAGCGTCTACAAGTGCATCAGTATCCGCAAGTACATCTGCATCAACGAGTGCGTCTGTAAGTGCGAGCGAATCCGCCTCCACGAGCGCGTCCGTAAGTGCAAGTACGTCCGCCTCCACGAGTGCGTCAGTGAGTGCAAGTGAATCAGCGTCTACAAGTGCATCAGTATCCGCAAGTACGTCTGCATCCACGAGTGCATCTGTAAGTGCGAGCACGTCAGCTTCAACTAGCTCATCTGCGAAAGCGAGTGAATCAGCATCCACGAGCGCATCAGTATCCGCAAGTACATCTGCGTCGACGAGTGCGTCCGTAAGTGCAAGTGAATCAGCGTCGACAAGTGCCTCTGTATCCGCCAGCACGTCCGCCTCAACGAATGCGTCAGTAAGTGCTTCAGAATCCGCAAGTATTTCGGCTAGCCTGTCTGGTTCGGAAAGTGCTTCGATTAGCGATTCTCAGTCAATCAGTGAGTCTACCTCAGTGAGCACCAGCACCTCAGTCTTGCATAGTCAGCTGGATCTGGTTCATGAGAAGGAATTCTACTCACTCAGTCTTTCTACAAGTGAGTCACTGTCAGTAGCAGTCAGTCTCAGCGAGCTTGCCCGTGTCAGTCAGTCTGTATCGGAAAGCCTGTCGACGAGTCTGTCAGCTAGTCAGAGCACATCTGAAAGTCTGTCCGCTTCAGCAAGACAGTCTGAGCTGGATCTGATTTCCAGAGGTCGTCTGCCTCAGACAGGGGAAACGGAGAGCAAGGCTTCCATCCTGGCTCTGGGCTTAGGAGCATTGGGCTTGGCCTTCAAGAGACGTAAAAAGAAAAGCGACTCTGAGGAGTAGCAGTAAATAGAGCAGATCAGTTTATCTTTTAGTCTGTCGAAAGTTCACTCAATTAGTGAGCTGTGGAAGTGATGGACAGAGCAAGTCTTAAGGAAATAACTTGGTTATTTCTGGTACTTGCTTCCTAAAATCCTAGACTAGAAACTAGTAAAAAGAAACTGATAGGCAATAGAAACAGGAAGTTTTGACAACTTCCTGTTTTTTTGACAATTTAGTAGAAAAAAGTGTCCTTTATTCTGCAGGAAAGTCCCTGAGAATATAGATTTTTTGGACAATATTTTATATAATATCAAGTATAGAAATGATGTTTTAGAGTTTATGAAATGAAAGAGTAAGGGAAGAAATGAAAACGATTGTTTTGGTTGGGGATCAGGCCTATCAGGAGCAAGTTTCGAC
This sequence comes from uncultured Streptococcus sp., assembly GCF_963456385.1. Taxonomy (GTDB): domain Bacteria; phylum Bacillota; class Bacilli; order Lactobacillales; family Streptococcaceae; genus Streptococcus. The sequence goes on along the minus strand of NZ_CAUOLF010000005.1, from coordinate 99,989 downwards.
TACAATTAAGTCGATTTTATATTACAATAAAAATGTAAAAATCTATGTTTTCAATCAGGGATTGAGCGATGAATGGTTCCGTGAATTTAATGAGCTGGCTGAGCAGCTGGACAGTGAATTAGTCAATATCAGCTTGGACCAAGTGACTATCAGTCCAGAGTGGCTGACTCAGGACCATATCAGCTCAGCAGCCTATGCTCGCTATTTCATTCCGCAGTTTGTAGCAGAGGAGCGGGTCCTTTATCTGGACAGTGATCTGGTGGTCAATAGAGATTTGCAGCCTTTATTTGATATTTTTCTAGAAGGCAAGCTTGTTGCAGCGGTTGGAGATGCCGGTGGTTACGGGTTTAACTCTGGAGTTCTGTTAATTGATAATCGAGCATGGAAAGAAAGGCAGCTGCAGGAGACCTTTATCAAGGAAACGGACCGCATCATGGGTTTGGTCCAGTCTGGCCAGATGGAGGATTTCAACGGCGATCAGACGGTTTTAAATCATGTGTTAGATCAGGACTGGCTTGCCTTGGATAAGATTTACAATCTGCAGGTCGGCCATGATTTGGTGGCCTTTTACAGCGGCTGGAATGGCCATTTTGAGCTGGACCAGGAACCTCTGATTATCCACTATACGACCTTCCGCAAACCTTGGAACTCGGAAGTCAGCTATCGCTACCGTCAGCTTTGGTGGGACTTTCAGGCCTTGAGTCTGGAAGAGATTGTAGCCCATCATCAGGGGGAGTTTGAGCTGCAAGACCGATGGGAGAAGGCGGCTCTGAATTGCATGCTCCTGACAGATGTACAGGAGCTGGAGCAGATTGAATTTTTAGCCCAGTCCCTGCCTAGCGTTCATTTTTATATAGCCTGTTACACAGATATGGGAGATTATCTGCGCTCTTTGGATCGCTATGAAAATATCCATCTCTATCCGCAGGTTATTCATGCAGTGCTGGATGAGCTCATTGATAAGTGCCAGGTCTATTTGGATATTCACCATGGAAGCGAGCACTATCAGCTGAGCAGTCGTTTCAAGGCACTTGGCAAGCCAGTTCTGGCTTTTGACAATACTAAGAAAAATGAAAACGAAGAACTGGTCTATCCCCATGAGCACCCTCAGGAGATGGTGAGAAAGCTGCGCAGTCTGATGAAAAAAGAGAAGCCGCAAGCCTTTCGGGCTGTGGTGCTGGCGGCTAATGCTGCCTATAGTGAGCAGGTCTTAACCACCATTAAGTCCATCGTCTGCCACAATCGCTTTATCAAGTTTTATGTCATCAATAGTGACTTTCCGACAGAGTGGTTTGTCAGCATGCGGAAAAAGCTGGCCAAGCTGGACTGCCAGATTGTCAATGCTCGGGTGGATGGCAGTCATATTAGTCAATATAAGACAAATATCCATTATTCAGTTTTTTTGAGATATTTTACGGCTACTTTTGTACAGGAAGATCAAGCTCTTTATTTGGACTGCGATATTGTAGTAACACGTGATTTATCAGAAATTTTTGCAGTTGATTTAGGTTCCTATCCGCTTGGAGCGGTAAGAGATCTGGGTGGAGAAGTATACTTTGGCGAGCAGATTTTTAATTCAGGTGTTTTACTAATTAATGTGAACTACTGGAGAGAAAACGATATTGCGGGCCAATTGATTGAGATGACTGATAACCTACATGATAAAGTTACTCAGGATGATCAAAGCATTCTCAATATGCTCTTTGAAAACCGCTGGATGGAGCTGCCTTTTGCTTATAACTGCATTACGCTGCACACGACCTTTTCGGACTATGAGCCAGAAAAAGGTCTCTATCCGCCTGTGATTCATTATCTGACCGAGCGCAAGCCTTGGAAAGAGTATACCCAGTCCATCTATCGTGAGGTTTGGTGGTTCTATCAGGGGCTGGATTGGTCGGATATGCAGGAGCCAGTCAGAGCCCTGACTCAAAAGATGGTGGAAGGTGAAGATGGCTCAAGCCTGTCCTGCCTAGTCTACACCTACTCTTGTGACCTGATGCATATCAACTATCTGATTCAAGCCCTGCCTGCCTGTCATTTCTACATCGCTGCACCGGTAGTGGTAGCAGAGCCGATCACGCGTCTGCTCCAGTATCCTAATGTCAGCGTCAGCTCAGATATTGCGGGCATTCCGGCTCTCTTGGAGTCGCTGGAAGCCAAGTCTCAGTTGCTGCTGGATATCAATGCTGGTGATGAGGTAGGGGATATTATTGCTCGCTTTAAGTCTGCTGGCAAGCCAGTCTTTGCCTTTGACAACACAGCCCATGGCCAGCAGGGGCAGGAAGTCTTTCCAACTGATAATCCTGAAGCCATGGTGCAGGCTATTGAGAAACTAGCCTTGGCCGAGCCTGAAGAGCAGCAGATTTCTGTACTCTCTATCGATCAGTCGCTGGATTATCTCTTGGAGAAAGGTGCTTCAGTGGTTCGCTTTGGAGATGGGGAGATGGATTTGGTTGCGGGCCGCAGTATCGTCTATCAGGATTTTGATCCAGAACTGTCAGCACGCTTGAGAGAGATGATGTCTATGGAGAGCGATGAGCGTTTGATGATTTGTCTGCCCGATGTCTTTACAGGACTAGAGCGCTATTCCATTGATGCCCAAAATTTTTGGAGTCTAAATCATTTGCCACATTTTCTTGAGAAATATAAAAATATTTGCCGAGCACCTTGGTACGGCTCGACTTTTATTTCCCGTCCTTATATTGACTTGGAAGATAAGATGCCGTCTGCGGGCTATTTTGCAAAGCTCAAGCAGCTATGGCAGGACAAGGATCTCTTGATCGTAGAGGGCTTGACTTCCCGCTCTGGTGTGGGAAATGACCTCTTTGACGGGGCTAAATCCATCAAGCGGATTATCTGTCCTTCGCGCAATGCCTACAGCAAGCTGGAGGACATCAAGCAGGCTGTTCGAGAGCATGCGGATAATCGTCTGATTTTGACCATGCTGGGTCCGACGGCCAAGGTCTTGGTCTATGATCTGGTTCAGGAAGGTTATCGAGCGCTGGATATTGGGCATATTGACTCAGAGTATGAGTGGTTCCAGATGGGGGCTACGCACAAGGTCAAGCTGTCGCACAAGCATACGGCTGAGCACAACTTTGATCAGGATATTGAGTTTAGAGATGACCAAGCTTATGACAGCCAGATTGTTGCCAATCTGGCTCAGGAATGAAGATTAGAAAAAGAATATGAAAGTTAATATTACCAATCTATACGGTATGTCTGGCCAGAGTACGGCCTTGATTGCCCAGAATGATGTGACCAAGCTAGCCAAGCAGCTGGGCTTCAATGAACTGAGTTTTTATTTTTACGATATTTACAGCGATAGCCAGTCGGAGCTCAGTCGTCGTCTGGACGGTATCATGGCTAGTGTGGGCTATGGCGATGTGGTTATCTATCAATCGCCGACTTGGAACGGTCGGGAGTTTGACCAGGCCTTTATCAGCAAGCTCAAGATTTTGCAGGCCAAGTTGATTACCTTTATCCATGATGTACCGCCGCTGATGTTCCCGTCAAACTACTATCTGATGCCGGAGTATATCGATATGTACAATCAGTCAGATGCGGTCATCGTGCCTTCTGAGCAGATGCGGGATAAGCTAGTGGCAGAGGGGCTGACGGTGGACAAGATTTTGGTCCAACGCATGTGGGATCATCCCTATGATTTGCCCCTGCACCAGCCTCAGTTTGCACCTAAGCTGTATTTTGCCGGAAGTGTGGAGCGTTTTCCACATCTGATTAATTGGTCTTATGCTACGCCGCTGGAGATTTTTTCGCCTGAGGAAGAGTTAAATCCAGAGGCCAATGTCAGCTATCGCGGCTGGGTCAGCCGGCCAGAGTTGCTCTTGGAGCTGTCCAAGGGCGGTCTGGGGCTGGTCTGGGGTGTTGAGGAAAATCCAGCAGACGAGCCGGAATACTACGGTCTCAATATCTCTCATAAGTCTGCCACCTATCTGGCAGCTGGGATTCCGGTCATCGTCCCTTCTTACCTGTCCAATGCAGAGCTGATTCGCGAGCGCGGTCTGGGCTTTGTAGTAGACAGTCTGGAAGAGGCCAGTCGGATCGTTGAAAATCTGACTGCAGAGGAATATCAGGCTATGGTCGAGCGGGTTAGAAAGTTCTCTTTCCTGCTCAAGGAAGGTTATTTTAGCAAGAAAGTCTTAGTAGATGCGGTGATGGAAGTCTTATCTTAGAGCCTTTCCAGCCATCGTCATGAGGAGTCAGTGTGAAGTCATTTTTTAAACCGGTCATTATCAAGAAGTTTCTGTGGACCTTATTTTTCTTATTTATCTATGTCTTGGGAACCAAGCTGACCCTGCCTTTCATCGATATGAGTAAGGCAGCTGCCATGGACGGAACCTCTACGACCTTGAACTATGCGACAGCCCTGATGGGGGGAAATCTACGCAGTATGTCGCTCTTTTCTGTCGGCCTGTCTCCTTGGATGTCCTCTATGCTGATCTGGCAGATGTTTGCTGTGTCCAAGCGCCTAGGCTTGAGTAAGCTCCCTCTGGAAGTACAGGAAAGGCGGCGGATGCTGCTGACTTTGGTTATTGCCTTGATACAGTCTGTGGCACTGGTCCTAAATCTGCCACTGCAAGAATCAGGTGGGGTGGATATGACTACGATTATGGTCTTAGATACCTTGGTCTTGATGGCTGGGACCTACTTTCTCATCTGGCTGACGGATTTGAATGCTGCCATGGGACTTGGCGGCTCCATCATGATTGTCATGGCCAGTATGATTGCCTACATTCCGCAGGATATTTGGAACTCCATTCAGGAACTGAAGATTTCTTCACTTTGGCTGGCCTTGATGCTGGTTTTCAGCCTAGTCTTTCTCTATCTGGCTGTTACAGTGGAGCGGTCCAAGTACCGAATCCCAGTCAATAAGATCAATATCCATAACCGTTTCAAGAAATACTCTTATCTGGATATTCGTCTGAATCCTGCTGGTGGAATGCCCATCATGTATGCGATGACCTTGGTCAGCATTCCCCAGTATTTCCTTTTGATTATCCATTTTCTCCAGCCGGACAATCAGCTGATTGAGCAGTGGATAGAAGCGCTGTCTATGGGAAGTCCAGCTTGGTTTATCCTCTATCTGATGACCATTTTCATCCTGGCACTGGCCTTCGCCTTTATCAATATCAGCGGCGACCAGATTGCTGAGCGGATGCAAAAGAGTGGAGAGTATATTGAAAATGTTTATCCGGGAGGAGCAACCCGCCGCTATATCAATGGTTTAGTGACCTATTTTGCACTAGTGGGGGCTTTCTATCTTATCCTGATTTCTGGCCTGCCTATGATAGTGGTACTTCTGGACATTCGCTATCTGCGGCTCAGTATGATTCCGGGGATTTTTATGATTTTTATCGGGATGGTCTTTTCTATTAAGGACGAGGTGGATGCCTTGACGCTTAATGACCGTTATCGTTCATTGTTATAGGAGAAACTATGTATTACTTTATTCCTTCATGGAGTGGCAGTGGGAATCGGGTTTGGCACCGGGATATTGTCCCTTGGTACCGCTCCATGCAGCGACTGGAGTTTGATGACTCAATTCATCAGATTCGGATTTTTCAAAGTGAAAATCTGCCAGTCCAGCTGCTTTTGCCAGCTTATATGCCACATGCCCGCTATCTCTTGCATCGGCAGGATATTTTTGAGACCGACTATTACTCGGTCTTTGATGAGATTCAGGGGATCCAGTCTAAAGAAATGCAGGTCTTGCAAATCAAGGATCTGGACTGGGAGCCAGACTGTGAGTTTGTCTATACGCCCTTTCTAATCATGGTCCGTAGGCAGGGACAGCTCTATGCCCATGTCGAGTTTGGAGTAGAAGGCTTTATCAGCTTCATCAAGTTTTTCACGAATGACCAGCTGGAGAAGTTTTATATCTTTGATGATCGGGGCTTTGTCTCCAGTATCACCTATTATGAAGAAGGTCAGCCCCTGTATCAGGACTACCTACAGCCGGATGGTGACTGGCGGATTCGTGAGCATCTCAAGCCTGACGATAGCCGAGTAGAGGTCAATCCGGCTTACTTACTGGACTTTGATAAGCTGGAGTATGACCACATGCCGGATTTGATCTTGGAGAAATTAGGCCATTATATCGAGCGCAATGCAGGAGCGGACAGCCGCTTCGTCCTGGCAGCGCATCCCTTATACACTCAAGCTATTTTGCGCTTATTGCCCAAGAATGTTCAAATCATTCTCAGTTTTTTCCATGAGCGCAATCATACAGTGGATTGGTCAGCTCTAGAAGCAGATTTGCAGCAGGCAGATTTAGTCTTGACTGATCGTATGGATTTCAAGAAGGCTATTCAGCGCTACCTGCCTGGGCAGGCTCAGAAGGTGCATTACCTATCGCCTTTTGATACTCGTCTGCAGCTGGGCAAGAGCCAGCGTCGTCGTGAATCCAAGATTTTTTATCAGGTTAATCTGGAAGAAGGGCTTAATGACTATGCCTTTTTCAAGGTTCTCCACTATGTGGCCAAGCATCCGGATACAGAGCTGACTATCGGTGTCTACAATGCTTGGCAGGAAGGAATCCAAAAGGTGGAGAACAAGGTGCAGGAGGTTATTGATGAATATCTGAATCGGTATGAATTTGTCAAGAACTACCGCCGCAGTGAGCAGGCTGAGAATGCCCTGCTGGAAAATCAGGAGCAGGATCTTCGTTTTACCATTAAGAATATCACGGACGAGCTTAGCTTGATTCAGGAGCTGGATGATACGCGGTTAATCATTGACCTGAGTGAGCAGCCCAATCTCTATACGCAGATTGCTGGGATTTCTGCCGGGATTCCGCAGATCAATCTGGTGGGCTCGGACTATGTGACCCATCTGCAAAATGGCTATATCTTGGATTCTATCTCTGATGTTCCGACTGCTGCAGATTATTACTTGGAAGGTTTGAAAAATTGGAATCAGGCCCTGATTTATTCCATTGAAAAAATCCATCATAATACTGGTCTGGAGCTGATTGGCCGTTGGGAGCAGTGGCTCAAGGAGGCTGAGAATGCAAAATAAGCTGAAAATCTTACAGATTGGCTCAAGCGACTGGAGCAAGGAGCTTACCATTCCAGACAATATGAACTGGTATTATTTCTTTCCTAACTCCAATCTAGCCATCAAAAAGGTCATGGAGATGGATAAGATTGGCAAGTTTGATGCGATTCTGGTGGACGATTTGCGTCGGATTCCAGATTTGTTTATGATTGAGTCCAAGATTATCCCTTATACAGTTTTCTATGATCAGGAACAGGAAACCCAGGAAGCGGATATTGAGTACTTCCTTAAGCGTCACTGTGCTCAGCCAACGGATATGAGCGATCGAGCTGACCTGCTCCGCAAGCTGTCTAAGGCTCTCTTTTCCGGCCAGTATGGCGATAAGATGACCCCACTTGATATGGTGGTCAGTCCCGGATTTCGGGGCAAGATTTGCTATAATGGCTATGAAAATCTAGAGCTGGAAGGTGACTTTGGTCAGGACTTTCAGCCTGTCCTCTCTTGGAAATACAATGTCGTGGCCAATGCCTTCAATCCAGTTGAGCTCTGGCTTGAGTATGAAAAGGAAGGAAACTGTGAGCTGCGGCTGCGGCTCTATAATATCCAAGAAGGTTCGACTGCAGATATTGCTCGCGAGACTATTTTCGCAGAAGAGGACATGCGGGAATCCATGGTTCTGGACAATGATTTTACTTCCTATCTGGGCGTCAGTCTGGAGGCTAGAGGTGAGGGACGGATTCAGGTCGGTGCTCTGCATCAGCGCCTGACCCGCTTTGAGTTTGGCAAGTATGTTCTGGGTGGGAAGATTTTTCGCGATAGCCACCGTCAGGAAATCAATTACTTCTTTTATCCGGGTGATTTGAAGCCGCCTTTGGCTGTTTATTTCTCTGGTTACCGTCGGGCGGAAGGCTTTGAGGGCTTTGGGATGATGCGCAGTTTGGGCTGTCCTTTTCTCTTGTTTTCTGATCCGCGCGTGGATGGTGGTATGTTTTATCTGGGCAGCCAGGAGCTGGAGAGCAGTATTCATAAGATTATCCAAGAGCATTTGGACTTTTTGGGCTTTACCGAGCGGGATTTGATCCTATCGGGCATGTCAATGGGGACCTACGGTGCGGTTTATTACGGTTCGGAGTTTCGTCCGCGAGCTATCGTTTTGTCCAAGCCCTTGGGAAATCTAGGAACTATTGCCCAACGTGGTCGTTTACGCCTGCCCGAGGTCTTTCCGACGGCTCTAGATGTACTTCACCGTCACACGGGTGGCAAAGATCAGGAGCATGTAGAGGAGTTGAATCAACGTTACTGGCGAAAGTTTGAGAAGGCTGATTTCAGCCGTACGACCTTTGGTATCGCCTATATGAGAGAAGAGGACTATGATCCGACGGCCTATGAGGATCTGGTGGCAGCTCTTCATCTGACTGAGGCCAAGCTGATTAGCAGAGGTGTCCCTGGACGCCATAATGACGACTTAGCTGTGTCTGTGTCTTGGTTTATGAATTATTATCGAATGATATTGGAAAAGGAATTTGGGAGAAAGAAATGAAGATTCAAAAAAGAAAGGGTGTTTACTGGGGAGAGCTGAGAGGGGTTTCGGCAGCTGGCAAAATGACTGACTTTACCTATCTTTATGGCACTACCCTTATCATTCATTCCCCTTCACATGTATTTTTTGAAAATAAACTGATGGCCTCCGGCCAGACCATCCATGAATGGTCTTCCAAATGGAACTATCAGCGAGACCGGCAGGTACCTGCTCTCCCCTTGCTCAAAAAGGGAGCTCGCTATTGCCTGTCTAGAGATATGACCACCTATCCTGAATCCAGCGTCTTTCTGAAAATCATCTTTTTTGACCGTTATGAGAAAGAAATCAGCAATCAAGTGGAGCGCTCGGAGAGTATGATCTTTACCTACCCAAACGAAGCCTATAGCTATAAGGTTCAGCTGCTGAGTGCAGGAGTTGAGTCCTTAGAGTTTCATTGCCTAAACATTGACCAAATCATAGAGGAGTCTGATGATTAAAAATCATTTTAAAATTCAGCGCTTAAAGAAAATCTTAGCCAAAGTCAAGAGCTTTGAGTCAGAAATGGCCGGCTTGTCAGACGCTGTGCTGCGGAAGAAAACACAGGAATTTAAGGAGAGATTGGCCGCAGGTGAAACTTTAGACGACTTGCTGCCGGAGGCTTATGCTGTGGTGAGGGAAGCGGACAAGCGGGTGCTGGGCATGTTTCCCTACGATGTGCAGGTCATGGGGGCGATTGTTCTCCATGAGGGCAATGTCGCTGAGATGGCTACAGGCGAGGGTAAGACCCTGACAGCTACCATGCCGCTCTACCTCAATGCCCTTTCTGGACAAGGAGCTATGCTGGTGACTACCAATACCTATCTGGCTCTGCGGGATGCTCAGGAAATGGGGCAGGTCTATCGTTTTCTGGGTCTGACTATTGAGGCAGCGGTGGTAGCTGATGAGGCTGAAAATTTGACTCCCAAGCAGAAGCGGCTGATTTACCAGGCGGATATTGTCTATACGACCAATAGTGCCTTGGGCTTTGACTATCTGATTGAAAATCTAGCAGAGAATAAGGATAGCCAATATCTTAGTCCTTTCAACTATGTCATCATAGACGAGATTGACTCCATCCTCTTAGACAGCGCTCAGGTGCCTCTGGTTATCTCTGGTGCCCCTCGAGTCCAGTCTAATTTCTATGCCATCATGGATACCTTCATTACGACTTTGAAAGAAGAAGAGGATTATCACTACGATGACGAGAAAAATGAAGTCTGGCTGACATCGAAAGGTATTCTGGCGGCGGAGTCTTTTCTTGACTTGGAGCATCTTTTCTCCAAGGAAAATCAAGAGTTGGTCCGCCACCTCAATCTAGCCTTGCGGGCCCACAAGCTCTACAAGAAAGACAAGGACTATGTTGTCCGACAGGGCGACAAAGAGGCAGAAGTCGTACTTCTAGATCGCTCAACCGGCCGTCTGCTGGAAATGACCCGACTTCAGGGAGGCCAGCACCAGGCTATTGAGGCTAAGGAGCATGTCAAGCTGACAGAGGAAACACGGGCCATGGCTTCCATCACCTATCAGAATCTCTTCCGGCTCTTCCAGAAAATCTCTGGTATGACTGGGACCGGCAAGGTGGTGGAGAGCGAGTTTATGGAAACTTACTCCATGTCTGTCATCAAGATCCCGACCAACCAGCCAGTTATTCGGCAGGATTTACCAGACCAGCTTTACCAGACCCTGCCAGAAAAAGTCTTTGCTTCATTGGATGAGGTCAAGCACTACCATGCTCAAGGCAATCCACTTCTCATCTTTACCGGCTCAGTCGAGATGTCGGAGATATACTCTTCTCTCTTACTGAGAGAAGGCATTGCCCACAACCTGCTCAATGCCAACAATGCGGCGCGTGAGGCGCAGATTATCGCTGAGTCTGGGCAGAAAGGTGCGGTGACGGTGGCTACATCCATGGCCGGCCGCGGTACGGATATAAAGTTAGGACCGGGTGTCGCAGATTTGGGTGGTCTCGTGGTGATTGGTACTGAGCGGATGGAGAACCAGCGGATTGACCTACAGATTCGTGGCCGTTCCGGCCGCCAAGGTGATCCGGGAATCAGTAAGTTTTTCATCTCGCTAGAGGACGACCTGCTCAGGAAGTGGGGACCAGACTGGCTCAAGAAGTTCTACAAGGACTACTCTACTGAAGAGGTTCAGCAGCATCCAGTCCAGCTGGGACAGCGTCGTTTCAGACACTTGGTGGCTAAGGCTCAGAGGGCTAGCGAAAGCAGCGCCAAGATGTCCCGTCGAATGACGCTGGAATATGCCCAATGTATGAAGATTCAGCGGGAGATTACTTATGCTGAGCGCAATCGCCTGATTCAAGCTGAGGAGCGGATTGACGAAGAAATCAGCCGTGTCCTCGGTCAGGTCATTCATCAGGCGGCCTATGAGCAGTCCTATGGGACGCGGGCTGACCTCTATCGCTTTATCTTAGACCATTTCAGCTATCATGCTGAGCGTATTCCTTATGATTTCGATATTTATTCGCCGGAGAAAATTGCAGAGCTCTTGCAGGATATTGCCGAGCAGGAATTGCAGGCAAAGAAAGCCTATCTCAAGTCTGACAAGCTCTTTACCCATTTTCAGCGGGTGTCCGTTCTCAAGGCTATTGATGAGAACTGGGTCGAGCAGGTGGACTATCTGCAGCAACTCAAGACAGCTTTGAGCGGCCAGCATTTCTCTATGAAAAATCCTCTGGTAGAATACTACCAAGAGGCATTCGATGGCTTTGAATATATGAAGGAGCGCATGAAGCAGCAGATTGTCAAGAATCTTTTGATGAGTGAATTGGCACTCAACCCTAAAGGAGAAGTCATCATGTACTTCCCGTAAGACGAGGAGAATATGACAGTATATAACATTAACTTAGGCATCGGCTGGGCCAGTAGCGGTGTGGAATACGCCCAAGCTTATCGGGCCCAGCTTCTGCGCAGAATCCAGCAGCCGGCTAAGTTTATCTTTATGGATATGATTTTAGCGGATAATATCCAGCATCTGACGGAAAATATCGGTTTTCTGGATGAGGAAGTTATCTGGCTTTATAATTACTTTACCGATATCAAGATTGCACCGACGACGGTGACGCTGGATCAGGTGCTGGCTCAAGTCGCAGGTCAGCCGGAGCGCTCGGAGAGAGAGGGCAAGATTGTCCGCTATTTCTATCCGCAGGATGATCAGTTTATCACTTGCTATCTGCGGCAGGAAGACCAGGACTTTGTCGAGCATGTAGAGTATGTGTCGCGGGGGAGATTGATTCGCAAGGATTATTTCTCCTATGTCCGCTATGCCAGTGAGTACTTCGCACCCCACAATGAAGCCGCAACTCTCTACCAGCGCCGTTTTTACCATGAAGACGGCAGTGTGGCTTATGACATGCTGATAGAGGATGGTCAGGAAGAGCTCTATCGCTTTCCAGATCGGATTTTCTATTCCAAGGCTGAGCTGGTTCGTTATTTCCTTCAGTGTCTAAAGCTACAGTCTGACGATGTTGTCATCTTGGATAGGGAGACAGGGATTGGTCAGGTTGTCTTTGAGGAGAGTCAGAAGGCTAAGCTGGGAGTAGTGGTCCATGCGGAGCATTTCAGTGAAAATGCCAGCAGCGACGACTACATTCTCTGGAACAATTTTTATGACTACCAGTTTACCAATGCTGACAAGGTGGACTTCTTCATCGTGGCAACAGAGGCTCAGAAAACGATTCTAGAGCAGCAGTTCCAGCATTACTCGGACAAGCAGCCCAAGATTGTCACCATACCAGTGGGGAGTCTTGACCAGCTGACTTATCCCCAAGAGCCTCGCAAGCCTTTCTCTATGATTACGGCTTCGCGTCTTGCTACGGAAAAGCATATCGATTGGCTAGTGGCAGCGACTGTCCAAGCCCAAGCCCAGCTGCCTGAACTGACTCTTGATATTTACGGTAAGGGTGGCGAAGAGGATAAGCTGCGTCGCAAGATTGAGGAAGCAGGAGCTCAGGACTACATTCGACTCAAGGGGCATGCGGATCTGAGTCAGATTTATGCAGGCTATGAGCTTTATCTGACTGCTTCGACCAGTGAAGGCTTTGGTTTAACGCTCATGGAAGCAGTTGGCTCGGGTCTGCCCCTCATCGGCTTTGATGTCCGCTATGGCAATCAGACTTTTATTGATGATAGTAAAAATGGCTATCTGCTGCCGGTCAGTTCCAATCAGGTCGAGGATCAGATTATTGCTGCTTTTGTGGAGAAAATAGTAGCTCTATTTAGCCAAGGACGCCAGCAGGAGATGAGCCAACACTCTTATCAAGTGGCCGAGAATTATTTGACCAACCGGGTTGAAGCGGCTTGGTCCCAGCTTTTAAAGGAGGTCAGAGATGATTCAGCTCTTTGATTATTACAATCAGGAAACCCAGGATCTGCATGATTCCCTCCTTGCAGCTGGCTATGACTGTCCGACCATTGTCATTGAGGCCAATGGCTTTTTGCCAGACGACATGATCTCCCCCTATACTTACTTTCTGGGGGATGAAGAGGGAGTAGACCACCCGCTCTTTTTCAATCAAGTGCCAGTGCCGCCTTTCTGGGAAATCACAGGCGACCATCAGGCGGCGCGTGTCAGTGATATGGGAGAGGAAAGAGCACGGATTCACTATGCCAGTCAGGCTAAGGGGCGCCTGGTCAAACAGGTAGACTGGCTGGATAAAAAAGACCAGCTGCGACTGAGTGAGCGCTATAATAAGCAAGGCCGCTGCTTTGCCAAAACAGCCTATAAATCTGCTCAGGAAGCCTTCAACACGACGTATTACAGCACAGACGGCCAGGAGCGCATCGTGGAGAATCACGCCACTGGTGACATCATACTGACTTTGGACCAAGAGCCCTTGCGAATTTTTAAAAGCCGAGTGGATTTTATCCGTTTCTTTTTAGAGCGGCTAGACTTTGACTTGGATCACATTCTCTTTAATTCGCTGGCTTACTCTTTCTTGGTTTCCCACAGCTTGACAGGGCGTGCTGGCCAGGATATTCTCTTCTGGCAGGAGCCTCTGTATGACGAGTTGCCAGGCAATATGCAGCTGATTCTGGAAAATAGTCAGCTACGGACGCAGACCATCGTCATTCCAGATTTAGCGACCTATGAAAAGGCCAAGAGTTTGGCTGCAGCTGACCAGCAGCAGAAGTTCCTGCATCTGGGCTATCATTATGATTTCAAACGGGACAACTTCTTGAGAAAAGATGCCTTAATCCTGACCCATTCGGATCAGATTGAAGGCTTAGAGACCTTGGTTCAGTCCCTGCCTCAGCTAGTCTTTCGCATTGCAGCCCTCACGGAAATGTCACCTAAGCTCTTGTCTATGCTGTCCTATAAGAATGTAGTCCTTTATCAAAATGCCAGTCTCAAGCAGATCGAGCAACTCTACTTGGAATCGGACATTTATTTGGATATCAATCACGGCGGACAGGTTCTGCAGGCAGTGCGCAAGGCATTTGAGAACAATCTTTTGATTCTAGGCTTTGAGCAGACCCTTCATGACAGGCACTACATTGCCCAGCAGCATATTTTCGACAGCAGCCGGCCAGCTCAATTGGCATCAATTTTGGAAGAAGCCTTATCAGGTGTCGAGCAGATGCGGTCAGCCTTGCAAGCTCAAGGTCGACATGCCAACGATGTGCCTGTCAGTCTTTATCAGGAGACTCTCCAAAGCGTACTAGGAGGTCAGCATGGCTAAAAAAGATTTATTTCATAAGGATATTGAGGGGCGGTTAGATGAGCTTAAGCATGGCAAGCCCAAGAAAGAAAAGGCCAGCTTGGGTGAAAATCTCAACAAGGCTTTTGTCATCGCCTTGGGCTTAATGATCTTGATTGGCTTGATTTTTACATTGATTGGAGCCTTGAGGAAATAAAATGCAAACAATATTGATTACACTTACCATTGTAGCAGCTTTTGTCTTGATTTTGCTGGTTAGTCTTCTTCCCAGAGGGAGCCAGCAATTTTACAGAGACACCAATACATCGATTGGCAAGTCAGGCTACTGGGAAACTCACTTTGCAAAGAAAATCCTAGTTCTTTTGGCAAGCCTTGCCCTGATTGTGCTTATGATTTTCTTTATGATTCAACCCCTCTAGCATCTGTCTAGGTAGCGAAGCTGTTCTGACGACTGCTAAAAAAGAAAGACCCTCTATTGCAGACAATGGAGGGAATTTTTATAAGCTGATTTTTTATGTAAAGGTTTTAATTTCTGAGAGCACCTTGATATTTTTCTGAAAAGGAGTAAACTGGATATACAAGTGATGGAGGTTTGGTATGAAATTATATGTTCAGTTGATGATTATTTTTATGATTTCCCTCGTTGGAGAAGGGATTTCAAGTGTTTTCCACCTGCCTGTTCCAGGCAGTATCATTGGTTTAGTCTTGCTGTTTTTGGCTCTGCAGTTCAAGCTCCTGCGCCTACGTCATATCAGTATGGTTGGCAATTTTCTCTTGGCAAATATGACCATCCTTTTTCTGCCTCCTGCAGTTGGTATCATGGATAAATTTCAGGTCATTGAACCTTATCTGCTGCCGATTATTTTGATTGTTTTAGGAGCAATTGTGCTTAATGTCTGCGTGATTGCAGTTGTGGTGCAGCTGATTAAGACTCGTTTTGAAGGAGATTATGAGGAAGGAGACGCCAGCAATGTCTGATTTATGGAGCAACCCTCTCTTTGGCCTTGCCTTGTCTATCTTGGCCTATCTGTTCGGCCTATTGATTTTTCGTAGATTTCCTCATCCCTTGACAACTCCTTTGCTGATTGCAGCAGTTTTGGTCATTGCTTTTTTGAAACTATCTGGTATTTCCTACAAGGATTACTATGTCGGCGGCTCCTATTTAAACAATCTAATTGTGCCATCTACGGTTGCTTTGGGGATTCCGCTTTACAAGACTTTTCATTTGATGAAGCACCATGCGCGCAGTATTTTGATTGGGACCTTTGCGGCGGTTGTAGTCAATACTAGCTTTACTGCTCTGTTGGCTAAGTTTTTCGGCATGAATTTCTTTCTGGCTGTTTCTCTTTTTCCGAAATCTGTCACAACGGCCATGGCTGTCGGTATCACAGACAAGCTGCAAGGGCTTGCTACTGTGACATTAGTTGTGGTGGTTGCGACGGGCATTCTGACCAGTGTTTTAGGGCCAACGCTTCTTAAGCTCTTAAAAATCACAGATCCAGTAGCTATCGGTCTAGCTTTAGGGGGAACCGGCCATGCGGTAGGAACGGGAACCGCCTTTAAATACGGTCAGGTCGCAGGAGCTATGGCAGGACTGGCGATTGGCGTGACTGGGCTCATGTACGTTCTGGTCAGCCCCATCGTGGCAGCCATTATTCTGAAGTAAAAATAAACGAGGTTGAAACATTTTGTTTCAACCTCGTTTTGCTTATTGAAGATTTAGCTTCTTTTTCACGATGAAATAGATGGTAAAATAGAAACCAAAAACTTTCACGAGCTCAAAGACAATTTGGATAATCAGAGAGAGGTCTAGCATCATTTCAAAATCCGTAGCGGAGTAACTATAATCGTATGGAGCAAATAGGCCATACGGATTGAAGAGACTAGGTAAGAAGATTGACAGGACCGCCAGAACACTCCAAATCAAAAATCCGAAGAGTACAGCCATCATAATCCGATTCTTCTTAAATAGCTGTCCGACTGAGATTGCTAGATAAAAGAAGAGGATACCAGAAAGGATTTGAAGGAGATTAAGGAAGCCGTATTTGACAATCCAAAGCCACAGATTTGGGATTTCACCAATATATTTAAAAATTTCATTAAATGAATAGCCTGTAATAGCGAGGGCAATGCCAAAGATGACTAAACCATTAATAAACATGGTCAGCATACACAAGAGGGTCCAAACAAAGGCGGAAAGAAGCTTGGACAGAAGAATCTGATGCGGGGTGACCGGCAAGGTCCAAGTCAGGTAGCCTTCTCTCCCAAAGACATTTTTATAAAATCGACGGATAATAATGATGGTATTGGATAGAAAGACTGCGCAAGATGCAGAAAACAGCAAGAGAAATAGTAGATAGAAAGTGACAATAACACCACTAATAGCCATTGGGTAGTCACTATAGCGTTCCATGACCTCAGGTCTCAAGCTGCTGCCAGTTATAAATCCCATCAAGATAGATAGAGTGAGAAGAATGGCAAAGGTGATACAATACCATTTGTAATTAGACTTAAAATCGTATTTAAACAGTTTTCCAAACATATAATGAAGACCTCCTAATAAAAGCGAAACTGGCTGCGGAAGAGATTATCAATGGATTGATTGTACTGTTGACGCAGCTGATTAGCATTTTCATGCAAAAGAATCTGACCTTGGTTAATCAGGATTACTTCATCCAAGATTGGCTCGATATCCGCAATCAGGTGGGTGGAAATGATGACAGAAGACTGAGGCGTGCGATTTTGGATAATGGTCTGCAGGATATAGTCACGAGCAGCCGGATCCACACCACCGATAGGCTCGTCTAGGATATAGAGTTCCGCATGGCGGCTCATGACCAAAATGAGCTGCATTTTTTCTTTGTTACCTTTTGAAAGGCTTCCGATGCGCACTTGAGGATCGATATGAAGATCCTTTAGAAGCTGCATGGCTTTCGCGCTGTCAAAATTATCATAAAAATCTTGGAAATATTTTACAGCTTCGATTACTTTAGAGCTGTCGCTTAGATAAGTCGTATCTGGTAGATAGGAAACGATTCTTTTGGTCTCAGGTGAAGGTTCCACGCCTTTGAGATAAATATGACCAGAGGTCGGCTGCAAGAGACTATTGATAAGCTTGATAATAGTTGTCTTGCCGCTGCCATTAGGACCTAGAAGTCCGATGATTCTGCCGGGCTGGATGTTTAAGCTCACATCATACAGGGCGGGTGCGTCGCCATAATTTTTATGGACATGGTCAAGATAGACCAGAGGATACTGATTCATACATGTCTCCTTTATTTTCTTCAATTTACAATTATTATACCTTTTCCTTAGGAAAATGGCAAAGAAAGCCGGAAAGGGTGAATGGAATCTTTCTGTTCAGTCAAACTCCTATTTCCCTCATTCAGTGAATTGCGGTATAATAGTTATAAGAAGAAGCAAAGCATGTTCAAGGAGAAAAATGTGGTGATACAACTTGATACCAAGACTGTTTACAGTTTTATGGATAGCTTGATCCCGATAAAGAAATATGTGCAGAAAGCCAAGGGGTTAGGATACAGTCATCTGGGCATGATGGATGTGGACAATCTCTATGGAGCCTATCATTTCTTAGAGGAAGCTGAATCTGCGGGACTACAGCCGCTTTTAGGATTGGAGCTGAGTCTGATCAAGGCAGAGCAGGAGCTTCATCTCCGTCTGCTGGCCTTAGACAGTCAGGGCTATCGCAATCTGATGAAAGTCTCGACTCTCAAGATGATGGGACAAAAAAACTGGGAGGATTTCCAGCATCTCTTTAAGGGATTGGCTGTAATTGTTCCTGCTTTTGACGGAGTAGCAGATCTGAATTTGGGTTTGGATTTTTATGTTGGAGTTTTTCCAGCAACGCCCCAGCAGGAGTTTGGTCGGCCAACCCTGCCCCTGCATACCGTCCGATATTTTGACACGGGGGATTTGGAGACCTTGCAGATGCTCCGGGCTATTCGAGAAAATGCCAGCCTGCGGGAGATTGGCAGCCTCCCCAATCATGAGTTTTTGCTAGCACCAGATGCTCTGGCAGGAGCTTTTAAGGAAACTTTCCCAGAGAGTCTGGCTAATCTTGAGAAGCTAGTCCGTGATGTTCACTATGATATCAATAGGGAGCTGAAACTGCCACGCTTTAATCGAGAGCGGCCAGCCGTGGAAGAGCTAAGGGAGCGCTCAGAAGCTGGTCTGAAAAAACGTGGCTTAAGAGGAGCTCTCTATCAGGAGCGGCTGGATCAGGAGCTGGATGTCATTCATCAGATGGGCTTTGATGATTACTTTCTCATCGTCTGGGATTTGCTGCGCTTTGGTCGCAGTCAGGGCTATTATATGGGCATGGGCCGAGGATCAGCTGTCGGCAGTCTGGTAGCCTATGCTTTGGAGATTACTGGGATAGACCCAGTCAAGAATAACCTGCTCTTTGAGCGCTTTCTAAATCTAGAGCGCTATACCATGCCCGATATTGATATCGATATTCCTGATGTTTACCGGCCGGAGTTTATCCGCTATGTTCGTGACCGCTATGGCAGCATGCATGCGGCTCAGATTGTGACCTACTCGACCTTCGGAGCCAAGCAGGCCATTCGCGATGTTTTCAAGCGCTTCGGTCTGCCAGAGTATGAGCTGACCAATATCACCAAGAAAATTCGCTTCGGCGATAGTCTGACCTCTGCTTATGAGAAAAATATGGCCTTTCGTCAGATTATCAATAGTAAGCTGGAATATCAAAAGGCCTTTGATATTGCTAAAAAAATCGAAGGTCATCCCCGTCAGACTTCTATCCACGCAGCCGGCGTTGTGATGAGTGACAATGACCTGACAGACCAGATACCGCTCAAATACGGTGAGGACATGTATATCACTCAGTATGATGCCCACGGTGTGGAGAGCAACGGTCTGCTCAAGATGGACTTTTTGGGCTTGCGCAATCTAACCTTTGTCCAGCGGATGAAAGAAGCAACCCTGGAAAAATATAAGGTAGATATTGAGATTGCAGAGATTGACTTGGAGGATCCAGCTACTTTGAAACTCTTTGCTGCGGGCCAGACCAAGGGGATTTTCCAGTTTGAGCAGCCGGGGGCTATCAGCCTGCTCAAGCGTGTTCAGCCGATTTGCTTTGAGGAAGTAGTAGCCACAACCTCTCTCAATCGTCCTGGAGCCAGTGATTATATTGACAATTTTGTCAAGAGAAAGCATGGGCTGGAGCAGGTGGAGTTAATTGATGAAAGTTTGGCTGATATTCTAGCTCCGACTTACGGTATCATGCTCTACCAAGAGCAGGTCATGCAGGTGGCCCAGCGCTTTGGTGGCTTTAGTCTGGGGAAAGCTGATATTTTACGAAGGGCAATGGGTAAGAAAAGTGCTGCTGAAATGCACCTCATGCAGGAGGACTTTGTTGCAGGTGCTCTCAAGCTAGGGCATTCGGAATCTAAAGCCAAGGAAGTCTTTGCTATTATGGAGAAGTTTGCTGGTTATGGCTTCAACCGCAGCCACGCCTATGCCTACTCAGCTCTGGCCTTCCAGTTGGCTTACTTCAAGGCTCACTATCCAGATGTTTTCTTTGATGTCATGCTCAATTATTCAAGCAGTGACTATATCACCGATGCCCTGAGTTTTGACTTTGAAACAGCACCCCTCAGTATTAATAATATTCCCTACCACGATAAGTTTCAGGATAAGAAGATTTTTTTGGGTCTGAAAAATATTAAAGGTCTGCCTAAGGATTTGGCTTACTGGATTATTGAAGAGCGTCAAAATGCTGCCTTTACTGGGGTGGAAGACTTTATTCTGCGCCTGCCTCAGAATTACCATAAGATTCCGCTGCTGACCTCTTTGATTCAGCTGGGTCTCTTTGACAGTTTTGAGAAAAATCGCCAAAAAATTCTAACCAATCTGCCTAATCTATTTGTATTTTCGGATGAGTTGGGCAGTCTCTTTGCGGATACGACCTATTCTTGGACAGAGGCTCAGGATTTTAGCGATACTGAAAAGTTTGAGCTGGAACAGAGCATTATCGGTGTGGGGCTTAGCGATCACCCCTTGGTTAAACTGGCCAAAGAAGCGGACCAGCCCTTTAGCTGGATTAGTGATTTGACGGAAAATAGCAGAGCTAGGATTCTGGCTGAGGTTCAGACTATCAAGACTATCCGGACTAAAAAGGGCGAGAATATGGCCTTCTTGCTGGTTTCAGATACCAAGAAAAAACTGGATGTTACCCTCTTTCCTGATACTTATAGACAGCTGGGTGAACGCATTAAGGAGAAGGGTATTTACTACTTGACCGGCAAGGTGCAGGAGCGGGATGGCCGTTTACAGTTGGTCTTGTCAGATATAGAAGAAGCCACTACAGAACGCTTCTGGATAAAACTTGCTGGACATGAACATGATCGGGAAATATCTCAGATTTTACAGAAATACCCCGGCAATATTCCGGTTGTCCTGCGCTATGAAGATGAGAAGCGAACTATGTCTGCACCTCATTTCCGAGTGGAGAAATCGGAGCAGCTGCAAGAGGAATTGAAGAATTATACTATGAAAACGATTTTTCGTTAAAAAATATGGAAAATAAGAGAATTTTCATGATGATTGTGGTATAATCTATAAGAATGTTAAAAAGAAAAAGGAGCAAAAAGCGAAATGAAACGTATTGCTGTTTTGACTAGTGGTGGTGATGCCCCTGGTATGAATGCTGCCATCCGTGCGGTTGTTCGTAAAGCAATTTCCGAAGGAATGGAAGTCTACGGTATTTATGATGGTTACGCTGGAATGGTTGC
This sequence comes from uncultured Streptococcus sp., assembly GCF_963456385.1. GTDB lineage: Bacteria > Bacillota > Bacilli > Lactobacillales > Streptococcaceae > Streptococcus. The sequence goes on along the minus strand of NZ_CAUOLF010000005.1, from coordinate 78,958 downwards.
TGGCGAGATTTACCCACTTGATGCAACATCAGTTGGTGACATTATTTCTCGCGGTGGAACCTTCCTTCACTCTGCTCGTTATCCTGAGTTTGCCCAAGTTGAAGGGCAACTGAAAGGGATTGAGCAACTTAAAAAACATGGAATCGAAGGTGTCGTTGTTATCGGTGGTGATGGATCTTACCACGGTGCGATGCGCTTGACAGAGCATGGCTTCCCAGCTGTCGGTGTTCCAGGAACCATTGACAATGATATCGTCGGAACAGACTTCACTATCGGTTTTGATACTGCTGTTACTACAGCTATGGATGCGATTGACAAGATTCGGGATACCTCATCCAGTCACCGCCGTACTTTCGTTATCGAAGTAATGGGCCGTAATGCTGGTGATATTGCTCTTTGGGCAGGTATTGCATCTGGTGCGGATGAAATCATCGTTCCTGAAGAAGGTTTCAAGATCGAAGAAGTTGTTGAAAGCATTAAGAGTGGCTATGCCAAGGGTAAGAAGCACAACATCATCGTCTTGGCTGAGGGTGTCATGTCAGCGGATGAATTTGCTGAAAAGCTGAAAGAAGCTGGAGATATGAGCGATTTGCGTGTCACAGAGCTCGGACATATCCAGCGTGGAGGCTCACCGACTGCGCGTGACCGTGTTCTTGCATCTCGTATGGGAGCACATGCTGTTAAACTGCTTAAAGAAGGTATCGGCGGAGTTGCTGTTGGAATCCGCAATGAGCAGATGGTTGAAAGCCCAATTCTGGGAACTGCTGAAGAAGGAGCACTCTTTAGCTTGACTGCTGAAGGAAAAATTGTCGTCAATAATCCGCACAAGGCTGACCTGGACTTGGCTGATTTGAACCGCAGCATCAATATTTAATTATTATTTGTTATTCAGGCCAAGAGGCCAAATAGAAGAAGGAGTTTCATACAATCATGAATAAACGTGTAAAAATCGTTGCAACATTAGGTCCTGCGGTAGAAATCCGCGGTGGTAAAAAATTCGGTGATGACGGATATTGGGGAGAAAAGCTGGATGTTGAAGCATCAGCTCAAAACATTGCTAAGCTGATTGAAGCTGGCGCAAACACATTCCGTTTCAACTTCTCACACGGTGACCATGCTGAGCAAGGAGAACGCATGGCAACTGTTAAGCGTGCAGAAGAAATTGCCGGCCAAAAAGTTGGTTTCCTTCTTGATACAAAAGGACCAGAAATTCGTACAGAATTGTTCGAAGGCGATGCAAAAGAGTATTCATACAAGACTGGTGAAAAAATCCGTGTTGCTACTAAGCAAGGTATCAAATCTACTCGTGAAGTAATTGCTTTGAACGTTGCTGGTGGATTGGACATCTACGATGATGTTGAAGTTGGCCGTCAAGTATTGGTTGATGATGGTAAACTTGGTCTTCGTGTTATCGCTAAAGACGATGCTACTCGTGAATTTGAAGTAGAAGTTGAAAACGACGGCATCATTGCTAAGCAAAAAGGTGTGAACATCCCTAACACTAAGATTCCTTTCCCAGCGCTTGCTGAGCGTGACAATGACGATATCCGCTTTGGTCTTGAGCAAGGAATCAACTTCATCGCGATTTCATTTGTACGTACTGCAAAAGACGTCAACGAAGTTCGTGCAATCTGTGAAGAAACTGGTAATGGCCATGTTCAATTGTTTGCAAAAATCGAAAACCAACAAGGTATTGATAACTTGGACGAAATCATTGAAGCTGCTGATGGTATCATGATTGCCCGTGGTGACATGGGTATCGAAGTACCATTCGAAATGGTTCCAGTTTACCAAAAAATGATCATCACTAAAGTGAACGCAGCTGGTAAAGTTGTTATCACAGCAACAAACATGCTTGAAACAATGACTGAAAAACCACGTGCAACTCGTTCAGAAGTATCAGACGTATTTAACGCTGTTATCGACGGAACTGATGCAACTATGCTTTCAGGCGAGTCTGCAAATGGTAAATACCCACTTGAGTCAGTAACAACAATGGCTACTATCGATAAGAATGCTCAAACCCTTCTTAACGAATATGGTCGCTTGACAACTGATAACTTTGAGCGTAACTCTAAGACTGAAGTTATGGCTTCAGCAGTTAAAGATGCTACAAACTCAATGGATATTAAGTTGGTAGTTACCCTTACTAAGACTGGTCACACAGCTCGCTTGATTTCTAAATACCGTCCAAATGCTGATATCTTGGCTATCACTTTTGACGAATTGACTCAACGCGGTCTTATGCTGAACTGGGGTGTAATTCCAGTGACTACAAACACTCCATCTAACACAGATGATATGTTTGACATCGCTGAAAAGATTGCGGTTGAGCAAGGCTTAGTTGAATCTGGTGATGATATCGTTATCGTTGCTGGTGTGCCGCTTGGTGAAGCAGTTCGTACCAACACAATGCGTATCCGTACAGTACGTTAATCTAAGACAATAAAAAGAACCGTTGATTGAAAAATCATCGGTTTTTTTCTCTTGTCGAAGTGATGGCCATTATCTTGCTTGAGAAGGAGGACACGCCAGTGTTTTGATTTTTGAAATAAGATTGTCCCTTTGTCTATTTTGTCTAAAAATGATATAATGGTATAAAAGAGATGGGAGAGACAGATGTTAAAGAGAGATTTATTAAGAAATATCATTATTTTTTCAGTACTGGCAGCTATCATTATAGGGCTGAGAGTTTTTATTTATACGCCTTATCGGATAACTGATCAAGACAGCAATGCTTACTTGGCAAAGAATGACTTGGTCTTGGCGACGAGAAAGCAAGACATCAAGCGTGGAGACTTTGTTCTCTATGAAGTGGACGGCAAAGACTATGTCGGCCGGGTCATTGCCCAGGAAAAAGATCAGGTAACCTATATGGATGATCTCCTTTACCTGAACGGCCAGGTCATGTCGGAAGAATACATTGAGAAAATGCGCGAGAAATATTTGGCTTCAGCAGGAAGTTCGGGTTACTATACTCATGATTTCTCTGTTATGGATTTAAAAGACTCAAAGTCTGATAAAATTACTAAAGATTCTTATCTGATTCTTAATGACCGACGTGAAAATACGAAGGACAGCCGAGAATTTGGGCTCATCAAAGCCAGTCAAATCAAGGGAGTGGTGGAGTTCCGGCTCTCACCGCTGAGTAAATTCGGATTTATCGAAACAAAGTAACCCACAGTTGCTTTTTTTTAAAAAAAATCTTTTTAGAAAGAAAATTACTGTTTACAAAAAACAACCAGACAGCCTGTCTAGTTGTTTTTTCGTGTCTCTTGGTGAAAGATGTTTTGCCATACTTCGTGGCGGCGCCAGAGGCTGGTATGGATAACACCGTCCATTTCATAGCGGATGAGCTTGGTTTTCTGGCTGATAGAGAGGAGTTCAAATTTTTTATGAATAGCTTTTATTTTGATTTATATTAAAGGGATTGCAAAAAATGTAAACGCTTGCTAGTTTTATAATTTTTTTGCTATAATGTACTATGGTTGTATTAGTATAGTTGAAGATTTTATGCTCTATAAAGGAAGGGAATATTTATGAAAATACTTAAATTACTTTTGATAGTATTTATTGGATTTTTAGGGTTGGGAACTCTCAGTGCATGTAGTCAACAGAAAAAAAACGGACAGAAGGAGGTGGTTGCATTGACAATAGAGGAAAAAAAGAAACTTCGTAAAGAAGAAGAGCAAATTGCTTTGTACCTGGTAAATCATTATGAAGATGTGAAAAAAATTAAGTTTGATAAATTTCACAGAGGAGGATTTGGGATAGCAGATTCAATAAGCGTCATTGTCAATGATGATAGTTACATAAAACCAATCATATTTAACGATGATAGTGAAAGATATTCTGTTGATTATGATCCGAGTGATTTTCATCTAATAAAAAAGAAAAATTCTACGGAATTGACCAGTCTTGATGGGATTGAAGTGATATATTATGAGGAAAAGTAAATGGATTATTTAACAGACAAAGATTATAATGAGATTGCGCAAAAAGCTTATAAACTTGATCCGAAAGAAAATAGTTCGAAAGAACAATTATATAAAGGCAGTTTGATTGAAGTAGGAAATCGTCAGTTTCAAGTCATTGATGCTATTGGGAACTCTGCTGAACCAACGGAAAACAGTATGCAAGCAATGGCTGTTGCTCCTGTTGATGATCAAGGAAACGTAGATTACAGTCAGGTAGTGGTTTCTTATGTTGGAACCAATTTTGGAGAAAAAAAGATATTCTGAACGACCTTGAAAATCTAGGTATGGGTTTTACTGATACGATGATGGTAGGTGTTCCTTCTGGTTATGGAGTAATTAAGCGTATAATGGAGGGGGACTTTAAAAATGCAGTTCAAAAAGAATTTACAGAAAATATTGTTCCAGTTCAATCAAAGACTGCAGTAGAGTTTGCCCAGCGAGTAGAAAAAAAGGTTCGTCAAGAGAATCCCAATGCTATTATAACAACGAATGGTCATTCTTTGGGAGAGTCTATGGCTCTTTATACGGCCTTAAAAATGGGGTGGAATAATGTTGGCTTTAACGACCCAGATATTCATAATATTCTTTCAGAAGAAGAAATAGCCTATATGCAGGCTCATCCAGAGCAATTTCGTAATTTTCGTAATCCCAATGATTTGATTCTGGGAAATATTTTGGGTAATAAAACTGGGGTAGCCATCTATGTCAATGTGACGGATGCTAGGTTTATTGATGAAGCAATTGGAATATTGCAGGATAAGTCCCTGTCTTGGAAAAAAAAGGCTGATAAAATCTATAGTTTGGGTGACAAATATCATAGTTACAAAACTTGGCAATTCAATGATAAAGGTCAGCTTATTGATGAAAATGGAAATATTGTAACAAATAATGCACGAGGGAACAGGAATATTCTCCTCTTAGAAACGAAAGCCAGAATGATGCGCTACTATGGATTGAAGTCTCTGCTAACCGAAAGCGGTGGAGGTTTGAGTTCTAATGAGCAGATTTTTCTGGACAGTGAGCAAGCTACGATTGCTGCAGAATCTTTAGTAAGTTCTGCACAGCAAACACTTGATCAGATTAAGATTGAAAAGCAAAAAGGAGTAGAGGAGGCTGAGGCTCTCTTTGAAACTACTAAGTCGCCGTTCATGGTTAGCAGTCTTAGCCCTTATGAGATAGAGGAGGCTTTTGCAGATGGCGGTGTAACAAATGATAGCATTGTCGGAGATGTTGAGGGTTCATTGGAAAAAAAGGTTCAACAAGCTAGCCAGTTATTGGACGAAATGGCTCGATTAAAAGAGCAAATTACATCCGGAATCAATAAAAAACTTGAGGAAGACACAGCTTTAGCAGGGGAGTTCAATCAATGGAGAAGTTTGAATTAGCACAACGTGAAGTTGAAAATAAAAAGCAAGAACTTGATGAATTAGAAGATTTTCACCGTACAAAGTTAAAAGAGTTTAAGAAGAGAGATGATTATTTTCAAACAGCTTGGCGTGCAGTCAAAGAGCTTCTTGATGAAAAATATAAAGAAACTTTGTATTATTTAAAAACTATAGATGCTGATCAGGAATTTTATAGGATTCTCAATAGAGAAATGGAATCTTATCAAATAATGTCGGAAGAAGTATTGGTCCAAGCACAAAGAACTCTTGAGTTAGAAGTTTTAAAAGAAGAAGAAAATTTTCGGCAGAAGAGGAGATATCTAGATGAGCAGTTGGAAGAGGCATACTTACGCCGGAGAATAGCTGTAGAGGAAAATAATCAAAAGAAGAAATAGAAAGAAAGTGATACAGCATGGCAAGAACAACAATAGATACAATTACAGATGTATTTACAAAAGGAACTTTAGATGATTTAAGTGCTCGTCTTAATGAGATAAAAAAACAAATTGAAAAAAATTTGATTAAAAATGTCTATGCTCCTCAAGCTCTGAAGAAACGTGATATTATAAAGTCCAATGCTGAGAAAAAGATTAGCGAAATTGCTAAGGAAGGCAAATCAGCTTTGAAAGGCATTAACGATACTTTGGATGGAGCCATTAAAGGACAGTGGTCTACTGCAGTTAGAGATGCAGTTGTAAAAACAAGTAAAAGATATGATGAGATATAACCATAAAAAACAACCAGACTGCCTGTCTAGTTGTTTTTTCGTGTCTCTTGGTGAAAGATTTTTTGCCATACTTCGTGGCGGCGCCAGAGGCTGGTATGGATGACACCGTCCATTTCATAGCGGATGAGCTTGGTTTTCTGGCTGACAGAAAGCAGTTCAAAGTTTTTGATAGATGTTTTTGAGGCTCTTTCTGCCTGAAACTCAGCTTTGTTCAGTTGTCGGCCATCTTGGCAAATATAGAGAAATTCGGCGGACAGAAGCGTATCCAGTTGGCTGCCTTGCTCCACGAGCTGCTCACGCATGAGTAGGTTTGGATAAAGATTTTCCAATCTCTCATCTTCAGGAATGGGAGCGGGCTCGATATGAATGTCAATGTCAAAGACCCCGAAGCGCTCCATCAACATATCCTCAACTTGGTCCGCAATCTCATGGCTTTCAAAAACAGATAAATCTGGGTTCATTTCCAAGATAATATCCAGATAGATATTACTGCCATAGGTCCTACCCCGCTGGGACTTGACCTGAGTGATTTTAGGAATTTCCAGGATAGCTTGCTTGTAGTCCTGCAGCAGGCTTTCATCAAATCCGTCGGACAGGCTGAAGGAAGATTCCATAAAGATATCATAGGCCGTCTTGAGAATGAAGAAGGTAATGATAATGGCTGCCAGCTTATCAACTATTGGAAAGTTAAAGGCGCTGGCAATGATAGCGACCGAGGTGCCAATGGATGTAACTGCGTCAGACAGATTGTCCTTGGCTGTAGCATCCAGAGCCTTGGAATGAGCTTTCTTAGCCAGTGTTTTATTGTAAAAATAAACACCCAACATGATGATAGCTGAGATGATTCCGACCACGGCACCAACTGGGTCAATCTTAGTCTCTTGGTTGGAGATAATCTTCTGAATGGTCTCAATCAAGACATCAAATCCAACGAAAAACATGATAAAAGATGTGATGAGACTGGCCAGATCTTCTATCTTCCAATGGCCGAAACGATGGTCACGGTCGGCTGGTTTTCTGGCCATACGCAGGCCTATTAAAACGGCGATATTAGCCACGATATCAGATACATTGTTGAAGCCATCGGCCGTCAGACTGGAGGACTGGAGGGTCGAGCCTGCGATAATCTTGACCGCAGATAGAATCAGATAGGTAGCAATGGAAAGGATGGCTCCTCTCTCCGCTAGCTTCAGATTGTTACTAGGATTTTTCATGAAAGCCTTTCTTTCTAGTGGGGCAGCAGAATGGAAAAGAGACTTGCGAAAAAATGTCATCTATGGACAGATGCTCTAAGTCTCATATGGGCATATTATAGCAAAAATAGACCTGATTTTCAATTTCCGTCGGGCTTAGGGGGGCCTTAGATGACTTTGTCGAAAATCTAATCTAAAATCAGGAATTCCTCTTCTTTCTGGTTTAGCTTCATCAGGATTTTTGTTATAATAGTAGCATTGACTTTGAAAGAGGAAGAAAAATGCATCCTTTATTAAACGGTATGAATGACCGTCAGGCTGAGGCGGTTCAAACAACAGAAGGGCCTTTACTGATAATGGCGGGAGCTGGTTCGGGTAAGACCCGTGTCCTGACCCACCGCATAGCCTATTTGATTGATGAAAAGGAGATTAATCCTTGGAATATCCTTGCCATTACCTTTACCAATAAGGCGGCGCGGGAGATGAGAGAAAGGGCTGAAAAACTCAAAACGGAGGCCCAAGATTGCTTAATCGCTACCTTCCACTCCATGTGTGTGCGAATTTTGCGGCGAGAAGCAGATCATATTGGCTACAACCGCAACTTCACCATCGTTGATCCGGGTGAACAGCGGACTCTGATGAAGCGAATTCTTAAAAATCTCAATCTGGACCCTAAAAAGTGGAATGAGCGCGCCATTCTGGGTACTATTTCCAATGCTAAGAACGACCTGATTGATGAGGTGGCCTATGCGAATCTAGCTGGTGATATGTATACAGAGATTGTGGCCAAGTGTTACACAGCCTATCAAAAGGAATTGCGCCAGTCTGAGGCTATGGATTTTGACGATTTGATTATGCTGACTCTGCGGCTTTTTGACCAAAATCCTGACGTTCTGACCTACTACCAGCAACGTTACCAGTATATCCATGTGGACGAGTATCAGGATACTAACCATGCCCAGTATCAGCTGGTCAAGCTCTTGGCTTCCCGCTTTAAGAATATCTGCGTGGTCGGAGACGCTGACCAGTCTATCTATGGCTGGAGGGGAGCCGATATGCAGAATATCCTGGACTTTGAAAAGGATTATCCAGAAGCTAAGGTAGTCCTGCTGGAGGAAAATTATCGTTCCACCAAAACCATCCTTCAGGCAGCTAATGAAGTCATCCGAAACAACCGAAACCGCCGTCCTAAAAATCTCTGGACTCAAAACGAAGACGGTGAGGAAATTGTCTACTATCGGGCTAATGACGAGCAGGACGAGGCTCTCTTTGTCGCCCGGACTATTGATCAGCTGAGTCGAGAAGGATACAGTCATAAGGATTTTGCAGTCCTTTACCGGACCAATGCTCAGTCCCGGACAGTGGAAGAAGCCCTGCTCAAGGCCAATATTCCCTATACCATGGTCGGTGGAACCAAGTTCTACAGCCGCAAGGAAATCCGAGATGTTATTTCTTACCTCAATCTCATCGCCAATCCTAGCGATAATATCAGCTATGAGCGAGTGGTCAATGAGCCCAAGCGTGGTGTCGGTCCAGGAACGGTGGAGAAAATTCGGGATTTTGCGTCCAGCCAGGAAATCTCTCTACTGGATGCATCGGCCAATATCCTGCTGTCACCGGTCAAGGGCAAGGCAGCTCAGGCGGTCTATGATTTTGCCAATATGCTTCTGGATTTGCGGGAGCGTTTGGACGACTTTACAGTGACGGAGCTGGTAGAAGCTGTATTGGAAAAGACAGGGTATGCTACAGCCTTGGTAGCCCAGGCGACCTTGGAAAGCCAAGCACGGATTGAAAATATCGAAGAATTCCTGTCTGTGACTAAGAACTTTGACGAAAGTCCAGACAATCCTGCTGATGAGTCTGGTCTGGATAAGCTCAGTCGTTTTCTCAATGACTTAGCCTTGATTGCAGACACAGATGACGGAGATACGGAGAGTTCCGAAGTGACTCTGATGACCCTCCACGCGGCCAAGGGATTGGAATTTCCGGTCGTCTTTCTGGTTGGTATGGAGGAAAATGTCTTCCCTCTGAGCCGGGCATCTGAAGATGAGGATGAGCTAGAAGAGGAGCGGCGTCTTGCCTACGTTGGCATCACCCGAGCAGAGAAGATTCTCTATCTGACCAACGCCAATTCCCGTATGCTTTATGGTAAAACCAACTATAATCAGCCTACTCGCTTTTTGAGAGAAATCAGCTCAGCCCTACTTGACTATCAAGGCTTGGCTCGGCCGGAAAACAGTCCCTATAAGGTCAGTTACACCAATAGCGACACTAGAAAGTTCGGTCAGGGAATGAGCCTGGCTCAAGCCATGCAAGAGCGGAAGCGTCAGGCGGCTCCTAGTTCCATTTCTACAGGCAGTCTGCCTTTTGGAAAGAGCAGTCAGAGCCAGCCATCTAAGCCAGAAGTTGCTTGGGCTATCGGAGATATTGCCCACCATAAGAAATGGGGCGATGGGACAGTTCTGGCAGTCTCTGGCAGCGGCAACAGCCAAGAGCTCAAGATTAATTTCCCAGAAGTCGGTCTGAAGAAAGTGCTGGCCAGCATAGCACCGATTGAGAAAAAATCATGATGAGACAGTCGATTGAAGCCTGGATCTATCATCCAGAGGATCGAGAAATCTTGCTCTTGAAAGTTGAGGATGAGAAAGTTTCCTTTTGGCAGCCCATTACTGGTGGGATTGAGAGTGGCGAGAGTCCAGAAGAGGCCTGCCTTCGTGAAATAAAAGAGGAGACCGGCTTGCTCTTAGCTTGTTCAAGTCTGACGGGTCTTGGAGATTTTACGGTAAAGATTGATGAAAATCTGTCCATCCACAAAAATCTCTTTCTAGTTCTGACAGAACAGAAGGACATCCAGCTTTCAGATGAGCATGTAGGAGCTCAGTGGGTAGCTTTAGACAAGGTTTCGTCGCAGTTGTACTGGCCCAGCAATCAGGAGACTTTTGAGATTATAACTGAGAAGCTATAAGATATAGCTTCTCTTTATTTCTTTTGATAAAGAAATTCTATTAGTCAAGCGAGACGTTTAGTGGTAGACTTATCACATAACTATAGTGAGGTGACCTTATGACACGTGAATTTAAATTTGAAACCCTGCAGCTTCATGCCGGACAGACAGTAGACCCGACAACCAAGTCACGGGCTCTGCCTATTTACCAAACAACTTCCTATGTGTTTGACGATACTCAGGAGGGTGAAGATCTCTTTGCCCTACGCAAGCCGGGCAATATCTACACTCGGATTACCAATCCGACCCTGTCTGCTTTTGAGGAGCGGATTGCGGCTTTGGAGGGTGGAGTCGGAGCACTAGCGACAGCTTCTGGTATGGCGGCCCTTACCTATACCGTTCTAGCTTTGGCGCATGCTGGCGACCATGTAGTAGCAGCCTCTACCATCTACGGAGGCACCTTTAATTTGCTCAAGGAAACCCTGCCTCGCTATGGCATTACCACGACTTTTGTCGATATTGAAAATCTGGCTGAAGTAGAAGCGGCCATTCAGGACAATACCAAGCTGGTTCTGATTGAAAGCTTGGGCAATCCGCTGATTAATATTCCTGACTTTGATGCTTTGGCAGAGCTGGTTCATGCTCATAAAATTCCGCTGATTTCTGACAATACCTTTGCTACACCATATCTGATCAATGTCTTTTCTCATGGAGTGGATATCGCGGTGCATTCTGCGACTAAGTTTATCGGCGGTCACGGAACCAGCATCGGTGGCGTGATTGTGGACAGCGGTCGTTTCGACTGGGAAGCTTCTGGCAAGTTTCCGCAGTTTGTGGACCCAGATCCTAGCTACCACGATATCAGTTATACGCGCGATGTCGGAGCAGCAGCCTTTGTTACTGCTGTCCGGACCCAGCTCTTGCGCGATACGGGTGCAGCCATGTCTCCCTTCAATGCCTTTCTCTTCTTGCAGGGGTTAGAAACTCTCTCTTTGCGCGTAGAGCGCCATGTGTCTAATGCGGAGAAGATTGTAGATTTCCTAGCAGGGCATCCTAAGGTCGAGCAGGTCAATTATCCCAAGCTTGCTGACAGTCCTTATCATGCTTTGGCAGAAAAATATTTCCCTAAAGGCGTGGGCTCAATTTTCACCTTTAATGTCAAAGGTGGGGAGAAAGAAGCTCGTAAGGTTATTGACAGCCTGGAGATTTTCTCTGACTTGGCCAATGTAGCAGATGCTAAGTCTCTGGTTGTCCATCCGGCTACGACGACTCATGGTCAGATGTCACCAGAGGCTCAGCTGGCAGCAGGCATTACACCAAATCAAATCCGTCTCTCTATCGGATTGGAAAATGTGGATGACTTGATAGAGGATCTCAAACTAGCTTTGGAGTCTATCTAATTTTCAAGGTCTCTAGACAGAGCAAATAAGAATAAAGCTAGGTTTTCGCCTAGTTTTTTGTTATAATGAAAAATATTAAAAAATAGCAGGTAATCAAAATGACAATTTCAGTGATTGTTCCGTGCTTCAATGAAGAAGAGTCTATTCCTCTGTTTCATGAAGCTATGGAAGCGGTGAAATATCAAATCCGTGACCAGTTCGAATATATTTTTGTCAATGACGGATCGACAGACCAAACCTTGGCTGTTTTGCGTGAGCTCAGCGGCCGCTGTTCAGATGTGCACTATCTGTCCTTTTCTCGTAATTTCGGGAAAGAAGCAGCCCTCTATGCTGGTTTGCAAGAGGCGAGCGGGGATTTGGTGACAGTCATGGATGTGGACTTGCAGGATCCGCCAGAGCTTTTGATTGAGATGAAGGCTATGCTGGGCTCGAATCCTGAGCTGGACTGTGTGGGAACCCGCCGCACTACTCGTGAGGGAGAGCCGCCAATCCGAAGCTTTTTTGCCAATTTGTTCTATAAGCTGATTAACAAGATTAGTCAGGTAGAGATGGTAGATGGTGCGCGTGACTTCCGACTGATGCGCCGCCAGATGGTAGAAGCCATTCTGGAAGTTTCAGAGTACAATCGCTTCTCTAAGGGAATTTTTGCCTGGGTTGGCTTCAATACCGAGTACTTGGAATACAAAAATGTTGAACGAGTGGCTGGTAAGACCTCTTGGAATTTCTGGTCTCTTTTCAACTATTCTTTGGAAGGCATCGTCAATTTCTCTGATGCGCCGCTCAACATCGCCTTTTTAGGAGGTATCCTGTCTTGGATTTTAGCCTTCATCCTGATGGCAGTCATTATTATCCGTACCTTGGTTTTTGGTGACCCGACATCGGGCTGGCCGTCCCTTATGACCGTCATTCTCCTTATCGGAGGCTTCCAGCTGTTGACCATCGGTATCCTAGGCAAATACATCGGCAAAATCTTCATGGAAACCAAGCATCGCCCAATCTATGTGATTAAAGAAAAGAGTAAGTGAGTCTTTGAAAGAGTTTTTGAGCTTAAGTGACTCTTATTTAGCTGAGGAGAGATTGTGAAAAATAAAAAAATCAATATTGTCTTATGCTTGTCTTCGTTTATTTATGCGATACAGTTTTACATCAATAATAAAATCACTCCAGTAGGAGACCAAACGGCTTTTTTAGAATACGCTAAGGAATTTCATTACAATTATTTATTCTTTGGGATTGATCGTTATTTTACTTGGAGCAGTAGACTGCTCATTGAGTCAGCCACCTTATTATTTTCCGTTCACGAAAGGCTGTTTATAGCAGCAGCTTTTCTGGCAACATTGCTTTTGGTCTATGCTTTAAGGAAGCTGACCCCTTCCTTGCCTTGGCTGCCAGCTTTACTAATTTTTATATTCCTTCCGGCAACTGAATTTTTAAGTGCGGGCTCTATTCCAACTTATGTCAATTACATTTTCCCTGCTTCCTTGTTGCTTTTCGCACTTTTTTTCAGAGAATCTAAAAATATTTGGATTAATATGGCTAGCCTTTTGTGCTTTTTAGTTGCTATCATGCAAGAACAATTAGCAGTCTATGCTTTTTTGTGGCTTCTGTTTGAAACTGTCCTTGCAAAGAAAGATAAAAAACCTTTACTGGGTAATCTATGCTATTTGGCACTGAGCGCTTTAGGAATCATATCAGCCAAGCTATCTCCGGGGAATGCTCTGCGTTTGGAAAAGAATATTGTCAGTTGGTTCCCCAACTTTCCGAACTTGAATATCTTCCAAAAGCTTGGGCTTGGCTTTCTGGAGACAGGTGATAATCTGCTTTCCACATCCTTTGCCTTTGTAATGGTCTTCTTGCTTGTGCTCCTTGTTTATGCTCTTCACAAGAAAAATGTAACAGCCATAGTTCTGAGCGGTTTTGTTATGTTCAATATTTTTTCGCAAAAAATGAGCTGGAATACTATTTTTGGTACCTTAACAGGTATCAGTAAAGCAGCCAGAGAATCAGGGACATTTTCTTTTAATATCACGTATATGAGCGCGGTCGCTTTTTATGGCTTGCTGCTATTAATGATTCTTTATGCTTTATGGCTTGTAGTTTCAGATTTTAAAGAAAAAATATGGCTGACCTATTTATTTGTAATTGGTTTTATTGGCCGCATGGTCATTTCATTATCCCCCACTCTCTACGCTTCAAGCACTCGAACCTTTTTGCCTCTGATGATAAGTCTATTCATTATTACTTGCAGATTGTTGTATCACTTGTATATAGAATATCAAAAGCGGCAAGAGGATGTTCTCTAAATCATCCTATGAAGTATATTTTCCGATAGGGATTCGACCAAGCAGATTTTTTCTGCTTTTTTTGTTATAATAAACTCATTGAATGTTTATGATATGAAAGGAAAGACAAATGATTTTAATTACAGGTGCGAATGGACAGCTGGGTACAGAGCTTCGCTATCTTTTGGATGAGCGCAATGAAGAATATGTGGCTGTTGATGTGGCGGAAATGGATATTACCAATGCCCAAATGGTGGACAAGGTCTTTGCGGAAGTCAAGCCAAGCTTGGTCTATCACTGCGCTGCCTATACAGCTGTTGATGCAGCTGAGGACGAAGGAAAAGAGCTGGACTATGCCATCAATGTGACCGGTACTGAAAATGTGGCAAAAGCTGCTGAAGCACACGGAGCAACCTTGGTCTATATCTCAACAGACTATGTATTTGACGGACAAAAGCCTGTCGGTGAGGAGTGGGAAGTAGATGACCGGCCGGATCCGCAGACTGAGTATGGCCGTACCAAGCGCATGGGTGAGGAGCTGGTTGAGAAATATTCCAGCCGTTTCTATATAATCCGTACTGCCTGGGTCTTTGGTAACTACGGTAAAAACTTTGTCTTTACCATGCAAAATCTTGCCAAGACGCACAAAACTCTGACTGTAGTCAATGACCAACATGGCCGTCCGACATGGACTCGTACTCTGGCTGAGTTTATGACTCATTTGGCTGAAAACCAAAAGGAATTTGGTTATTACCATCTGTCTAATGATGCGGCTGAGGACACCACTTGGTATGACTTTGCAGTGGAAATTCTCAAAGATACAGATGTGGAAGTCCAGCCGGTTGATTCCAGCAAATTCCCAGCCAAGGCTAAGCGGCCTTTCAACTCAACTATGAGCCTGGCCAAGGCTAAGGCTACAGGCTTTGTCATTCCGACTTGGCAGGATGCCTTAAAAGAGTTTTACAAGCAAGAGAAGAAACAGTGATTTTCTTTGACGTTTATAACAGCGACAGAATGTAGTCTCAGACTAGGTTCTGTTTTTTTCTTCTAGCTAGTTGGGGAAGTGGTTTCAGGTGCATGCTCTGCTGTAGAAATAGCTGGCTTGAAGATGCGAGGGGAAAATGATAATGAGAAGAATTTTCCACAGATCTTATCCCCTTAAAATAAAGATGTTTCAATTTGATGAAATTCTGTGGATAACCTTTATTATTTCATTAAACTATGTTACAATGTTACTATAAATAAAATAGAAGAGGTGTGTGAATATGTCACGTAAACCATTTATTGCTGGTAACTGGAAAATGAACAAAAATCCTGAAGAAGCAAAGGCTTTTGTAGAAGCGGTTGCTGCTAAGCTTCCATCTTCAGATTTAGTAGAAGCTGGTATCGCTGCTCCAGCACTTGATTTGACAACTGTTTTGGCAGCAGCTAAAGGAAGCAATCTTAAGGTTGCAGCGCAAAATGCTTACTTTGAAGATGCAGGTGCCTTCACTGGTGAAAACAGCCCTAAAGTTCTTGCAGAAGTTGGAGTTGACTACATCGTTATCGGTCACTCAGAACGCCGCGATTATTTCCATGAAACAGACCAAGACATCAACAAAAAAGCGCACGCTATCTTCCGCAATGGTCTGGTGCCAATCATCTGCTGTGGTGAATCGCTTGAAACTTACGAAGCTGGTAAAGCTGTAGATTTCGTTGGTGCCCAAGTATCAGCTGCTTTGAAAGACTTGACAGCAGAACAAGTTGCATCATTGGTCATCGCTTATGAGCCAATCTGGGCTATCGGTACTGGTAAGTCAGCAACTCAAGACGACGCTCAAAAGATGTGTAAAGCAGTTCGTGATGTTGTCGCAGCTGACTTTGGTCAAGAAGTAGCAGACAAGGTTCGTGTTCAGTACGGCGGTTCTGTAAAACCTGAAAATGTCGCGTCTTACATGGCTTGTCCGGATGTAGACGGTGCTCTTGTTGGTGGTGCATCACTTGAAGCTGAAAGCTTCTTGGCATTGCTTGATTTTGTAAAATAAAAAATGTTGAAAAAAGACTTGTCCTCCCAAAGGTGACAAGTTTTTTAAAAGTTGGAGAGAAAAGTTGAAATCGAAAGAATTAGTTTATTTAGCGAGTACGGCTATTTTATTGGCGGCGACTGCCAATGTTGCAAAAGCCGAGGAACATACTATCGCTGAGTCAGAAGTTTTAAAAACAGAAAGGTCTGTTAGTTCACAGAATCAGAAAGTGAATGCGGCCGCATCACAAACGTCTAATCAGCCGACTGTAACAGTATCATCTGCAGAACAGTCAGTTCAAGCTGTTAAGCAAGAGGAGCAAGCAACGAACGCTGTAGGAACAGCTGTTGAGTCTGGAGGAGCAGCTCAATCAGATCCTGTAGAAACTCAGGTGGCCCCTGCTAAGCCAGAAGGGCAAAGTCAGTCGGATGCAACTGCTTCTAATCAGAATGAAACTGTAGCTGATCAGTCAGCAAAATCAAGCTCTTCTGTTTCAGATTCTGCTACTGCCTCAGAGCCCAAGGCTAGTCCTGCAGTAGCATCAGCACCAAAAGCTAGTAATGCTGGAAAAACTGTATTTTATAATGCTGGTTCAAAGGCTCAGGCAGCTCGCGGGAATTCCCAAGCGGAGATAAAAGGCACTTCCTTTGTAGATGTCAGCAGCCACAATGGCCATATCAGCGTAGACGACTATCGTAAATTAGCCCAGCAAGGGGTTGGCGGTGTCGTTGTCAAACTGACAGAAGGAACCCATTACACCAATCCATTTGCCGAGTCTCAAGTGAGAAATGCACAGGGAGCTGGTTTACAAGTATCGACCTATGCCTTCTCGCACTATACCAGTGATGAAGAAGCGAGAGCAGAAGCGCGCTATTACGCTGCCTTTGCTAATAGACTAGGTCTTCCTAAAAATACAGTTATGGTCAATGACATGGAAGATCCCAAAATGCAAAATGGGATTAACCAGCATACCCAGGCTTGGGCGGATGAGATGCGCAGACTGGGTTATTCTAACCTGATGTATTATACCAGTGCCAGCTGGCTGGATCAAAATAATCTTCGCAGCAAGGGACCTGTCAATACATCGCAATTTGGCTATAGCAATTTCTGGGTGGCTCAGTATCCGTCTTCTAATTTAAATCTTGATGGAGCTAAATCTCTCAAATACAACAGTGGCGCTGGAGCATGGCAGTTTACAGCTCAGGCTCAGCTGTTAGCTGGTAAGCATGTATTTGACCATAGCGTTGACTATTCCGGAAGATTTACCCAGCAGTCTGCTCTTGCTAAGCAGCCTTTGAAGGGTAACATTAGTATTCAGAATAAGAATAATGTCAACGGCAGCTTTGATGTTGTGATTTCAAACGTTTCTGCTCCTTATGGAGTGTCTGTTGTTAGTGTTCCAGTGTGGTCTGAAGCTAATGGTCAAGACGATATTATCTGGTACACAGCCACTCAGCAGGCTAATGGTACTTATAAAGTTTCTGTTGATTCTAGCAGACATAAGGATTCAGTTGGCAAGTACAATGTCCATCTCTACTATGTCCGCAACGATGGTCAATTAGTCGGTGTTGGTGGTACTACAACCAATGTGTCTGTCATCAAGCCACAGGGCAAAATCAGCATTCAGAATCGCAACAGCGAAACTGGTGATTTCGATATTGTGGTTTCAGGTATCTCATCCCCTGGTGGTCTTAAGACTGTCTCTCTGCCAACTTGGTCAGAGGCCAACGGCCAAGATGATATCAAGTGGTATACTGCTGAACGTCAGGCTGACGGCACCTATCGTAAGCGAGTCCGCATAAGCGACCACAATAATGTGCAGGGCGAGTACAATGTCCATCTCTACTATGTTCAAAATGACGGCCGCTTGGTTGGTGTAAGCGGTACTAAAACGACCGTTTCTCTTGGGAAACCTAAGGGCACCATCAGTATTCAAAATCGAAACAAAGAAACTGGCGATTTTGATATCGTGGTTTCAGGTATTTCATCTCCGGGCGGTCTGAAGAGCGTTTCTCTGCCAACTTGGTCAGAGGCCAATGGCCAAGATGACATCAAGTGGTATGACGCAGAGCGTCAGGCTGATGGCACTTATCGTAAGCGAGTCCGCCTGAGCGATCACAAGATGGTTGAGGGTGAGTATAATATCCATCTCTACTATGTTCAGAATGATGGGCAACTGGTTGGTGTCACAGGAACTAAGACGACCATTTCCCTAGATAAGCCAAAACCACAAGGCAAAATCAGCATCCAGAATCGCAACAGTGAAACGGGTGATTTTGATATTGTCGTTTCAGGAATTGTCTCTCCGGGCGGTCTGAAGAGCGTATCATTGCCGACTTGGTCAGAGACCAATGGCCAGGATGACATCAAATGGTATGACGCAGAACGTCAGGCTGATGGCACTTATCGTAAACGAGTTCGTCTGAGCGACCATAACAATGTCCAAGGCGAATATAATGTACATCTCTACTATGTGCAAAATGATGGCAAACTAGTAGGAGCAGGCGGCATCAAGACCAACGTTTCTATCAGCAAGCCGCAGGGTAAAATCAGCATCCAGAATCGCAACAATGAAACCGGTGATTTTGATATTGTGGTTTCGGGAATCTCATCCCCAGGGGGGGTGAAGAATGTTTCTCTTCCAACCTGGTCTACAGCCAACGGCCAAGATGACATCAAGTGGTACGATGCTGAGCGTCAAGCGGATGGCACCTATCGTAAGCGTGTCCGTCTGAGTGATCACAATAATGTTGAGGGCGAATATAATGTTCACCTTTACTATGTGCAGAATGATGGCAGCTTGGTTGGTGTGAGCGGCACTAAAACGACTATTTCCATTGAGAAACCAAAAGCGCAAGGTAAAATCAGCATTCAGAATCGCAATAGCGAAACCGGCGATTTTGATATTGTAGTTTCAGATATCGTATCACCAGGTGGTCTTAAGACAGTTTATCTTCCAACTTGGTCAGAGGCCAATGGCCAAGATGACGTCCAATGGTACACAGCTGATCGTCAGGCTGATGGTACTTATCGTAAGCATGTATATGCGCGTGACCATAACAACGTTCAGGGCGAGTATAATGTGCATCTCTACTATTTGCAAAATGATGGCAAGCTAGTAGGAGCAGGTGGCATCAAGACCAATGTTTCTATCAGTAAGCCGCAGGGTAAAATCAGTATTCAAAATAAGAATAATGATACTGGAGAGTTTGACATTGTAGTATCAGGAATTGTGGCACCAGAAGGTCTCAAGACAGTTTACCTGCCGACTTGGTCAGAAGCGAATGGTCAAGATGATGTCCAGTGGTATACAGCGGATCGTCAGGCTGATGGCACTTATCGTAAGCATGTATATGCGCGTGATCATAAGAATAATGCAGGCGAGTACAATGTTCACTTGTATTACTTAAATAATCAAAATCAGCTGCAAGGAGCTGGTGGAGAAAAGACCTCTATCTCTGTGAACCGTCCTCAGGCAACTAATCAGCGCGACCGTGTTCTTGCGGCGGCAGCTGCTATGGTAGGTGTCAGGGGAGGCAGTGCTGAGCATCAGCGCTTGGTCAACGATTATAACAGTGTCAGACCGCTGCCAGTTGGTTATGCTGTGAAAAACACAGATGACTGGTGCGACATTTTTACTACAGTTATTTTCCAAAGAGAGGGCTTGAGTGATCTTATCGGCCGTGAGTGCGGTGTAGAGCGCCATATTCATATTTTCCAAAGACTAGGTATCTGGAATGAAGATGGCAATTCGACACCTAGCGCAGGCGATATCATCACTTTTAACTGGGATAAAGATACCCAGCAAAATGATGGCTGGGCTGATCATATCGGTATTGTCGAAAAAGTAGAAAATGGCATCATTCACACGATTGAAGGCAACAGCAATAACGTAGTTAAACGCAATACTTACCGCATCGGTCATGGAAATATCCGTGGTTTTGCGACACCTCGTTATAGATAAACAAACAAAAAACCAAGGGAGACCTTGGTTCTTTTAACGTCTTAGAATTTTCTTTATGAGCTGAAGCAGCTTAAATTTGAGAGGGTTAGGATAATAACGGAAAGTTCCCATTTTTCGGATGATGAAGCCGTTGAAGTTTTGTTTGAAGCGCAGAACGCCGTCAGAACCATCGAAAATTCCCATAATACCGAGGAAATTGTAAAATGGAATGCCTCTCTTGATACTTTCGGTCATAACGTATTCCTGCAGCAGGGCTGGAGCGTAGAATTTATTAAACTCAGGATAGGAGCCGCTGAAGAGATAGGTTGCTTCCTGAGGGGTGTAGATAAAGAGGCTGGCAGCCAGAATCTGGTCTTGGTCGCCGTACTTGTCAATCAGCTCTTGGGCCTCTGCTTTGCGGATTTCAAAGCTGTCAAACTGGCTGGAAAGCTCTCGAAGCTGATTTTGCTTCTTTTCAGACTGAGGATTTTTTTCCAAGTCCGCCTTCAGTTTCTGGATTTTCTGGCCCAGTTTCTCTTGATCCTTTTGTAAGTTCTGAAGATAGTCCTTGAAGTTGAGACTGGCTGTCATAAAGTCCGCCTGCTGACCAAAGCTATCATAAAAATCTAGATAGTAGTCTAGTGGCTTGTCATCGTACTCTCGCCGGTCAGAAGTGGCAGCTGTGATATCTTTGAAAACGCTGAGTTGGTCACGTTCTAGCCTTTTTAGCTTGATACCAAAGGTATTAGCCTTTTTGACAGTCGCCTTACCATTTTTACTGAAGGATTTGAGCAAGTCTTTCTCCGTCAGATCAGCTAAGTCTTTGACATAATGCCAATCAGGCTCCCCACCTGGATAGCCTGTCTGTAGGCCGTCAAAGTCAAAGCCTAAGTCAGTCAGCTGCTGGATAAGCTGGCCTTTTTCATCAGATGTGGGCTGGCCATTGCTGTCAAAGGTCTGATACGTCTCGTAGGGCTTGATGATGAGCTCTAAGGCGCCTTCTTTTTTAGCATAGGCCTGCAAGGCTTGATAGAAGGGAGTCAGGTATTGAGCATCGGTAGAGACAGGACCGCAGTTAATTTCCATATGAAGGCCGCCAGTCATCGGCATACTGTAGAGGACAGCAGACACCACTACCTGTCCCTGCGGGTCGGTGTAGCCGACATACTGGGTACTGAAGCCCCGCTTGCTCAGCAGCTCTGCCATTTCTACGGTCTGCATAAAAGAGCGTTGGGAGCTAGCTGAGGTATGCTGGATGAATTCTTCTTGGCTGAGAAGTTTAAAGGTCATAGGCTTCCTTTCTGTTAATGCTTGCTGCGGAGTTTCTTTCTGATAGTGTAGGCAAGATTGGAGAGGTGATAGAGAGGATTAGTTGGCAGGTTGAACTCACCAGCAAATTCCTCAATGGTCGGATTGAACTTGGATTTAAAGCTATAGAGACCACCCTTGAGGTCGTTTTCGATTCCGCCCATATTTTGCCAATCAGCTCCGCGCTCAAAAGCATGTTTGGCCGTTTCGTACCAAGTGATAATGGCAGGCTGATAACGACGGTATTCCTCGTCCATTCCGGCATAGATATTTTCAGAGGTTTTGCCGTATTCCAAGACCAGTGTGCCAGACAGGGGAACGACAGTAGCACCTTGGCTGATTTTGTCCTGCAGGAAGTCAATCTCTTCCTGCAGACGATTCTGTTCTTGCTGGTTATTCTCAATCTTTCCGGGCTTAGTTTTCTCAGTAAATTTCTCTGATTCTTTAAGTGTCTTGGTCAGCTGCGTCTGCAAGTCTTCCAAGCGTGCCTTTAGATCAATGCTGGACAAGGTGATGTAGGAGTGATCAGGATAAGTATCCAAGAGTTTTTGGTAATAGTCTTTTCCACGCAGGTGGATGTTTTTTCTGTTTTCTGTCTTTTTCATCAAGTCTGAAAGGTCATCCAGTAATTCTGCTCCGCCAAATTGGATTTGAATGCCTTTGTTACGGGCTGTACGAATGGCCTGGCGAGTACTTTTAGAAAGCAGCTCTTCGCTGAAATCTTCTTTATGGATATTGGCCTGCAAGCGAGGTTGGATGGTTTCATCTAGAGACTCAGTCCGTCCGACCCAGACAGCTCCTGCCTGCTGCAGCTCTTGAATCAGCTTTACTGTCTCGGCTTTATCTTGCAATTCAGCGCCCATCTTGCTTTCTGCCAGAAAGAGGCTAGGATCAAACTTGACAAAGAGCGCTTTTTTCTCCTTGGCAAATTTCTTGAGCGACGCCAAAACAAAGGTCAGCAGCTCCTTGTCACCATAGTCCATTATAGGACCGCGAGGGATATAAAGCATGGTCATCCCCAAGAGCAGTGGTTTGATCAAGACACTGGCTGCAGCAACCAAGCGGTCGTCTTTATAGAAGCCCAAGCGCTCATTGGCCCAGTTATCCTTAATCTGAGCCCAGGCTGAGCTCTGCAGAAGATTGGCCTGTGGATGAGCCGTGACAAAATCGTCGTGTTCCTGAGCTGAAATTCCAATTTTGTAACTAAACATTATTTTAAAACCCACTCTCTAATGGCGTGTGCTACGCCGGATTCATCGTTCGATTTGGTGATATATTTGGCGATTTTCTTGAGTTCTTCCTTACCGTTTTCCATGACAACAGGAGAGCCGACAGCTTCCAGCATGGCGCGGTCGTTTTCTTCATCACCGATAGCCATGGTCTGCTCCTTGCTCAAGCCCAGTTTTTCAGCCAGATGGAGGATAGCAGCCCCTTTATTGACAGTCTTTTTGACAATTTCCAGATAGAAAGGAGCTGATTTAACCAGTGTATATTTTTCGGCTAATTCCGGTGGCAACTTGGCAATGGCCGCATCCAGAATTTCTGGCTCATCAATATACATGCACTTAACGATTTCTTTATTGGCCATTTCTTCAGGTGTGCGGTAGAAGATAGGCATGCTGACCAGATTGGACTCGTAAACAGTGTACTTACCGATGTTGCGATTGGCTGTATAAATGCCGTCCTTGGTGATGGCATGCATATGGACACCTAATTTTCGCCCAAGCAGTTCGATATCCAGATAGTCGTCATAGGTCAGTGTTTCTTTGATTAATTCTTGACCCGTAACAGTATCCTGCACCAGTCCGCCGTTGAAGGTAACGACGTAGTTATCTGGCTGATTAAGTTCTAGCTCCTCGAGGAGTTTTTTTACGCCTGCAATAGGTCGACCGGTTGCAATGACGATTTTAACGCCAGCAGCCTTGGCATCCTGAACAGCGCTGAAGACTTCAGGAGTGATTTCTTTTTGGTTGTTTAAAAGGGTACCGTCAATGTCAACGGCAACTAATTTGATAGACATATTATTCTCCGTAGGTAAATTGGTCGTTTTTGATATAGTGCATAAAAGTCTGGTTTTTTTCGCTGAAAAGTCCGGTCTCTGCCAGCATTTCCTTAGGGAAGTAGAAGCGATTATCGCCTTGTCTGGTCCCGGCTAGCGAATGAACGATAGGTGACAGGCTGGATAGTTCTGCTAAGCTGCCATCTTTTTGCAAGATTTCAATTTGAGTCCGAGGTTTTTCAACGTCAGGCCGGTAGAAATCATAAGGCAAATCAAAGTTACGATGAATAGCAGTATAGTAATCAGGGTCAAAACCAACCTGTCCAACTATGTCTCGCATGATATCCAAATGCGCTTCGTTTTCCTGAGAGAAGACGATAGACTTAAAGACCTTGCGGTTGATAAAACGCTGAGCCAAGTCTGATAAAATCTTGTCCGGACTAGTCATCCATACTTGGAAATAGGTATTCATGACCCCATCATCCAAGGCCAGATAATCCTGCAGGGTCACTCTGTTTTCAAAGAATGGAATGAGATTGGGCGATGACAGGGCAAAATAATCCTTCTGAGCCGGATAGAGAAACTTGGCCCGCTTGAGCAGATTTTGCAGCAGAACTTCCATAGCTCGGCTGGCCGGGTGGAAATAGACCTGCATGTACATCTGGTAGCGGCTGACTACGTAGTCTTCTACCGCATGCATGCCATTGCGCTTGAAGGCGATGCCGTTTTCTACAGGACAAATCACTCGTAAAATTCTAGTCAAGTCAAATTGTCCATAGGAAGCGCCAGTAAAAAAGGAATCTCGCAAGAGATAATCCATCCGGTCCACATCAATCTGGCTGGAAATCAGCTGGACCACCTGCTTATTGGGATAAGTATGGTTGATGACGCTAGCTACCTTTTCTGGGAAATCTGGTGAAACCTGCACCAGTACCTGATGAATCTCTGTTTCAGGACTGGTGATGATTTGCCGCGTTATGTCCTCGTGATTAGTATCAAAGAGGCGCTCGAAGGTGTGTGAATAAGCTCCGTGCCCCAAGTCATGCAGGAGAGCAGCTGTCATGGTCAGCAGACTTTCATGGCTGTCCCAGTTGGCTTGGTATTTTTCATTGAAAATCTTGGTGATGCGCCGAGCAATCTCGTAAGCTCCCAGACAATGCGAAAAACGGCTGTGCTCCCCGCCGTGGAAAGTATAGCCGGAGGTACCCAGCTGTTTGATGCGGCGCAGCCGTTGAAATTCTTTGGTATTGATTAAATCATAAATGACCTGATGGTCCACATGAACGTAATTGTGGACCGGGTCCCGAAATACTTTTTCAATCATGCTACCATTATACCACAAATCATAGTAGGAAAAAAATCAAAGCTGCGACTGAAAGAAGAGCAATTTTGTTCTTTTTTTGATAGAATAGGGAAAGAAAAACAGAAACGAGATGAAGATGCAAATCAGAATAAAAAATCACATCCAGCTGGACGGGCATACCGAGCTAATTAATCAGGTCTACGATACGGACTGGACGCAAAAAGGAGACTATCATTATCTGCTATACAAGAATGAAGAAGGAGAGAAAGTAGTTCTGAAGTTTCATGATAAAGAGTTGGTTATGACCCGCTTTTCTGAGCCCAAGTCCATCATGCGCTTCATCAGCCAGGGCCAGGGCCAGGCCTTGGTTGGCATCCATACACCTGTGGGCTTGCAGCAGTTTGTGATCGATACTCCTTTCTATAAGGTTGATTATACTAATCAAGTTCTGCAACTTCATTATCAGCTAAAAACTGTTGATGGGGAGCAGATTTTTGCCAGCTATGAGATGGAGATTAGCTGGGGTTAGCTGCTATCCTCCGAGAAAACTCTTGAAAATCATAATGTTTCCCCTTGCAAAAGCTTGAAAATTTGGTATAATAGTTTCTAACTCAAGGGAGTAGCTAACGGAATAACCGTTACAAGGTCGTCAATACGAAAGAAATTTCCGGCCTTGTATGAAATAGCGAGACTTGTTAATAAACAGGTCTCTTTTTTGTTTCTGACTTTTTGGATATGACTGATGCGGCTCGAGATGATGAGTCGTAGTGGTCAGAAAACTTCAGAAATAAAAGAGGCCAAGAGGAGGAATACATTGTCAAAAGAACAAAAGCGCCAAGCTTTTTACACCCAGAGTCCTGAGGAAATTTTCAAAACTTTGGACGCTTCAGAGCAAGGTTTATCCAGTCAAGAAGCAGCCAAGCGTTTAGCTGATTATGGCCGCAATGAACTGGATGAAGGGGAGAAAAAATCTCTCTTAATGAAGTTTTTGGAGCAGTTCAAGGATTTGATGATTATCATCTTGTTGGTAGCAGCGGTCTTGTCTGTTGTCACATCAGGTGGTGAAGATATTGCAGATGCTTTAATCATCTTAGCTGTAGTAATCATCAATGCCATCTTTGGTGTCTATCAGGAAGGCAAGGCTGAAGAAGCGATTGCGGCACTCAAATCTATGTCTAGCCCTGCTGCGCGTGTCCTGCGTGATGGCCATGTCACAGAAGTAGATTCTAAGGGGTTGGTACCTGGTGATATCGTTAGACTGGAAGCCGGGGACGTTGTCCCAGCAGATATGCGACTTTTGGAAGCTAATTCACTGAAAATCGAAGAAGCGGCTCTGACAGGTGAGTCTGTTCCAGTTGAGAAAGATTTGACTGTTGAGGTAGCTGCAGATGCTGGTATTGGCGACCGTGTGAATATGGCCTTCCAAAACTCAAATGTGACCTATGGTCGTGGGGTTGGGTTGGTTGTCAATACAGGGATGTATACTGAAGTCGGCCATATCGCAGGTATGTTGCAGGATGCGGATGAAACGGACACACCTCTTAAGCAAAATCTTAATAGTCTGTCTAAGGTTCTGACCTATGCTATCTTGGTGATTGCTGCAGTGACTTTTGTAGTCGGTGTCTTCATTCAAGGGAAAAATCCGCTGGATGAGCTGATGACATCTGTGGCCTTGGCTGTGGCGGCTATTCCAGAAGGTCTGCCTGCTATCGTTACTATCGTGCTGGCTTTGGGAACTCAGGTTCTGGCTAAGCGGAATTCAATTGTCCGCAAGCTTCCAGCTGTTGAGACTTTGGGATCAACCGAGATTATCGCTTCAGATAAGACCGGTACCCTGACCATGAATAAGATGACGGTCGAAAAAGTCTTTTACGACGGAGTCCTAAATGAAGCTGGACAAGATATTGAACTTGGACTGGAGCTGCCGCTCTTACGTTCGGTTGTCTTAGCCAATGATACCAAGATTGACCAAGAAGGGAAGCTAATTGGTGACCCAACAGAAACAGCCTTTATCCAGTATGCTTTGGACAAGGGCTATGATGTGAAGGCCTTTTTAGAGAAATATCCTCGAGTAGCTGAGCTGCCCTTTGATTCAGAACGTAAACTCATGTCTACTGTTCATCCATTGCCAGATGGGAAATTCCTTGTGGCAATAAAGGGAGCACCAGACCAACTCTTGAAACGCTGTGTTGCTCGTGATAAGGCTGGAGATGTTGCAGCGATTGATGACGCTACTTCACAGCTGATTAAGTCTAACAACTCAGACATGGCTCATCAAGCCTTGCGTGTTCTTGCAGGTGCCTACAAGATTATTGATGCAGTTCCGACTGACTTGACATCTGAAAATCTGGAAAATGATTTAATCTTTACTGGCTTAATCGGTATGATTGACCCAGAACGTGCAGAAGCAGCAGAAGCTGTTCGCGTAGCCAAGGAAGCAGGTATTCGTCCGATTATGATTACCGGTGACCATCAAGATACTGCTGAAGCTATCGCTAAGCGTTTGGGGATCATCGAAGAAGGAGATACTCAAGACCATGTCCTGACTGGTGCAGAGCTCAATGAGCTTTCTGATGCGGAATTCGAAAAGGTTGTTGGCCAATACTCTGTCTATGCCCGAGTTTCTCCTGAGCATAAGGTTCGGATTGTCAAAGCTTGGCAAAACCAAGGTAAGGTCGTAGCCATGACAGGTGATGGTGTTAATGATGCGCCAGCTCTGAAGACAGCTGATATCGGTATCGGTATGGGTATTACAGGTACAGAAGTATCTAAGGGTGCCTCTGACATGATTCTAGCAGATGATAACTTTGCGACAATCATTGTAGCCGTGGAAGAAGGGCGTAAGGTCTTCTCTAATATTCAAAAGACCATCCAGTATCTCCTTTCAGCTAATACAGCTGAGGTACTGACTATTTTCTTGGCAACCCTCTTTGGTTGGGATGTGCTGCAGCCAGTTCATCTGCTTTGGATTAATCTAGTAACGGATACCTTCCCAGCTATTGCTCTGGGAGTTGAGCCTGCTGAGCCAGGTGTCATGAGTCATAAGCCTCGCGGCCGTAAGTCTAGCTTCTTCTCAGGTGGAGTGATGAGCTCTATCATCTATCAGGGGGTCCTGCAAGGGGCTTTGGTTCTGGCGGTTTATGGTTATGCTATCTCTAATCCCGTCCATGCCGGTGATATCAAGGCTATCCATGCGGACGCTCTGACAATGGCCTTTGCAACGCTTGGCCTCATCCAGCTCTTCCATGCTTATAATGTAAAATCTGTTTACCAGTCTATATTTACAGTTGGTCCATTCAAGTCTAAGACCTTTAACTGGTCTATCCTGGTTTCTTTCATCCTATTGATTTCGACTATTGTAATTGATCCACTGGAAAAGATTTTCCATGTTACCAAGCTGGACTTGTCACAATGGACAGTTGTTCTGATTGGTAGCTTTGCCATGATTGTCATTGTTGAAATTGTTAAGTTCATCCAGCGTAAATTAGGTATGGACAAAAATGCTATTTAACAGCAAAAAGTCATCTGCGGATGGCTTTTTTGCGTACAAGGCGATATAATCAAATTCAAAGAAAGCAACTCGAAAGGACGGTGAAAGTATGTATCAAAACTTACGAAAGAAGTTGGAAGAGGCTTCTCCTTTATATTATGAGGAAGAAATCTTATGGTTACTGGATCGTATTGGTCATCCAGAAGCGACAATCCGTGATGAGTTAGTCTTTTCGTCCTTAGCGAGGGGACTTCAGGCTGACATATTTTCAGTTGAACAGTTTCGTTTCTTGGCTCAAGAAGCAGTCAAAAGACAAGGACTTTTTTACAAGAGTGATAAAAATGGTCAAGCTACCTTAACACGTTCCTTCACGGCTTTACTTTATGCCAATCTCTTAAACTGTGATGGTAATCCAAACTCTTCGTATTATCAGGCTTTATCAGTGCCAGGAAGAAAATATTTACTAGATAAGGGGCTAACCTACCTGTCAGTAGAAAGAGACACAAGGGGTTACTCCAGGAAATACGGTTGGGTTCATGCCTTCGCTCATGGAGCAGACTTATTGACAGAAGTGGCTTGTCATCAGGACTTTCCCTCCAGTAGGATGCCAGAGGTTTTAGAGGTCATTCATCAAGTTTTTAAAAGAGTTTCAGTCCGTTTCGGAAATGATGAGGATTGGCGCTTAGCCCAGGTGCTCTATCAAGCTGTCTTAAAAGAAAAACTGTCGCAGCATGAACTTAGACTGTGGCTTCAATCAAAGAGTTTTCCATTAGAAAGCAACCAAGATTTCATTGCTTTTTCCAATTTTCGCTCCTGCTTATTCGAAGTCTATGTGCAGTTGGACAGCAAAAAACAGCTCTCAGATGAGCTGAGAGCTGCTATTCAACATTTCCATTACTGAACTTCAATTACTGTTAAAGCATCTCGCAGTTCAGCTGCTAGGTGTTTTTTCTTGTAGTCTCGAAATTCGGCTAAATCTTTAACAGCATTATAACGCTTGTGCAGGCGGTACATCTGGGGGATCTTATACTGAGGAAAGTCATTAAAAAAGTTCCGAGTCAGTTCCCATTCGCGGATGTAGCCCAGAGGACGCATATGGTAGCGGACACCTTCGATAACACGGCTTTGGTGGCGGTGATGAAGATGGCCGAAAACGACTTCTTTCACCCTGTATTTGACAAAGAGCCGATGAAAAGCTTGACTTCCTAGGAAGGCGTTGAAGCGCTGGAAATAGGGATGATCGTATAGAAAGTCTTGATGGGGGACAAAATGCAGAGCAACAATAATGGGACCATCTAAAGTCGCCAACAGTTTTTCTAACTCTTGCAACGTCTGAGCTGTAATGCTAGGATCGTCGAGTTGACGCGCCAATCTGCGGTCAAACCAGAAATTGGTCTTTGTTCTCAGATGCTCTTCCTTGCTTTTTTCTGGAGCAAAGCTGTAATCGTACCAGCCAGAAAAGCTGACGAGCTTGGTCCGACCGAACTGCTGGACCTGAAAATCATAGTTTGAAATTTCTTGCTCAGAAAGTCCCAGCATATCGTGGTTTCCCAGATTAAAAGAAAGGGGAATCTCTTGCTTCAAAGTTTCAAGAAAGGGCAAACTAATCTTGGTCAGGTCGTTGGATAAATCTCCAGCAATGTGTAGGTGGTCAATCCCTTCCTCTTTTAAAAGCTGGCAAAGAGCTTGGCGCTCAAAATTTCCAAACTGGTTGGAGTCCAGATGGAGATCGCTCATAAATCCGATTCTTGTCATGGTTTTAGTCTAGCATATTTTTCAAAACTTGGAAATGCTTAAGCACCTATGGAGAGTCTCCCTTTTATCTGAACACCTCATAAATTTTCGTAATTTTGTATTTCGTTTATCCATGAATGAAGTCTAGGAAGTCTTGAAATAATTCTTCCAAGCCCATGTCATTATATTACTTTTCTAACAATTAGGTGACAAGGAGTCGCTTGTCTTGCCTAGCTAGGGAAAATCCGATAAAATGTAAGCTGCTGAATGTGAGATTAGGCAAACTGTTTAATTTATGTTATAATTAAACGATATGTGAAAAGAGGTATTTATGGACATTTCAGAAATTCGTCAAAAGATTGACGCAAATCGTGAAAAATTAGCTTCTTTCAGGGGGTCTCTTTGACTTAGAAGGTCTGGAAGAAGAAATTGCCATCTTAGAAAATAAGATGACAGAACCCGACTTTTGGGATGACAATATTGCAGCCCAGAAGACATCTCAAGAGCTGAATGAACTCAAGCAAACCTATGAAAATTTCCATCAGATGACCGAGCTTTTTGATGAATCGGAAATCTTGCTTGATTTTCTGGCTGAAGATGAGTCGGTTCAGGGAGAGTTGGAAGAAAAGCTGGACGAACTCGAGAAAATGATGACCGGCTATGAAATGACCCTGCTCCTATCTGAGCCTTATGACAATAACAATGCTATCCTTGAAATTCACCCGGGCTCTGGTGGTACAGAGGCCCAGGATTGGGGAGATATGCTGCTGCGTATGTATACACGCTTTGGCAATGCAAAGGGCTTCAAAGTAGAGGTCTTGGACTATCAAGCTGGTGATGAAGCGGGAATTAAGTCAGTGACTCTTTCATTTGAAGGGCCGTATGCATACGGTCTGCTCAAGTCAGAAATGGGAGTCCACCGTTTGGTTCGGATTTCGCCATTTGACTCAGCTAAGCGTCGCCATACTTCCTTTACCTCAGTAGAGGTCATGCCAGAGCTGGATGACACCATTGAGGTGGAAATTCGCGATGACGATATTAAGATGGACACTTTCCGCTCGGGAGGAGCCGGCGGACAGAACGTCAATAAAGTTTCTACTGGTGTGCGGCTGACGCATATTCCTACAGGAATCGTGGTGCAGTCTACGGTTGACCGGACTCAGTATGGAAACCGTGATCGAGCGATGAAGATGCTGCAGGCCAAGCTTTATCAGCTAGAGCAAGAGAAACAAGCAGCCGAAGTCGATTCACTCAAGGGAGATAAGAAGGAAATTTCCTGGGGAAGCCAAATCCGCTCCTATGTCTTTACGCCTTATACCATGGTCAAAGACCATCGGACCAGTTACGAAGTAGCACAGGTGGACAAGGTTATGGACGGAGATTTGGATGGTTTCATCGACGCTTATTTGAAATGGCGTTTGAACTAGGAAATGTAAGAGATTAGAATTAGATTGAAAGGAAATTTCAATAGATGTCAATAATTGAAATGAAAGATGTTGTCAAGAAGTATGGCAACGGGACCACTGCTCTGCGTAGTGTGTCTATTAATGTAGAACCTGGGGAGTTTGCCTATATTGTAGGTCCTTCAGGAGCAGGAAAGTCAACCTTTATTCGTTTGCTTTACAGGGAGATAAAGCTGGATAAGGGAAGTCTGAAAGTAGCTGATTTCGACTTAGCCAAGATTAAGAAGCGCGATGTTCCAATGCTGCGCCGTCAGGTCGGGGTCGTCTTCCAAGACTACAAACTTCTTCCTAAAAAGACAGTGTATGAGAATATTGCCTACGCCATGGAAGTTATCGGTGAACGCCGCCGCAATATTAAAAAGCGAGTTATGGAAGTGCTGGACCTAGTTGGTCTTAAGCACAAGGTTCGCTCATTCCCTAATGAGCTTTCCGGTGGCGAGCAGCAGCGGATTGCCATTGCGCGTGCGATTGCCAACAACCCAAAAGTCCTGATTGCGGATGAGCCGACAGGAAACTTGGACCCAGATAATTCTTGGGAGATTATGAACCTGCTGGAGCGGATTAACCTTCAGGGAACAACTGTCCTGATGGCAACCCACAACAGCCAGATTGTAAATACTCTGCGTCACCGCGTTATTGCTATTGAAAATGGCCGTGTGGTACGTGATGAAGCGGAAGGAGAATACGGATACGATGATTAGAAGATTTTTTCGTCATTTGATTGAGTCGCTTAAGAGTCTTACGCGGAATGGTTGGATGACTGTAGCGGCTGTCAGCTCGGTTATGATTACCTTGAGCTTAGTGGCTGTCTTTGCTTCAGTAATTTTAAATACAGCTAAGCTGGCAAATGATATTTCCAATAATGTCCGCGTTATGGTATACATGCGTAAGGATGTTGCCGATAATAGCGAAACGATTGTAAAAGAAGGCCAAACAGTTCAGAATGAGGACTACCACAAGGTTTATGATGCTCTGACTTCTATGAAAAATGTAGAGAAGGTTACTTTTTCTAGCAAGCAAGAGCAGTATAATAAGCTAACAGAGACCATGGGTAGTGAGTGGGATGTTTTTGATGAAGAAAATAATCCTCTTTACGATGCTTATATTGTTGAGACCAAGGCACCTAAGTATGTAGAATCTGTTACAAAAGATGCTCGTAAGATTGATGGTGTTTCAGAGGTTCAAAATGGTGGTACCAATACCAAAAATCTCTTTGCGTTTTCTAATTTCATCCAAACATGGGGATTGATTGGGACAGCGCTTCTGATTTTCATTGCTATCCTTCTCATTTCCAATACTATTCGGATTACCATTATTTCCCGAAGTCGCGAGATTCAAATCATGCGCTTGGTTGGTGCCAAGAATAGCTATATCCGCGGACCATTCCTGTTTGAAGGAGCATGGATTGGCTTGCTAGGAGCAACAGTTCCGTCACTTGTAGTATATTTGACATATGGTATAGCCTTCCAGACTATGAACAAGAGCTTGGTAGGTCAAGGGCTTTCTATGATTGATCCGAAACTCTTTGGTCCGATTATGATTGCAGTACTCTTTGTATTGGGAATTCTTATCGGATCATTGGGATCTATCATCTCTATGAGACGCTTCTTGAAGATTTAACAAATCATAAAAAACAGAGTTTGAAGATTTTCAAACTCTGTTTTTGTTATAGGTAATTGCTTTAATAGCTACTGAGCTAAAAATGGATTAAAGACTTTTTCATGTGAAATAGTGGTATCATGACCATGACCAGGATAAACAACGTAGTCTTTGGGGAGAACCAGAAGTTTCTTACGAATTGACGTCAGTAATTGCTCCATGTTTCCTGTAGGAAGATCCGTTCGTCCGATGCTTTCCTGAAAGAGGGCATCACCCGTCAAAACAAGGCGGTCATCAGGAAAGACTAGAGAGACACCTCCGATGGAGTGGCCAGGTGTTGCAAGCGCATAGAAGTGAAAGCCTCCAAGAGTATAGTCTGTCTCGTAGGAGAAAACCTCCTCTGCTGGTCGACAGATAATATCATCCATATCAGCATGGCGCGCCAGACCAGATAGGTTATCTGTCGGTGTGTAGAGCCAGCTGCTTTCACTCTCAGCCACATAGACAGATGGGGCAGCATAGTGCTCCCGGACCTTTTCTAAACTCATAATGTGGTCATAATGGGTATGGGTCAAGAGTATAGCAATCACAGGCTTGGCGAGTTCTTCCAACTTGCGCTTAATCTTTTTCCAGTCACTGCCAGGATCGACGACTAGGAGGCCCTGATTATTTTCTAAGATATAGGTATTTTCAAAAGCTACAAGGTTGATAATTTTATGAATTTTCATCTGATTTCCTCGGAAAATGTATTCTGCTATTGAGTGTAACAGAAAAGCGCTTTTTTTGCACAGAATTGCTTTCTAGGCTAGGGCTGAAAATTTTCAGATGTCTCAGAAAGGCTTTTATGATATAATCGTAGCAGTATGACACAAAATGATTATAAGTATGCCGTTGTGGACTTGGAAGCTACAGGAACGGGCAGCAGTGCAAAGATTATCCAGATTGGTATTGTTCTGATTGAGAATGGAAGCATTATCAAGACTTATGAAACAGATGTCAATCCTCATGAGGATCTGGATGAGCATATCAAAGAGCTGACAGGTTTGGATGATGAGCGGCTGAGCCAAGCCCCAGAGTTTTCACAGGTAGCGGCTGAAGTATATGAGCTGATTCAGGATGCGATTTTTGTCGCTCATAATGTCAAGTTTGACGCTAATCTACTAGCTGAAGCCCTTTTCTGGGAAGGGTTTGACTTGCTGACACCGCGTGTGGACACGGTAGAGCTGGCTCAGGTCTTCTACCCGACCTTTGATAAATATTCCTTGGGCAATCTCTGTGATCTGCTGGATATTTCTCTGGAAAACGCCCACACTGCTCTGGCAGATGCTCAAGCAACGGCTCAGCTATTTTTAAAAATACAAGACAAAATCAAGAGTCTTCCCAAGGCCTTGGTTGAGAAAATGTTAATGTTGGCGGACAGCATTATCTATGAGTCGCGCCTTACTATCGAGGAAGTTTATCAGACGATGCCGGATCAGCAAGATAAGGAACTGCAATCCTGCCATGGTATTTTCCTGCGACGTCTCCAAAAGCTGACTTCGGAAAAGAAAATGTCGCAGGATTTCCTCACCAATCTATACCTGCTGGGCTTAGAAGAGCGGCCAGAACAGCTCAAGTTTGCTCGCTTTATGGAGGAAGCTCTGGACCAGCAGGAGGCTAGTTTTTTAGAGGCGCAGACAGGCTTAGGTAAGACCTTTGGCTACTTGCTGCCTATTCTATCTAGAGGTCAAGAAAAAGTACTAGTGACGGTTCCGACTAAGTTCCTGCAGGACCAGCTGCTGCAAAAGGAAGGACAGTTGTTGGAGGAAGTATTTGGGATTTCCTTTCACACTCTCAAGAGTCCGGAGAATTATCTCAAACTGGACCATTTCTATCAGACACTGGATAGAGAATATGACAACCGTTTGGTTAATCGCTGCAAGCTGCAACTCTTGGTCTGGCTGACAGAAACCAAAACAGGTGATTTGAATGAAATCGGGCAGGCTCATCGCTTCTCAAGCTACTTCAATGAAATCCGTCATGATGGCAAGCTAAGCAAGCATTCTCTTTTTTATGAGGAAGATTTTTGGCGGCTGGGACAGGTCAAGTCAGCTACCAGTCGAGTCGTGATTACCAATCATGCTTACCTACTGACGCGTTTAGAGGATGACCAGTCTTTGCTGGACAATCGCATTCTGGTAGTTGATGAAGCTCAGAAGATGTTTTTCGCCTTGGAAAGCTTTTCTCAGTCCAGTATAAATTTAACTAAAACGCTGCAGCAGATAAATCATCTCCTTCAAGAAGAAGGGGAACTTTTGCAGCAACGGCTTTTGCAAAGCATTCAGTTTGAGCTAGCTGATGCCGCAGAGAAGCATCGCAAGAAAGCATCTGAGCTAAGTCCGGAAAAGATTGCCCGACTGCTTCAGGATGTGTCTGAGTTAAAGACTAGTGCACTGCCTGAGCTGCAGCACTTGTTCAGTGGCAAATACCAGTATTATTGGTTGGTTGATGAAGATTTGGCAGACCATCGCTTGATGACTCTGCATGCTGGCCGTTCAGAATTACTGCATTTCACAGACTTTTTACCTGAAAGGGCTAAGGTTATCTTGGTGTCATCTACTCTGGAAATCAGCTCTAAGGTCAATCTGGCGCAGTTACTAGGCTTTGAAAGTTATCACTTTTACAAGCTGAAAAGCAAGAAGAAGCCGCTGCAGAAGCTCTTTTTAGATGAGAGTTTTCCAGCAGTAGTGGATTTGTCAACTGAGGATTTTGCTCGAGAGATTGTTGCGAGTCTGCAAGAAGTGGCGGAACTCGGTCTGCCTATCGTCGTTCTCTTCACCTCTAAAGACTTGCTTTTGACTGTTTCGGACTTGCTGGCTCTGCCGCATTTGGCCCAATATAAAAATGGCGATGCTGGCAATATCAAGCGGCGTTTTGATAGAGGAGAGGCAGGTATTCTTTTAGGCTCTGGCAGCTTCTGGGAGGGAGCTGATTTTGCTGAGCAAGACCAGATTATTCAGCTGATTACGCGGATTCCATTTGACAATCCCAAGGATTTCTTTGTGCAGAAGATTAACAGTCGCCTGAAAGCGGAAGGTAAGAATGCCTTTTATGATTATCAACTGCCTCTTGCTATCTTACGGCTTAAGCAGGCCATTGGCCGGACCCGACGTAATGAACATCAGAAGTCAGCTGTTATTTTTTTGGACAACCGAATCTCTAGCAAACGCTATGGCAAGCAGATTCAGCATCATCTGTCACAATTGGCTTCTTTGGATATTCTGCCGGAGGCAGCCATTATGCAGGAGTTACGAGACTTTTTTGACTGAAACTATCTGAAATCAGCTGAGTTTTATCGGCTGATTTTTTAAATTCATTCAGATTTTTAGGATAAAATTTGTTATAATGAGAGGCATAGGAAAGAAGGGGTGTTCGTGAAAAAATATTTACCAGGAATTCTGTTATCCTTTGGCATAGCAGCTGTTTCTATCTTTTTAGGCAGCTTGCTTCCCTTGATAGGCTCTAGTGTTTTGGCTATTGTCTTTGGGATTGTTTTGAATAACAGCATGAAGCTGCCAGCTGTTTTTCAGGAAGGACTCAGCTATTCGGGGAAGAAATTGCTGCAGTATTCCATCATCTTTTTGGGATTTTCCATGTCTATAGGTCAAGTTTCTGAGACGGGGCTTTCTTCTCTTCGTATCAGTCTTATCACGATTCTGATAGCCTTTCTGGCTGCCTATTTGGCTGGCCGTTTCTTTAAAATGAACCGCGTCTTGACTATTTTAATCGGTTTTGGAACAGCTATCTGCGGCGGCTCTGCCATTGCGGCCGCCTCACCAATCTTGGAAGCTGATGAAGAAGAAATCGCCTTGTCCATCTCCACTATTTTCTTTTTCAATATTTTAGCAGTATTCATTTTCCCTTTTTTAGGGCATTTGCTGCAGATGTCGGATGCCTTTTTCGGGACTTGGGCTGGAACAGCTATCAATGATACTTCGTCAGTAGTGGCAGCAGGCTATACATATAGCTTGTCAGCTGGGGACTTGGCGACCATTGTTAAGCTTAGTCGGGCTCTGATGATTGTACCGGCCTGCTTGATCTTCGCAGCTTATCGCTATATCAAGTCTAAGAAGTCGTCACAAAAGACAAACTTGAAACAGATTTTTCCTTGGTTTATAGCTTGGTTTGTACTAGCCTCACTTGTCAGCAGTCTTGGATTTCTGCCGGCTGCTATCATTCCTTATACAAAATTCATTTCTCAGTGGCTGATGGCTATGGCCTTGGCAGCTATTGGCGCGAAGGTTTCCTTTAAGCAGTTTAAGCAAGCAGGAGCAGCGCCTTTGCTGACTGGTGCCTTTGCTTGGTTCTGCGTCGCTGTTTCTAGCTTGATTATCCAGTATTTTTTCTAAAAAGGAGGGACTATGCCCTATCAAAGACGGACCTTTGAGTCTCGGATTGATTATAGTTTAATTTTGCCCGTTTTGATGCTGCTCTCAATAGGAGTTGTAGCTATTTACATTGCTGTTAGTCATGATTATCCTGACAACGCCTGGCCCATGGTTGGTCAGCAAATCGCCTGGATTGCGGTGGGCTTCCTGCTCAGCTTTATCCTCATGTTTTTTAACACCAAGTTTCTCTGGAAAATCACCCCTTATCTCTATGTTTTTGGTCTTGGCCTCATGGTCTTGCCTCTGATTTTTTACAGTGAATCTCTGGTAGCCTCCACAGGGGCCAAAAACTGGATTGCTATTCGTGGGGTGACCCTCTTTCAGCCCTCGGAGTTCATGAAGATTTCTTACATCCTCATGCTGTCACGGCTGGTGGTCCATTTTCTCCAGCAGCATAAGCAGGATGAGCGAACCTTGGCTTTAGACTTTTTTCTGATTCTGAAGCTTGGGCTCTACACAGTGCCTGTTCTGGTCTTGTTAACCCTTCAGAGTGATTTGGGAACAGCTCTGGTTTTTGTTGCTATATACGGCGGCATCATTCTACTGTCAGGTGTTTCTTGGAAGATTATTCTGCCGGTCTTTCTGACGGGAGTCTTGCTGTTGGGAGGATTTCTCTTTATCTTTATTTCCGATGGCGGTCGTGCCTTTCTGCATAATCTAGGCATGCCGACTTACCAGATCAATCGGATTTTGGCTTGGCTTCATCCTTTTGACTACGCTCAGACGACCACCTTCCAGCAAGCACAGGGACAAATCGCTGTCGGAAGCGGCGGTCTGACTGGTCAAGGCTTTAATGTCTCTAATCTCTTGGTTCCTGTTCGGGAAAGCGATATGATTTTCACCGTTATTGCAGAAGATTTTGGCTTTTTGGGCTCAACCTTGGTTATCATGCTCTATTTACTGCTGATTTATCGCATGCTCAAGATTACGATTAAATCCAACAACCAGTTTTATACCTATATCTCAACTGGCTTTATCATGATGCTGCTCTTCCATATCTTTGAAAATATTGGAGCGGTGACAGGGATTCTGCCTCTGACAGGGATTCCGCTGCCCTTTATTTCACAGGGTGGTTCTTCCATCATCAGTAATCTTATCGGTGTTGGTCTCCTGCTGTCCGTCTCCTATCAGAACAGCCTGACGGATGAAAAGAAGGAGCGAATTCCAGCTGTCCGAAAAAAAGTCGTACTGAAGAAATTAAAATAAACATAAAGTAAGTTTTTGACTCACAAATCAGATGCGATTTTGTGACTGGCTCATCTCAGAAAGGATATTTTTATGAAAAAAGCAGCTTTACTCTTAGCTCCCGGCTTTGAAGAAATAGAGGCCTTGACAGTTGTGGATGTCTTGCGCCGTGCAGGTCTTGTCTGTGATATGATTGGTTTTGATGAATCAGTGACTGGGTCTCATGCCATCACTGTTCAAGCGGATCAGGTCTGGAAGGGCCGACTGGATGACTACGATATGGTTATTTTGCCAGGGGGGATGCCAGGATCGGCCAATCTTCGTGACGATGACAGCCTGATGCAGCTTTTGCAGGACTTTCAGCAGGCGGACAAATTCATCGCTGCCATTTGTGCCGCACCCATTGCTCTTGACCGCGCAGGTATCTTGACTGGTAAGTATTTCACTTGCTATGATGGTGCTCAAGACAATATTAAAAATGGAACTTACCGTAAAGAAACAGTTCTTGCTGATGGGAAGCTGATTACTAGCCGTGGTCCATCGACTGCATTGGCTTTCGCCT
The DNA here is from genome assembly GCF_963456385.1 of uncultured Streptococcus sp. Taxonomy (GTDB): domain Bacteria; phylum Bacillota; class Bacilli; order Lactobacillales; family Streptococcaceae; genus Streptococcus. The sequence continues at coordinate 40,034 of NZ_CAUOLF010000005.1, read as the reverse complement.
ATGAGCTGGTTCGTCAGCTGGGAGGAGATGCTGACCAGTTGGCTGATGCCATGCTTTATACAGATGTATTTGAGAACTAAAGAAGATGCTGGGATTCAAACTATGTCCCAGCTTTTTTGAACCCTTATTCATCTTTGTCGTCCTCTATATGGAACGGGTTCAGAGATGTTGGAATGGACGAAATTAGCAGCCATTTTTAAATTTTAGATTCTTTGAGATATTTTGTTTAGAAAAAGGGTTGAAAAAAGTCGGAAAAGTGCTGGATTCAGGCAAATATTAGCCCCTTTTTCATGAAAATTATGGTATAATGAAAGGTATGAATTATCAAGATTACATCTGGGATTTAGGTGGAACACTCTTGGATAATTATGAAACTTCGACGGCGGCTTTTGTTCAAACCCTGAAAGAGTACGGTCTGCAAGCTGATCATGACGAAGTTTATAAGGCCCTCAAGGTGTCTACGGACTATGCTGTCCAGCAGTTTGCTCCCCAAGAAAAAGACTTTTTAAGGTTTTATAAGGCCAATGAAGCAGAAGAGTTGACTCACCCTGTCTTATTTGACGGTGCGGCAGACTTGCTTAGGCGGATTGTGGCCAAGGGTGGGCGGAACTTTCTGGTCTCCCACCGGGACAACCAAGTACTGGAAATCTTGGAGAAAACTGCCATTTCATCAGCTTTTACAGAAGTGGTGACAGCTGCAAATGATTTTCCAAGGAAACCCTCTCCAGACTCCATGCTCTATCTAAAAGACAAGTATCAGATTGCCTCTGGCTTGGTCATTGGTGACCGTCCGCTGGATATTGAAGCAGGGCAGGCAGCTGGCTTTGACACCTATCTCTTTGATAATATGCAGCATCTTGAAGAATTTGTAGATATTGATTAGAAAAGGAACACTATGACAGAAGAAAAGCAACAAGATATACAGGCCCAAGAATATGATGCCAGTCAGATTCAGGTCTTAGAAGGCCTAGAAGCCGTTCGTATGCGTCCAGGGATGTATATCGGTTCGACCTCCAAGGAAGGTCTGCACCATTTAGTATGGGAAATTGTTGACAACTCGATTGATGAGGCGCTGGCTGGTTTTGCCAGCCACATTCAAGTCTTTATCGAAAAAGACAATTCCATCACAGTAGTGGACAACGGTCGGGGAATTCCCGTTGATATTCAGGAGAAAACAGGCCGTCCAGCAGTTGAAACCGTCTTTACTGTTCTCCATGCTGGAGGAAAATTCGGCGGTGGCGGATACAAGGTATCAGGGGGGCTGCACGGTGTGGGTTCTTCCGTTGTAAATGCCCTGTCCACTCAGCTGGATGTCCGCGTTTATAAGAACGGTCAGATTCATTACCAAGAATACAGTCGCGGTCAAGTAGTCGCTGATCTAGAAATCATCGGTGAGACAGACCGTACTGGTACGACAGTTCACTTCACGCCGGATCCAGAGATTTTCACTGAAACAGTAGAATTTGACTTTGAAAAGCTCAATAAGCGGGTGCAGGAACTGGCCTTCCTCAATCGTGGCCTCAGAATTTCCATCACCGATAAGCGAGACGGAATGGAGCAGGTCAAGGATTACCACTATGAGGGTGGGATTGCCAGCTATGTACAATACATCAATGAAAATAAGGATGTAATCTTTGAAACGCCGATTTATACCGACGGCGAAATGGACGACATTACGGTTGAAGTAGCTATACAGTATACGACTGGCTACCATGAAACAGTCATGAGCTTTGCCAATAACATCCACACCCACGAGGGTGGAACGCATGAGCAAGGCTTCCGGACAGCCCTGACACGGGTTATCAATGACTATGCCAAGAAAAACAAGCTTCTCAAAGAAAACGAGGACAATCTGACTGGGGAAGATGTGCGTGAGGGACTGACAGCGGTCATCTCTGTCAAGCACCCTAACCCTCAGTTTGAAGGTCAGACCAAGACCAAGCTGGGCAATAGCGAAGTGGTCAAGATTACCAATCGCCTCTTCAGCGAAGCTTTCTCAGATTTCCTTTTGGAAAATCCTGCGGTGGCTCGCAAAATCGTTGAAAAGGGAATTTTGGCTTCTAAGGCCCGAATTGCTGCCAAGCGAGCTCGGGAAGTAACCCGCAAGAAGTCTGGCTTGGAAATCTCCAATCTGCCAGGGAAATTGGCTGACTGCTCGTCTAACGACCCTCAGGAAACGGAACTTTTCATTGTGGAGGGGGATTCAGCGGGTGGTTCAGCTAAGTCTGGCCGTAATCGTGAATTCCAGGCCATTCTGCCAATTCGCGGTAAGATTCTCAACGTTGAAAAAGCCAGCATGGACAAGATATTGGCCAATGAAGAAATCCGCAGTCTCTTTACTGCTATGGGAACTGGTTTTGGAGCTGACTTTGATGTCAGCAAGGCCCGCTACCAAAAATTAGTCATCATGACCGATGCCGATGTAGACGGTGCTCACATTCGGACTCTGCTCTTGACTTTGATTTACCGTTATATGAAGCCGGTTCTGGAAGCTGGATTTGTTTATATCGCTCAACCGCCAATCTATGGTGTCAAGGTCGGAAGTGAAGTCAAAGAATACATCCAGCCAGGTGCCAACCAAGAAGAAGAGCTTCAAGCTGCTTTGGCTCGCTACAGTGAAGGTCGCTCCAAGCCAACTATTCAGCGCTATAAAGGGCTTGGAGAGATGGATGACCATCAGCTGTGGGAGACAACTATGAATCCTGAACATCGCTTGATGGCACGGGTTTCAGTGGATGATGCAGCGGAAGCTGACAAGATTTTTGACATGCTGATGGGGGATCGCGTTGAACCTCGTCGTGAATTTATCGAAGAAAATGCTGTATACAGTACGCTCGACGTCTAAAAAAATCAGAAAAATCAACCATTATGGGCAAAAATATGATATAATCATTATGTTTGCTTTATAGTAACAATGTGAAGGAGTTCTATATGTCTATTGGACTAGTTATTCTCGTTGCTGTGGTAGCTCTGCTTTTGGTTGTCGGCTATGGTACTGCAGTTCTGATGAGAAAGAGAAATGAAGCTTTACTTCAAAATTTGGAGGAGAGAAAAGAAGCACTCTATAATCTCCCGGTAAATGATGAAGTTGAAGAAGTAAAAAATATGCATTTGATTGGGCAGAGTCAGGTAGCCTTCCGTGAATGGAATCAAAAATGGGTAGACCTGTCCTTAAATTCATTTGCTGATATCGAAAATAATCTATTTGAAGCAGAAGGTTACAATAATTCTTTCCGTTTCATAAAAGCCAAGCATGCCATTGGCAATATTGAGAGTCAGATTGATTTGATTGACGAAGATATCAAGATGATTCGTGCTGCCTTGGAAGATCTTAAAGAACAAGAGTCTAAGAACAGCGGTCGTGTACTCCATGCCCTGGATTTGTTTGAAAAACTGCAAACCCAGGTGGCGGAGAATGCTGACTCGTATGGGCAAGCCCTAGCTGAGATTGAGAAACAGCTGGAAAATATCCAGTCAGAATTTTCTCAGTTTGTGACTCTTAATTCTTCGGGTGACCCGGTTGAAGCGGCTGAAATCTTGGACAAGGCAGAGGATCATATTCTTGCTCTGACGCATATCGTTGAGAAAGTTCCTGCTATTGTTGAAGAGTTGACTGTGAAACTGCCAGATCAGTTGGAAGACTTAGAATCTGGTCATCGTAAGCTTTTGGAATCTGGTTATCACTTTATCGAAACAGATATAGAGTCTCGTTTCCAACAGCTCCATGCAAGCCTCAAACGCAACGAAGCTAATATTTCAGCTCTAGAGCTGGATAATGCTGAGTATGAAAATGAGCAGGCGCAAGAAGAGATTAACGCTCTCTATGAAATTTTTACGCGGGAAATTGAAGCCCACAAAGTAGTGGAGAAGCTGATTAAAAACTTGCCTAGCTATCTGGCTCATACAAAGGAAAACAACCAGCAACTCCAAAAAGAGATAGAACGTTTATCTCAAACCTTCCTTATCTCTGATACAGAAACTTCTCATGTCAAGGAGTTGCAGGCCGAGCTTTCTGCCCAGGAAGATGTGGTACTTAGCGCGGTAGAAGATTCTTCTGAAACCAAACAAGCTTATTCAGTGGTTCAGGAAGAGTTGGAAGCTATCCAAGAGCGTTTGAAAGAAATCGAAGATGAGCAGATTTCTCTTGGTGAAGCATTGGCAGAGATTGAAAAAGATGATGCCAACGCTCGCCAGAAAGTCAATATCTATGCTAACAAATTGCATACCATTAAGAGATATATGGAAAAACGCAATTTGCCAGGTATTCCAGACTCTTTCTTAGAAATTTTCTTCTCAACCAGCAATAATATTGAAGAGTTGGTGAAGGAATTGGAAGCTACACGAGTCAATATTGAATCAGTTAACCGTTGGCTGGAAATTCTAGGAAATGATATGGAGCAATTGGAAGAAGAAACCTATCGTATCGTCCAAGATGCTACATTGACCGAGCAGCTGCTGCAGTATTCAAACCGCTATCGTTCCTTTGATGATAACGTACAAGCAGCTTTCAACAAGTCCTTGTATGTCTTTGAACACGACTACGACTATTCTCAATCCTTGGAAATCATTTCAAAAGCTTTGGATCTTGTCGAGCCAGGTGTGACAGAACGCTTTGTGACATCCTACGAAAAAACACGCGAGAATATTCGTTTTTAAAAGAAGTTCCTTCGGGAGCTTCTTTTTCCATTCTCAGCAAAAAGGCTCTTATGTTATAATAGAGGGACAAATGAAAGCGGAAAGTCTATAAAAGAAATGAAAAAGATTAAAAAATATATTACTTTCATTATTCTTGGAGGTGTAGCCGTTTTATCGATAACATTGATAAATGGCTGGCGTTTGGATGATTACACTGTCCCAAAAAACAGAACAAGAGAACAGTATGATTTTGAAGGTACATTTGAACAAATGTTTAAATTTTTAGAACAAGAGAAAAAGGATTTTACTGGACTAAAGGGTTACATAAGTCATGTTTATATAGAGCATGGAGACGAAGTCAAAAAATATTCAGTGGATTTAGATATTACTCAAGCTGATATTAAGGGTGATTACACAATAACAATCGGTGATAAAGAAGAGACTGTTCCTGTTACTTATTCTAATGGTAAACTAAATTATAGCTCAGAGATAAGTCCTTTATTTGATGAAGAGATTCTTAACTTAGTTGTTCAAAGAAATTATTTTGAATCCTTAGATGTGAAAGAGACTTTTAAGAGTGCAGAAACAGAGCTTCGTGATATTATCTACAAACCAGAAAATCAATCTGAACTCTTTAAATATCTCAAAAATAAGTATAATATGCCAGAGGATACTACCTGTCGAATAAGATTAGATCACTCTAGTGGAACAATCTATGGAATTTCAATACTAATGGAATCTAAGGATGAGGCTGTTCAAATAGATTTAACTATATTTAAACAATAGGGAGGATAATCAATGAATGAAATTGAAAAAAGTAATCGTCGAGTTGAAATGTCTGATTAGGTAGGGAGCAAAGAATGAAAAAACAGAACTGGTTATTAGGGATAGTGATAGCAGGGCTGCTCCTATTTTTTGTCGCATCACTACATGGATGTGATTTTGGCGGCGAAACTATTCCAAAAAACAGAACAAGAGAACAGTATTATTTTGAAGGCACATTTGAACCAATGTTTAAATTTTTGGAGCAAGAAAAGAAGGATTTTACGGAGATTGAAACTTACTCTCCGTCATTGACTATAATTGACTCAAATGGTGAAATGACAACATATGACATTTTTTTAAAGCTCCAAGCTGGTTCTGGTAAAGGTACATATACCATCAGCAAAGGGAAGTATAAGAAAGATGGTCAAGAAGTTGGTGTGACTTATACTGATGGGAAATTGCAATACGAGGGAGAATTGGAGCCACCATTTGATGAAGAAATATTCAATCTTTTATTTGACAGGAGCTATTTTGAAGCGCTTGAAGTTAAAGAAACCTTTAAGAGTGCAGAAACTGAATTGAGTGACATTATTTATAAAGCTGAAAATCAGTCAGTATTATACAAAAAAATAGTGGAAAAATATAATCTACCATCGGACTCGAAACTTTCGGTTAGTCTTAGTCATGCGTACTATAATAGATATGATGCCTTATTAAATTTTGAATCCAAGCAAAAGGTGATACAAATCAGTACAGCAATTTATTTAGTTAAAAGGAAGTGAATTTATGAATCCAATTGAAAAAAGTAACCGCCGAGTTAAAATGTCAGCTGTTTTATCTGCTGCTATAGATGTCAATAGAAAAGGAGTCAAGAGATGGATAAAGTTAAAGGTCTCTTAGTCATGGATGTAGACAGCACCTTAATCATGGAAGAGGGGATTGACCTGCTAGGTGAGGAAGCGGGTGTAGGAGCTCAGGTTGCGGCTATTACCGAGCGTGCCATGCGCGGAGAGTTGGACTTTGAAGCTGCCTTACGTGAGCGTGTTGCACTTTTAAAAGGCCTGCCAGAGGATATTTTTGCTCAAATTGCTGAAAGGATCCACTTCACTCCGGGAGCCGAGGAACTGGTCGATGAGCTGCATAAACGTGGCTATAAAGTAGGCTTGGTGTCGGGTGGTTTTCATGAAACGGTGGACAGACTGGCTGAGCAGCTTGGAATTGACTACGTCAAGGCAAATCGTTTGGAAATCCAGCAAGGCATTTTGACAGGCCAAGTCTTAGGAGAGATTGTCACTAAGGAGACCAAGCTTGCCATGCTAAAAGCATGGGCGGCTGAAAATAAGTTGGAATTAAATCAAACAATTGCTATGGGGGACGGCGCCAATGATCTGCCCATGATTCAGGCGGCAGGGATAGGAATTGCCTTTATGGCCAAGCCAATCGTGCGAGAGCAGGCACCTTATCGGATTGATGTTCCTGATTTATCTCAGGTGCTGGAGATTTTGGATACTTTTAAAAGAATTTTATAATAGTTTTTAATTTTTTCTGATATATGGCATAATCACATATAATAGGAGGTTCAAATGAAAACAATTGCATTATTTAATAATAAAGGTGGTGTAGGGAAAACTACGATTGCTACTACATTAGCTTATGAATTAAGCAGAGCAGGTAAAAGGGTATTGATGATTGATTTAGATCCTCAATCAAATACAACGCAAGTAATCCTTAAAGAAGAGCAAGTAGAAAGAATTTATTTAGATAATTTAAAGAGACCAGATCGAATCAAGACAATAAAGGATATTTATAATCCTATGCGGGATTCTAACGAGGCGATTATTGGTGATGTAAGGGCTGCTGTTTTGCCAGGAAATAGACATTCTTTTAAATGCGATTTGATACCATCTCATTTAAGTTTATCTGAATTTGAAGATACTCTGAGTGATGCTTGGTCTGATTTACGCGCTAATAAATTGGGGGGATTTAGAAGAACTAATTGGTTTATTCAATTAAGAAATCAATTGAAAGATGATTATGATTTTGTGTTACTTGATTTAAGTCCGTCGCTAGGAGCTCTAAATAGATCTATACTTTTAAATATTGATCATTTTATTATTCCAGTTACAGGAGATATATACAATATATATGGTATAAAAAATATAGGAAGTTGGATTCAGAGTTGGATAAAAATCTATGAACGTTCTCTAGGTTATCTAAAAGATGATTACGACACATCTACATTAGAGGAATCGCAGATAAATCAGATAATATCTAAGGATAATTTCAATAAATTTTTAGGTTATATTATATCAAGAGCTAAAATGGGAAAGGATAAGAAAAAAGTAATTTCTTATCAAAAAACACATTTAGATGAAATACGACAAACAATAGATGATTCATTGAGTTTTTCAATTCCCGATGAGATTAAGGATGCGTTAGAATTAGGCTTAATTGTAGAACTCAGGAGTTTATTAACAGAATCTCAAGCGAATCACGTCCCAGCATATACTCGTGTTGCCAAAAAAATGGCTTTAGAGCAAAAATGGTCTAAAAGAAGTGTAGAAAATTCAGAATATGCTATTTTAAGTACTTTTGGGCATATTAGAGATTGTATTGAAAAAAATATCGGAGAGCTAAATGGAAATAAAAGTTAAATGGCCTAAACTATTACTTAGAAGCATAGCTTATAATAATTTAGCAGTTTTGTTTGGAGCAGGAATTCCTAATGAATTTGGTTTTCCCTTGTGGGGGACATTGATTGATGAACTAAATGAGGAATTCAAAGTGGAATTTAATTCCGAACAGGAGGAAGAACTAAATAATTACATAAGTAATAATGATTATTTAGAAGCTATGGAATTTCTTAACAGTATTGATCAAGAAAAAGTTATAGATTATATGTGTAGGAAATTTAACAAGGAGTCTTATGACTCGTCGATTCTTGATAATTCAAATGAATTATTGTTATTAAAACTTGACGCACATGCCTATTTAACAACTAATATTGATAATTCATTAGAATTTACTAAAAGCAAAGCTGGGAAAAAGTCTTCAATCATTTATTGCTATAATAAAGAAGATGACATAAAAGATAAACTTGTTTTCCATGATAATGAAAATGATCCTCTAATAATTAGATTACATGGAGAATTAGGTGAAAAGAAAAGTTTTATTTTTTCAAGTAAACAATATTCTGATCTCATGAATTCTAACTCATATATTTTTGAAAAAATCTTACCAGCACTCTTATTAACTTCTACCACTATTATTGTAGGATATTCTTTGTCAGATCCTGATATTCAGTTGCTGTTTGAAAAACTATATGCAGTAAAAGGCGTATGGAAAAATATGTTTTTTCTTAACACTAACAAAAATATGTCAAATTATCAAAAGAATAGAATGCAAGAAAAGTACGGAATAAAAGTTGTAGATCTTAATTTTGATACAACAGGACATAGTGAGATTCTAAAGGACTCATTAAAAGAATTATTACAAATAAAAGAAAAGATAAAAGGTTATAGTGCAGTTGACAAGAAAGAGTTATTCAATAAAAGCGATAATCAAATCATAGAAGCATTAAAAAAATAAACTAATATGAAGACGGATTGATTGAGGTGACGCCATGCACATTTTGATTGCACCGGATTCTTTCAAGGAAAGTTTGTCAGCTCCTCAGGTTGCTCGGGCTCTGCAGACGGGCTTTTCTCAGGCCTTGCCAAATGCAAGTTTTGACTTGCTGCCAGTCGGTGACGGCGGCGAGGGGACAATGGCTGCGCTGACAGCAAACTTGGGCTGGGCTGAATTTTACCACACTGTGACTGGACCCTTTGGCCAGCCAGTAAAAATGCCCTACGCCAGAAATGGTCAGCAAGCACTTTTTGAAATGGCTGATTTGGTCGGACTCGCATCTATTCCTCAGGAAAAACGAAATCCCTTGGCCATAGAGACCAAAGGGTTGGGAGAATTGATTTTGCACCTGGCTGAAGACGGTGTCAGAAAGATTTTAGTTGGTGTTGGGGGCTCAGCTAGCAATGACGGTGGAATTGGGCTGGCAGCGGGCCTTGGCTATGAATTTTTCGATGCGGATAATCATAGACTGCGCCCCATTGGCTCGTCTTTGGGAAAAGTCGCTCGAATTTCAGCTGAGCAGGTTCCTGCTTTCTTGAAGGAAGTTGAGATTGAGATTTTGACGGATGTAGACAATCCTCTCTGCGGAGAGCGAGGTGCGACAACTGTTTTCGGAGGACAGAAAGGTCTAGCTCCCCTACTCTTTTCTCAAGTAGACCAAGCCATGGCAAGCTTCTATCAGTTGGTCGCTCCTCAGGTGATTGATATGGAGGGAGCCGGAGCCGGAGGCGGAATGGCAGCAGGACTGCTTGCTTTTGCCGGAGGAAAAATCGTTTCGGGTATTGAAACCTGTCTAGATTTACTGGATTTTGATGAAAGAGTTAAAGAAGCGGACTTGGTCGTAGTTGGCGAAGGGCGGATGGATCGTCAGTCCTTGGCGGGCAAGGCACCGATCGGGGTCGCAAGACGAACACCAGAAGGCATCCCTGTACTGGCGATTTGCGGTAGCCTGGCTGATGATTTACCGGATTTCCCAGTTGAGAATATCCAGGCAGCTTTTCCGATTATTGCGCGAGCGGATAGGTTGGATAGGATTCTAGAGCAAGCGGAGCAAAATTTGATTCGCACAGCAAGAAATATTGGCAATGTACTAAAAATGAAAAAAAGCGGTTAGTCCGCTTTTTTTAGTAGATATTCAATTTCTTTTACAATCATGCCCTTTTCAAAGAAGAAGATGTCACAAGAAAGGTCACCAACGTCATTTTCTAGAAGGGTCACAATCCGATTCTGGTCGGGACTAAGCTGATAATGAGTGCAAGAAAATTGGACGGGGTTGTTATGGTAGACTTTTTGAATTTTAGTCAGGTAGTCCGCTTTGCCTTTGATGATTTCGATTGTGTCACCCTCTAATTCCCAACTAACATGATCAGAAAGAAAGGTCTGATAGGTGTGCCAATCGCGCTGATTTTCAGCTTCAAAAAAGGCAAAAAGTTTTTCTAAATTTGTCATCTTACCCAAACCATTTTTTCCACAGGGAGCGCTTTTCTTTTACTGGTTTTTCTGCTGGCTGAAGGAGGCTAGCAAACTGTTGGCTCATGTCCTTGTCATCTACTTGGACAAGATGGTCGCTATGGACAATCAGTCCAAAAGGAGAGGACTGGTAATCGCTAGAGACGATAGTGGCTTCGCAGCCTAGCTCCTTAGAGGCTTTTAGATAAAAGATTTGATTGCTAGACTCGACTTCTGGGGAAATTTTGACAATTACTGGTTGGCAGTTTTTGATAATGCTGCTGAGCATTTCCTTGAAATGACTGCGAATGAGAGAGCTGTTAGCTTGCTCAATAGAGCAGGAAGCCAGCACTCGCTCCTCAAAAGTACCTAAAAATCTACGCTGTTCATCAGGGTTGAGCTTGACTCCGCCCTGAGCTTTTTCCATGATTACTTTATTAATATCAGTCATAATAAAATTGTACCATAAAAGGAGAAATTCTAAAAGGTCGAATCTTCTTTCTGATTCGCTGGAAAAACATTTATATAATAAATTTGGAATCGCTTTCTTGTGCAAAAATTCTCAAATTTGCTTAGATTCTCTATTTTTCCTTGAAAAAAAAGCGTTTTTGAGGTATCATAGACTAGTAAATAATTTTAAATAATAAGGAGAGTAAGAAATGTCAATTATTACTGATGTTTACGCTCGCGAAGTCCTAGACTCACGCGGTAACCCAACACTTGAAGTAGAAGTTTATACTGAATCAGGTGCTTTCGGACGTGGTATGGTTCCATCAGGAGCTTCTACTGGTGAACACGAAGCAGTTGAACTTCGCGACGGTGACAAATCTCGTTACGGTGGTCTTGGTACACAAAAAGCTGTTGACAACGTAAACAACATCATTGCTGAAGCAATCATCGGCTACGATGTACGTGACCAACAAGCTATCGACCGTGCTATGATCGCACTTGACGGTACTCCTAACAAAGGTAAATTGGGTGCAAACGCAATCCTTGGTGTGTCTATCGCTGTAGCTCGTGCTGCTGCTGACTACCTTGAAATCCCACTTTACAGCTACCTTGGTGGATTCAACACTAAAGTTCTTCCAACTCCAATGATGAACATCATCAACGGTGGTTCTCACTCTGACGCTCCAATCGCTTTCCAAGAGTTCATGATCTTGCCAGTTGGTGCTCCAACATTTAAAGAAGCTCTTCGTTACGGTGCTGAAATCTTCCACGCTCTTAAGAAAATCCTTAAATCACGTGGTTTGGAAACTGCCGTAGGTGACGAAGGTGGATTCGCTCCTCGTTTCGAAGGAACTGAAGACGGTGTTGAAACTATCCTTGCTGCTATCGAAGCTGCTGGATATGTTCCTGGTAAAGACGTATTTATCGGATTTGACTGTGCATCATCAGAATTCTACGATAAAGAACGTAAAGTATACGACTACACTAAATTTGAAGGTGAAGGCGCTGCTGTTCGTACATCTGCAGAACAAATCGACTACCTTGAAGAGTTGGTTAACAAATACCCAATCATCACTATCGAAGATGGTATGGATGAAAATGACTGGGATGGTTGGAAAGCTCTTACTGAACGTCTTGGTAAGAAAGTACAACTTGTTGGTGACGACTTCTTCGTAACAAACACTGACTACCTTGCACGTGGTATCAAAGAAGGTGCTGCTAACTCAATCCTTATCAAAGTTAACCAAATCGGTACTCTTACTGAAACTTTTGACGCTATCGAAATGGCGAAAGAAGCTGGTTACACTGCCGTTGTATCACACCGTTCAGGTGAAACTGAAGATTCAACAATCGCTGACATCGCAGTTGCAACTAACGCAGGTCAAATCAAGACTGGTTCACTTTCACGTACAGACCGTATTGCTAAATACAACCAATTGCTTCGTATCGAAGATCAACTTGGTGAAGTTGCTCAATACAAAGGTCTTCAAGCTTTCTATAACTTGAAAAAATAATCTAACAAGATATAAGAGGAGCTAGGACTAAGTCCTAGCTTTTTTGGGGTAGAAAGATGAAACAATGGATATTTTTTGATTTAGGGTCAACCCTAATTGATGAAAGGGAGACCTATCATCTTTTCCGAGAACATTGCTTAGAAGTTCTGTGTGAGGCTGGGCATACTTTATCTCTTGAGGAATTTGAGGCTAAAATGATAGCTTTTGCTAAGGAAAATAAAGATCCTGTTAAGGAGACATGGACTTTCTTTGCACCGAGTGCTCTTTCACGTCCCAAATGGGATCATACAACAGATATTCTCTTTCAAGATGTAGCAACTGTTTTGGGAGAATTGAGTAAATCTTATCGCCTCGGCATCATTGCCAATCAGCAAGAAAATCTAGCAGAGCGTTTAGAACGATTTGAACTAGGCTCTTATTTTGGAGTAGTTGTAGGTTCTGCTGATGTTGGATTCAGTAAACCTGATCTAGCTATTTTTGAATACGCTTTGGAAAAAGCAGGTATTTCTCCACAGGAAGCTATTTACGTTGGAGATCGTATTGACAATGATATGATTCCTGCTAAAAAGCTAGGAATGACAACAATCTGGATTCGACAAGGTTTAGGAAAATATAATCAAGAAATTCCTGCGTTCCCTTGTGACTACATGGTTGAAAAAGTGAGTGATTTACTGAAGATTTTATAGCTTTCTTGTATCAAAATCAGTCTTTTATGGTATACTAGCAAAGTGGAAGGAGGAGTACAATGGAAGAATTATTAAATCAGGTCTTACTATCACAGGATAGGGAAGTTTTCAATCAGATATTTGACGATTACTATGCCATTGATATTGCTCTTTCTCTGGAAACCTTGGAGGATGAGGAAGGAAATCTCCTCAAAACCTTTACAGAAATGGCTAGTGACGATCAATTGGTAGAGATTTTAAAAGAAGCCGAGCCGGAGTTGCAACGACAGATTATCCAATCGATTTCTTTCAAACGTACCAGCACTCTTTTTCATCTTATGCCAGATGATGATGTGGTAGACATTTTGGGTTACTTGAGTGTGGACTTGCGTAAGCAATACTTAAGTATGATGAAAAATTCTAGTCAAGAGAATTTGAAAGCTATGTTGGCTTACGATCCTCAGACAGCTGGTGGTCTGATGACGACAGAATTCATCACCTTAAAAGAAAATCTAACTGTCTCCGCGACTCTCAATAAATTGAGGGAAATTTCGCCCAATACGGAAGTTATTGATACCTTATTTATTAGAGATGCTCATCATTCGCTGGTTGGCTGGATTGATATCCGTGATTTGTTTATTCATGATGCGGAGATGAAACTCAGCGAATTTATGAACACTCAGTTAGTGACTGTGACGCCAGAGGTTGACCAAGAAGAGGTGGCACAGCTTTCTGCCAAATATAATTTATCTGTCGTACCAGTCGTTAATCATCGGCAGGTATTACTAGGAATCATCACAATTGACGATATCGTCGATGTTTTGCAAGAAGAGTATCAAGAAGATATCTTGCGGATGGGTGGTGTACAAGAAAGTGAAGAAATTGGTGGGCCTTTCGTCGAATCACTCAAGAAACGCTTACCTTGGTTGATGATTAACCTAGTAACAGCATTTCTAGCTTCTGCGACAGTAGCACTTTTTGATGATACGATTTCAAAAGTTGTAGCATTAGCAGCGATTAGTCCTATTATCACGGGGATGGGTGGAAATTCTGCCTCTCAGACACTTGCTTTGGTTATCCAAGGAATTGCCTTGGGGAAACTGGATCTGAAAGAAGATCGGAATTTAGTATTCAAAGAAATCTTGCTAGCTTTGGTTAATGGTTTCTTTACTGGCTTGATTGCAGCGATTGTCATGTTTGTCTTCTATCAAAATTTCTATCTGTCTGTGATTGTTGTATTGGCTATGATGATCAATCTAGCATGTGGTGCTCTATTTGGTTACTTTGTACCGCTGATTATCAAGACACTGAATCAGGATCCAGCTCTAGCTTCGACCATTTTCATTACCACAGCAACAGATGTGTTAGGTTATCTAGCTTTTCTAGGCTTAGCACAAATTTTCTTACCATTGATTATATAAAAAATGATATACAAAAAACGCTTGATTTTTCAAGCGTTTTTGTTTTCTTAGTTGTCGAACAAACCTTTAACTTTATCAATAGCACCGCTGGCCATTTCATTTCCAGCTACTAATTTTTTAGCTTGATCAAGGTATTCACCGAGTTTGTCTTTGTTTTCTTCGATAAACTTTTTGGCGCCATCAAAGTCTTTCTTTTCAATCATTTCTTTTACTTGGTTAAATAAATCTACTGGATTCATAGTTGTTACTCCTTAGTAATTTTTTATACTATTTAATCAAATTTCTAATAGAAAGACAAGAATTCTGCTTATTTAAAGGTCACACAAACAGCTTCGGGAACGTAGAAATCGTGGGAGATTTCTGTTAATTTTCCACTCTCTGCATCGCGTTTGAAAATAGTTGCATTATCAGAGTCTTGATGGACGGCGATGATATGGTTTTGATCTGGTGTGATGTTGAAATCCCGCGGATTTTGGCCATTGGTAGGTGCAATCTGGATTAACTCCAAACTGCCGTCAGCTAAGATTTTGTAGACGGCAAGAGAGTCATGACCGCGGTTGGAACCGTAGAGGAACTTGCCGTCAGCAGACAGGCGGATAGCGGCTGTTCCATTGGCTCCTTCAAAGTCCTCTGGTAAGGTGGAGACAGTTTGCAGGTGTTCAAAATGGCCGACTCCATCGTAAATTAGGACTTCAATAGTAGAATTAAGCTCACAGATCAAATATGCGATTTTATAATGATGGTGGAAAACGATATGGCGGGCACCAGCTCCAGCGGCACACTTGTAAGTGTTCAGAGGAGCGAACTTTCCATCTTCAGAAACATCATAGGTGGTGACTTCATCAGTTCCCAAGTCGCAGGTGATCAGGTATTGATCTGGTGTAAGGTCAGCATAGTGGACATGGGCAGAGGTTTGGTTGGCGTGTGGTCCTTGACCTTGATGGCTAGCTGAGTCAGCCAGTTCCAGTCTTCCATCAGCCAGTTGTCTGTAGACCAAGACTTGTCCCTTATGATAATTGGCACCGTAAACCAAGTCACGCTCTTCGTCAACTGCCACATAGCAAAGCGGAGCTCCTTCTTCAACGACATGGTTGAGGAGCTGACCTGCCTTGTCAAAGGCTGCAATTCCCCCCTGTCCGTCCTTTGCCCCGACAGAATAGAGATGTCCAGCCTTATCAAAGGCTAGGTAGGTTGGACTAGGCTCTTCAGCGATCAAGGTCAAGTTTTCTAGCGCTCCCTTGCTAGAGTTAAAATCTGCCTTGTAAATTCCCTTGGAATCTTTGCGAGTATAGGTTCCAAAGTAAACCGTTTGTGTCATGACATTACCTCGTGTATATTTAGATTGCTTGCTACTATTATATCATAAAAGCAGATGATAGGCCTGAGAGCGGAGGATTTGCCTGATTTTCAAAAGAATAGTATTAGTTTGGAAAAAACAGATAAAAAACAGATAGTGGGTAGGAAGGGGATAGATGGCTTTGTTAGAATAGAATTGTTCAAAAAAACAATTACTGTCAGGAAGCAACAAACTTCCTGCTTGCTAAACAAAGGAGAAATCAAATGAACGTTAAAAAAATTGCTATGCTCGTTGCTCTTATCGGAATGTCAGGATTCTTTTTAGCCGCATGCGGAAATAAAGAAGCAGATAACTCAGAAATTAAGGACGGGAAACAAGTGGACTTCCAGAAGGATGCTGTTGATAAGAAGACCAAGACAGTAGATGGCAAAGAAGTGACAGAATACACAATGCCTGATGGAAATGTTATCCAAATTCCAGCAGATGGTGAGGAAATTCCAGAAGACGGATCAGGATCTAGCTCAGAAGCTGAATAAAGATTAAAACATGTAGGTTGGAGGCAATATGTTTCGAAGAAAAAAAATGAATCGTAAGACCATTCTATTGGGCAGCACGGTCATTCTCGCTTGTGCTGGACTGGGAGGCTATCTGTATTTTAGACAGATCAATCAACAACAGGCCATGAAAATGGTAGATAAGACGATTGATTCGCTGACAGTCCAAGAAGCTGTCAACAACAGTAAAAAAACAAGCCTGGTTTTATCTGGGGAAGTAGTTGCCAACAATAGCAGTAAGGTCAAGATTGACCCTTCTAAGGGGGAAGTCAAGGAAGTATTTGTCAAAAATGGCGATACTGTTACACAAGGGCAGCCGCTCTTTTCCTATGCGACAGAGCAGCAATTGACAGCCCAGTCGGCTCAATATGATGCTCAGTCCAAGGCTAATGGCATTACAGCCGCTCAAAATAGCGCTGCGATTAAATGGGAAACCTATAATCGTAAGTTGGCCAGTCTCAATGCTCTCAAAGACAAATACAATTCCAGTCAGGATGAGTCACTGCTAGAGCAGATTAAGTCTGCTGAAGACGAGCTGGCTCAGGCGCTGAGCGATGCCAAGACGGCGGATAATGAAGTAACGACAGCTCAGATTGAGGCTGAAAAGGCTCAGGTGACAGCTCAGACAGAATCAGATCGGATGAAGTATGATACTGTGACTGCCGATACAGCAGGAACAATTACCTCTATGAATGAAGATTTGCCCAATCAGTCCAAGGCCAAAAAGGAAGAAGAAAACTTTATTGAGATTATGGACAAGTCCAAAACTCTGGTCAAAGGTACTGTCAGTGAATTTGACCGTGAGAAGCTGAGTGTTGGCCAGAAAGTGGAAGTAGTGGATCGCAAGGATCCTAAGAAACGCTGGAGTGGTACGGTAACTCAGGTCGGCAGCTTGACAGCAGAAAATACTTCCAATAATAATGGTGGGAATAAGCAACAGGAAAATCCCAACCAAGGTAAGTATCCTTATACTGTAGAGCTGGATCAGGGTGGTGAGATGCCGCTAGTGGGTTCCCATTCCTATGTCAATATCGTGGAGAATGCTCCCGAGGCCGGCAAGGTAGTTGTCAATAAGGCTTATACTTTCAGTAAAAATGGCAAGACCTATGTCTGGAAGGTAGAGGGTAAGACTCTGAAAATGCATGAAGTCAAGACCAAGAAAGTGTCTGACCGTTTGGTGGAGATTACAGAAGGTCTGACTATGCAGGATACCATTTCAACACCGAGAGCAGGTATGGAAGAAGGGATGGAGGTAGGACAGCATGTTAAAGCTTAAGGATATCCACAAATCTTATCAGCAGGGCAGTCAGGAATTTCCAATTTTAAAAGGAATTGATCTGCATGTGAAAGAGGGGGATTTTCTAGCTATCATGGGACCGTCTGGATCTGGCAAGTCCACTCTGATGAACATTATCGGCTGTCTGGATAAGGCAAGTTCAGGGACTTATCATATTGAAGGGACCGATGTGTCTGAGCTGTCTGACAATCAGCTGTCCGATTTGCGCAATCAGAAGATTGGCTTTGTTTTTCAAAATTTTAACCTCATGCCCAAGCTGACGGCCTGCCAAAATGTGGAACTGCCTCTGACTTACATGAAAATTCCTAAAAAAGAGAGACGGGAGCGGGCTCTGGAAATGCTGCGGTTGGTCGGGCTGGAAGAAAGAAGTGATTTCAAGCCTATGGAGTTGTCCGGTGGTCAAAAGCAGCGGGTAGCCATTGCGCGAGCCTTGGTAACCAATCCCAGCTTCATCCTTGGTGACGAACCAACGGGGGCTCTGGATACCAAGACCAGTGTGCAGATTATGGACCTTTTCAAGCAGTTTAATGATGAGGGTAAGACCATTGTCATCATTACCCATGAGCCGGAAGTAGCTCAACTCTGCAAGCAGACGGTTATCCTGCGGGACGGTAATATAGAGAGCAAAGCGATAGGATAGAAAGGAAGCTGTATGGAAGATATTTTTGTAGCTCTGAATTCAATCTTGTCGCATAAAATGCGCTCTATGCTGACCATGTTGGGGATTATCATCGGGATAGGCGCTATCATCGCTATCTTTTCTATCATTGAGGGGAATACGGAAAATACCAAGCGTCAGCTCATTGGCGGCAACAATAACACAATCAAGGTCGTCTATGACAAGAAAAGCGCCATAGATCCAACCATTCCAGAGAAATCTCAAGCTCAGAAACCTTCTTATATTCCCTTTATGGGAGAGGATGTATTAAGCAAGATTAAGGAAATCTCTGGGGTCAAGAATGCTCTGCTGACCTATGGTACAGATGAGAAGATTTACTACCTGAGCCAAAAGTCATCTGGGAAGATTCAAGCTGTTTCGCAGACAGCCGCTGACATCAAGCAGCAACGTCTGCTAGAAGGTGAAGGATTTGACTCAGAAGCCTTTAAAAATCAAGAGCAGGTGACCTATCTGGAAAAGTCCCTTTATGACAGTCTTTTTCCAAAGGGTGATGGTATCGGAAAATATGTTGAAGTCTTAGGAAATCCCTTTAAGGTTATTGGCGTATTTGAGTCCACAGAGCAGAGTGGCTTAACAGCTGGTGCGGAAAAGGTGGCCTATATTCCCCTGCAGCAGTGGCATCGGATTTTTGATACCATTAATGTCAGTCCTGAAGTGACTGTCCAAACCCACAAGGCCGATGATTTAAAGAAGGTGGCCAAGAAGGTCAGTGATTATCTCAATCAGCAAATGCCACCGTCAGACTATATGTTTGGTGTGCTCAACCTGCAGGAATTTGAACGGCAGCTGGATAATCTCAACAAGTCTAACTTCGTCTTGCTAGCTGGTATTGCTAGCATCTCCCTCCTAGTCGGAGGTATCGGTGTTATGAATATCATGCTGGTTTCAGTGACTGAGCGGACTCGTGAAATTGGTATTAAAAAGGCTCTGGGAGCTCGACGGAAGATCATTCTCAAGCAGTTCCTGATAGAGGCAGTCATCCTAACCTTGATGGGAGGAATTATTGGCGTGGTGGCTGGTATCGCCTCTGGCTTTGCCATCACCCAGTCTCTAGCCTATCCGTATATTCTATCCCTCTTTTCTGTCTTTGTAAGTTTGCTCTTTTGTTGTATAATAGGAGTAGTATTTGGGCTCTTGCCAGCTGTGAAAGCATCCAAGCTGGATCCAATTGAAGCCCTGCGATTTGAATAGGTAAAGGAGAAAAATCTAAGTATGCACAAGATTCTAGTGGTGGAAGATGATACGACGATTAATCAGGTGATTTGCGAGTTTTTAAAGGAAAGTCAGTATGAGGTAAGGCCAGTCTTTGACGGAGGCGATGCTTTGCAGGCTTTTGAAGAAGAGCCCTTCGATCTGGTCATCTTAGATATGATGCTGCCGACCAAGAGCGGTCTGGAAGTACTGAAGGAAATCCGCAAGACTTCTCAGATTCCGGTCATGATTTTGACAGCTCTGGATGACGAGTATACCCAGCTGGTCAGCTTTAACCATCTCATCAGTGATTATGTAACCAAGCCTTTTTCACCGCTAATCTTAGTCAAACGGATTGAGAATATTCTGCGCAGAAATACTCTTGCTTCAGAGATTGCTGTTGGCGACCTGACGGTTTCGATTGATGACTGCACGGTTTACTGGCAGGGTGAGAAGATGCCTCTGACCAAGAAAGAATATGAAATCTTGCAGACTCTAGCTAAGAGGAAGGGCCACTTGGTGACCCGTGATCAGCTGATGAATACCATTTGGGGCTACAGCGAGCTGGATAGTCGGGTACTGGATAATCATATCAAGAATATCCGCAAAAAGATTCCGGGTGTGCCGCTGAAAACCATTACAGGTATGGGCTACCAGCTTGGAGGAGAAGACAAGTGAAAATTGTCAAAAAGAACTTTCTCTTGACCTCGTCCATCATTTTCGTGGTGGTGACTATCGTTCTAGCCAGTCTTTACTTTGCCATGCCGGTGTATTATCAGCAGGTTAAGAGTGGAGAAGCTCAGCGGGAATTTGACCAAGTTTCCAAGCAAGTTAAAGGAAAGTCCAGTCAGGAAATCGGCGAATTGTTGAGTGATTATAGTAAAAAGAGTAATCTGATTTGGTTTACCTTGCTGGCGAAAGACAATACGATTCTCTATCCTTCACTCGAAGCTGGCGATGAAAGTTCTCTGCAGCTGACCATCGTTCCGACAATTGCCAACAGTGACTATGAGAGCAAGAGTTTATCAGAAAGTTTTCGAACTTCAGATGGTAAAGAAGTTGTCCTGAGAGGAGAATATTCCTTACAGCCTGTTTCTGATGCTAGTCGGATTTTGCTCAATCTCTATCCATTTGTCTTGCTTGTGTCTCTGAGTCTAGGTGGTCTGGCTGCCTATCTCTATAGCCGGACTTCCAGTCAGCGTATCAAAGCCATCTCTAAGAGCACCCGTCAAATGACGAGTCTGGCGCCCGATGTGACCTGTCAGGTCAAGGGGCGTGATGAGATTGCTGAACTGGCTCAAGATATCAATCATCTCTATGCCAATCTGCTGACCAGTATCGAGGCTCTGCGCCTAGAAAATGAAAAGGTAGCAGAAAGCGAACGGGAAAAGGCTGAGTTTCTGCGGATGACCTCGCATGAGCTTAAGACCCCCATTACCAGTATGATGGGGATGGTCGATGGCATGATCTATGGAGTAGGAGAGTTTAAAGATCGAGACAAGTACTTGCAGAAGTGCCGAGAAATTCTAGAGGAGCAGTCGGAGTTAGTCCAGTCTATCTTAGCCATTTCTAAACTGGAGATGAAGACCGAAACCGAACAAGAAGTCTTTTCACTCAAGCAGGTCTTGGAGGAAAATCTGAGCACCTATCGAGTTTTAGCAGATGTCAGACACTACCATTTTCAAGTTGAGCTGGCAGAAGCGAAGGTCAAGGGTAACCGCACCTATCTGCTCAAGGCTATCAAAAATCTTCTGGACAATGCCTTTCATTATACAGTAGAAGGCGGACAGATTCTACTTAGGCTGGAAGAGCGTAAGCTAGTCATCGAAAATGAAGCGGAACGAGTCTTAAACAAAGACCAAATCCAGCAGATTTTTCAGCCTTTCTACCGGCCAGACTACAGTCGCAATCGAAAGGATGGCGGAACAGGTCTGGGACTCTTTATCGTTCAGCAGATTTTGGACAAGCATGGTCTGCGATATCAGTTTGAAGCCCTTGATGGGCGGAAGATGCGCTTTAGCATTTCTCTGCCAGCTGTCGAAAAATAGCCTTGCATTCTAGCTGGCCCTGCAGGAGCCAAAGAGAGAAGTCAGAAGCTGTATTTTGCGAAAAATACAAGTCTTCTGGCTCCTCTTTTTTTGCTTTTCCCTATAGTTGAGCAGAGAATTTTTCTCTGAAAAATGTTACAATGAAATGACAAGTTAAAGGAGGAGAATATGGAGCACAAAGAAAAAGATTTTAGCCTATCTTGGTTTTTTAAATGGTTTTTGGATAACAAGGCCATTACAGTCTTTCTAGTAACCCTCTTGATGGGACTGAATATTTTTATACTTAGTAAAATCAGTTTTATTTTTAGTCCAGTCATTGAATTTTTGGGAGTAATCATGCTGCCGGTTATTTTAGCTGGTCTGCTTTATTATCTGTTAAATCCGATTGTTGACTGGATGGAAAAGCATAAGATTAATCGACTGGTTGCTATTACCATTGTCTTTGTTTTAATTGCTTTTTTGATTATCTGGGGCTTGGCTGTTGCTATTCCTAGCTTGCAGCATCAGGTCATGGCCTTTGTCAGAAATGTTCCGGCTTATCTGAAGCAGGCTGACAAGTTCATCGACGATGTTGTGACCAAGTATATTTCGGCAGATTTCAAGCCGCAGATTGAGGAATACACTAGCAATCTGTCTAGCCAGATTACCGATTGGGCCAGCAATTTTTCATCGCGGGCAGTCAATTGGGCGGGGAACTTAATCAGTACAACTTCGCAGATTGTCGTGGCTATTATCATCATGCCGTTTATCCTTTTTTATCTGCTGAGAGACGGGAAAAACCTGAAAGGCTATGTAACCCAGTTTCTGCCAACTAAATTCCGAGAATCCTTTGGTCAAGTGATGACGGATATCAACAGTCAGCTGGCCAACTATGTGCGAGGTCAGGTGACGGTTGCTATCATTGTAGCTCTGATGTTTATCGTTTTCTTCAAGATTATTGGTCTGCGCTATGGTGTCACTCTTGGAGTCATTGCAGGCGTTCTCAATCTGGTACCTTACCTGGGCAGCTTTTTGGCTATGCTTCCGGCTCTGGCAATCGGTTTGATTGCCGGGGGTCCGGTGATGCTGGCTAAGGTCATTGTCGTTTTCATCATTGAGCAGACTATCGAGGGGCGTTTTGTTTCTCCTCTGGTCTTGGGCAGTCAGCTCAGCATTCATCCGATTACGATTTTATTCGTATTATTGACTTCTGGTACCATGTTTGGCATTTGGGGCGTTTTCCTGGGAATTCCTGCCTATGCTTCGGCCAAGGTTGCCATTGCAGCCATCTTTAAGTGGTATCAGAAAGTAAGTGGCCTCTATGAAGCCGATTTTGAACAAGAAGGAGAGAGCAGTGAGCAAGAGTGAGCAAATGTTGGCAGCTTTACAGGAGCAGGACCTAGCTCTGGCTGACCGTTATTTCGAGCAAGCCTTGACTACAGACAGCGAAGAAGAATTATTGGATTTGGCCGATTACTTAGAGAGTATCGGCTTTTTCCCTCAGGCCAAGCGTATTTTTGAAAAGTTGTCTCCTGGCTATCCAGCTTCTTATATCAGTCTGGCAGCTATTGCCAGTGACGATGGGGACTTGGAGCAGGCTTTTGCCTATCTGGAGGAGATTCAGCCAAGCAGTGACTGGTATGTCGCTGCTCTCTTGGCTAAGGCTGACCTCTATCAGCTAGAGGGGCTTCCTGATGTGGCTCGTGAAAAATTAGCTCAGGCAGCAGAGCTGACTGATGAGGCTTTAGTAACCTTTGGTCTGGCTGAGATAGATTTGGAGTTGGGGGATTTTTCTCAGGCGATTAAGGAATATGCCCAGCTAGACAATCGCTCAATCTTTGAACAGACAGGCGTCTCAACCTATCAGCGGATTGGGGTCTGCTATGCCAGTCTTGGAAAATTTGCGCCGGCCATTGAGTTTTTGGAGAAAGCAGTTGAGCTGGAGTATGACGATGCTGCGGTTTATGAGCTGGCAACTATATTAGCGGATCAGGAAGAATACCAAAAGGCCAATCTTTATTTCAAGCAATTGGATACTCTGTCACCGGATTTTGAAGGCTACGAATATGGCTATGCCCTGTCTCTTCATGCGGAGCATCGGACGGCCGAAGCTCTGACTCTTGCCCAGCAGGGCTTGGCTAAGAATCCTTTTGAGACTCGGCTCTTGCTCCTAGCATCACAGCTTTCTTATGAACTTCATGATGAGAAAGCTGCTGAAAATTATCTTTTGCATGCTCAGGAAGATGCGGATGGTTTGGAAGAGATTGCCTTGCGACTGACTACTCTTTATTTGGAGCAGGAGCGCTATGAGGAGATTTTAGAATTTGCAGAGCAAGAAGTCGATAATGCCTTGACCCGCTGGAATTTGGCGCGTGCTTATCAGGCTTTGGAAAGTCTGGAAAAAGCAGAGGAACTTTATAATCAACTGGCTCATGAACTGCAAGACAATCCAGAGTTTCTGGAGCAGTATGTCTATCTTTTGCGAGAACTAGGCAGATTCGACGAAGCTAAAAAGGCTGCGGCTTCTTACTTGAGATTGGTACCTGATGATGCTAGTATGCAGGAGCTTTATGAAAGCTTATAAGAGCTCAAGAAGCACTTGCTCAGCTCTTTCCCACAATTTATGGTATAATGATTGGCGGTAGAAATTCAGTAAGTACATGTAATTAGGATGAAAAAATTTTAGCTGGATGGGCAATAGTATTTATAAGAAGAGAAAGATTAAGGAAAAAGAATGGCAGAACCAATCAAATTATTTCAATATAATACTTTGGGAGCTTTGATGGCTGGTCTTTACGATGGCAGTATGACTGTTGGAGAGCTGCTGCAGTATGGAGATTTGGGTTTGGGAACGCTGGACTCTATTGATGGAGAGCTCATTATTCTCGATGGTAAGGCTTATCAGGCAAAGGGATCTGGAGAGGTGCCAGAAGTGGTTGAAGTGTCACCGGATATGACTGTGCCTTATGCGGCAGTGGTTCCTCACCAAGCGGAGGTCATTTTCCGTCAGCGCTTTGAGATGAACGACAAGGAACTGGAAAAGCGGATTGAGTCTTACTATGATGGGGAAAATCTTTTCCGCTCTATCAAGATTCATGGTGATTTCGCCCGCATGCATGTTCGGATGATTCCCAAGTCTACAACGGAGCGTAAGTTTGCAGAAGTAGCGGTCAATCAGCCTGAGTACTGTAAGGAAAATATCACTGGAACCATCGTTGGTATCTGGACGCCTGAGATTTTCCACGGGGTCAGTCTGGCAGGCTATCATCTGCATTTTGTATCGGATGATCTGACTTTTGGCGGTCATGTCATGGACTTTGTCATCAAGGAAGGCGTTGTCGAGTTGGGAGCTGTAGACCAGCTGGATCAGCGTTTTCCAGTTCAGGATCGCAAGTATCTCTTTGCTAAGTTTAATATGGATGAGATGAAAGAAGATATGGAAAAGTCGGAATAAATAGCAGGAGCTAGCATTGTTTGCTGCCCTCTTTTTTGATATAATTGGAAAAAGAACAGAGGAGAAGTGAAGCTATGATTTATTTGGTAAACGCCAGCCCAAATAGGAATGGCAATAGTTTTAAGCTGGGGCACTTTTTTCTGCGGGATAGAGATTACGAGGCCCTTCAATTAGTGGACTACCATATTGAGCAATATGGCCAGTCAGCAGAAAACGATCAGTTCTTTCAAGTTTATGAGCAGCTGAGCCAAGCCGATGTTTTGGTGTTTACCAGTCCTATTTATTGGTGGTCTTTTTCGGGTTTGCTAAAAACTCTGTTGGACCGAGTGGCTGATGTGCATGAGCCGCAGGAAGCACTTAAGGGCAAAAAGGTATTCTTGCTCTTGCAAGGTTCTCAGCCCAGCAAAGAAATTGAAATGCTGGACTACGTCATGAACCGTTTTTGCCGGAACTGCGGACTCAAATATGAGGGGCTGGCAGTGACCAATCATAAGCTAAAAGAAATCGAAGGTTGGGAATTAGCAGCCCTGCAGGAAAAATTAGATAAGGTTTTATCAGAAGGTTAAAAGTGAGAAGATTCGTTTGCGGATCTTCTTTTTTACTATAAAAATGGAGCCTTTTTTTTATGTGTCCATTTTTGGACACAATAGCCCTCAACTACAGTCATATCCATGGCTAACTAAATATAAATGTTGTATAATACCAGTTGCTATTAAATATTAATATAGGAGATTCTATGGGAAAAGAATTATTTAATCCCCATTTAAACAAGTTTTCAATTCGAAAATTAAATGTTGGAGTTTGCTCGGTATTATTATCTACCGTTTTCCTTTTAGGTACTGCGGCTACAGTCAATGCAGATGAAACTGCCAGCGGAACTGTGGATGATAATATCTCACTGCCAGAAAAGCCGACGGAGTCAGCTGTCAGTCAGTCAGTCAGTCAGCCTGCTAATGAAAATACAGCAACATCTGCTGTTTCTGAAACAGCTAACTCAGAAGCAAGTGCTAATCAAAATCAGCTGGTAAGTCCAGTTGCAGCTCCAGAGCAAACAGCACCTGAAAAGGCGCAAGAAGCTAATCAGACAGCTGAGACCTCTAATGAAGCAGGACCTGCTGAAGCTAGTCGGACGCGCTCTTACTCAGTGCAATATACGCCAAAACCAAGTTCTGCAGCTATGCCTAGGTCTGAACGTAATGGCCAGCCGATGGAAAGAGGAACATCATTTCGTACTACCAGTCCTGCTGGCCAAGCTAGTTCTGCCACACAAGATGCAACAGCTAATCCTACAGTTTCTAAACCAACACTGGAAGAATCTGTAAGAAAACGCTCTGATGAGTTGATGAAGCAAGTAAACTGGCTAGATTTTGGTGATACTAAATCACTGAGAAATCTAGATAGAGATGGCTCCTTTAAAGTTGGAACGGTTTATGAAAAAGAGATTTCTCCAGGCTATGTGGTCAAACTGACTGTTACTGAATTGAAACCTTTCTATGCGACAGAGATCTATCGTGATCGAGTAAAGGGAACTGAGTACGAAAGCAGTTATGATCCCAATGCAAAAAATACTTGGCTTCAATATAACAATAGTAATAATTATGCTTATCAGTATTGGTATGGTGATGATTACCGTCCTAAAATTACTGGTGCTGCTCAGAATCAATATTCAGCTATTAAGTCAGAGGGAATTGATACTAAGGGTCGTAAGACCCAACTGCAGGTTCCTAAAGATGAAGCCAACTATGGTGTGAAGTTCAAAGTTGAAGCTAGATATCGTGGGAAGCCAGTTAAAGCAACAGTTGTCATGGCTGATGGCGAAGAGGCAAACCCTGGTGAGTATGCTATCTTTACAACCAATGGTAAGGGTTGGGAACATTTGGCCGAGTGGAAGCGAACAGTTACAGACGCAAATGGTGTGACTACTGAGATTACAGAAACCTATAAGCCAATGAAGCCTACTACAGAAGGCCAATTTATTGGAAATGACGGTACTGGTGTTCATTGGCAGGCCTATGTCAGTCCTGACCAAAAGACTGGCGGACTGGGAAGTCAAGTATTTGGACCGAACGTTTCTAGAAACAATACAATTCCGCTTGTGATGACTCGTGGTGCTTCAGAGGTTGGTATTTACATAGCTTCTTCTGGTCAGCAGGCTGCGATGATTGGTTTTATGGCAATTGATGAAGGGGATGCACCGGATTCTTATGGAAAAGCTATCCATGCTATTTCAAGATACAATGCTGAAACTGGCGGTCAAAATCCACAGCCATTCTTGGGTCGAGTGGAGGCTGATATTGATACCACATCTGGAAACAACTGGAAGCATGACGATCAGAATGATTTAGCCGATGAAGGTATTAATCAGCTCTTGTCTGATGATTTAGTCGGGAAAACCAATGGTCTTTTTCCAGTAAACCGTCTGCACGACGGAGATTATTCTCTCCGCATCCATGCTTCAGCTAACGGATACGAAAAAGCCTATGTCCGTGCCTGGATTGACTTCAATAATAATGGTGTCTTTGACGAAGACGAAGCCAGTGAATTTACCGAAGTAACAACTGCGGGAGATTATACTGTCAACTTTAAGAAGAATCCAGCCATGACCAATCCTGAACTTAGCAAGCTTGGAATGCGGGTTCGTATTGCCTTGAACAAGGGAGATATTGAAAAGCCAACCGGAACTGCATTTAGTGGTGAGGTGGAAGACCTAGAAGTTGAACTGACTTATCCACCAAAAGGTGAGAAGAAGGAAAGTACTGGAATCCGTGATCAGAGACAGACAGCCACTCTTCATTTCACTCCACAGGGGATTGCTCAAAATACTGAAAATCAGAAAGTAGCAATTGATACTACTAAAGCTCCGATTGTATTAGATGCGAGAGGAAATGAACTGACTGCTGATGCAGCAGGCTGGTACAACACTGCTGAAGGCCGTTATAAAGTAACTGCAAACGGCGCTGATGTAGATGTGGTATATGAGCCTAAGGCTGGCTTTATCGGCACAGCTCAGGGGATTAATATCCGTCGTTTTGATACTAACGGTGCAAGCACAGACTGGGTTGCTAAGAATCAAGCTGAAGCAGTCATCAACGACCAGCTCAACACTATGGATGGACGCTATGTGCCAACCGTGCTGAATGTTCCTAAGTATGAAACAAGGGATGCTCAAGGACTAACGCAAGAAAAGACACCTGTCTTTAATGATGGAGATGCTGGCAAAACTCCTGCAAGTCCAAGTACAACAAATCCTGTAAAATTTGTGAGAGCAGATGGAACGACTACAGATGATACTAGAGTTCCAGCTTTATCAAATGGTCAGGAAATTGGTCGTTTTGAAGTCGAGCCTTCAACAGGTAAGATTACTTTCAAACCAAACAAAAACTTCGTTGGTACTGTTGACCCTGTGTCTGTTCAAATGCTTGATGGCAAAGGTATTCCGCATCAAGCTGTTTATCAGCCAAAGGTGACTCCTGTTAGACCATCTGCTCAAGGTGCCAGCAGTGAGGGCATTCAAGGTGCAGTTCAGACAGGACAGCTGACCTTCAATCCGGGCAATAATCGTGTGCCTATTGATAGCAAGAAGTTGCCAACCTTTGATAATGGCAGCCAGACTAAAATAGTTGCTGGTGTTGGTACCTATCAGGTTGATAATCAAGGTCTAGTTACCTTTACTCCACTGCCGACTTATACTGGACGTCCAGCAGCAGAGACTATCAAGCGAGTAGATGTCAATGGAACAGAAGTAACAGCTACCTATCAGGCTGATGTAAAAGCAGCAGCACCAAGTGCGACGAATGCTGAAACCAGTGGTATACAAGGCCAAGTGCAGCAAGGGAAAGTCAGCTTCACAGAAGGTTCTGCGCAAGTCAACGGTCAAAAACAAACAGTGGTCTTTCCGGCTGGCTCAACTCCGCTCTTTGACAATGGTTCGACTGTTAAAGAAGTGCCTACTGTTGGTAAGTTTGAAGTGGATGTGAATGGAAATGTAACCTTTACTCCAGAGAAACAATTTAAAGGCCTTACACCTGACATCAGGATTACTCGTACAGATACGAATGGCAGCACAGCTACAGCTATCTACAAGGCAACAGTCACTGCTGTAACTCCAACAGGAACAAACATCACCAGCACTGGTAAACAAGGCCGTCCACAGACAGGTAAGCCAAACTTTGTCAGTGGCAACCCAGATGTACCATTGGATAATGATACTCCAGCGACTTTCGAAGATGGAAGCAAGCGCAAGGTGGTTCCAAATGTCGGAATCTTTGAAGTGGCACCAGATGGATCTGTTACTTTCACACCGGACAAGCAATATGTTGGCACACCAGATCCGGTTGTTGTTAAGCGTGTAGATAAGAATGGCACTCCTGTGACGGCTAAGTACACGCCTACTGTTGAGAAAGTGACTCCAAGAGCCACAGGCGCTCAGACAAAAGGCCCTCAAGGTCAAGTTCAAAAAGACAAGGTTACTTTTGAACCAGGAAGTCCTCAGGTTGGTTTCCCAGAAAACAGCACTCCAGTCTTTGATACTGGCACGAATGTGAAAGAAATTGCCAAAATCGGTAAGTTCGAGGTGGACGGAGAGGGGAATGTCACCTTTACTCCAGTCAAAACATTTGTAGGTAAGACACCAGAAATCGAACTCAGCCGTACAGATGTCAACGGTACAGTAGCTAAGGCCAAATATCGAGCGACTGTGACTGCTGTGACTCCGACGGGAACTGGAGATCAGACAGAAGGTCCGCAAGGCCAAGTTCAAAAAGGACGTGTAACTTTTAAAGCTGGAGATCCTAAAGTAGGATTCCCAGTTGACAGTTCACCAGTCTTTGACACCGGCACCAATGTAAAAGAAATTGCCAAAGTCGGTAAGTTTGAAGTAGATGCGGAGGGCAATATCACCTTCACGCCAGACAAGCGCTTTGTAGGTGAAACACCAGAAATTAGCATTTCTCGCAAAGATGCAAATGGTATTGCCGCGAAAGTCACTTATATCGCGACAGTTACACCAGTAACTCCAACAGGAACTAATGTGACTAGCACCGGTCCACAAGGTCTTCCTCAGACGGGTACCCCAACTTTCCAAGGTGGTGATCCACTGGTTCCAATTGATGAAGCAGTAGAGCCAACTTTCGAAGATGGCAGTAAGAAAAAGGCTATTCTGGGTCAGGGAACTTACACCATTGCTCCAGATGGCGCAGTGACCTTCACGCCGGAGAAGCAGTTTGTAGGCACACCAGAGCCAGTGACAGTGAAACGTGTTGATAAGAATGGTACGCCCGTGACGGCAACTTACAGCCCAGAGTTCACCAAGGTGACGCCAACAGGTACTGGTGATAAGACTGAAGGATTACAAGGTCAGGTTCAAGAAGGTCATGTCACCTTCACACCAGGTCATGATTCTGTGCCGTTTCCAGCTGAAACAACTCCACTCTTCGATAACGGTTTGACTGTTAAAGAATTGCCAAATGTCGGTAAGTTTGAAGTGGATGCTAATGGCAAGGTTACTTTCACGCCAGACAAGCAGTTTAAGGGAACCACTCCTGAGCTAACATTGATTCGAGCAGATGTGAATGGTACACCAGTAACAGTCAAATACCAAGCGGTAGTGAAAGAAGTGGTTCCAACAGGAACAAATATTACCAGCACTGGTGAGCAAGGTCGGCCACAAACAGGCAAGCCAAACTTCGTAAGCGGCACTCCTGGAGTACCACTGGATAATGACACTCCTGCTACTTTCGACGACGGAAGCAAGCGCAAGGTTGTTCCAAATGTTGGTATCTTTGAAGTGGCACCAGATGGTTCTGTTACCTTTACCCCAGATAAGCAATATGTTGGCACGCCAGATCCAGTTGTTGTTAAGCGAGTGGACAAAAATGGCACTCCTGTGACAGCCAAGTATACGCCTACAGTTGAGAAAGTGACTCCAAGAGCGACAGGTGCTCAGACAGAGGGGCTTCAAGGCCAGGTTCAAAAAGGCAAGGTTACTTTTGAAGCCGGAAGTCCGCAAGTCGGCTTCCCAACTGACAGCACACCGGTCTTTGATACCGGCACAAATGTCAAAGAAATTGCCAAAGTTGGTAAGTTCGAGGTTGATGAGGAGGGTAATGTTACCTTCACACCAGTCAAATCGTTTGTCGGTAAGACACCAGAAGTTGAACTTAGCCGTGCAGATATCAATGGTACAGCAGCCAAGGCCAACTACCAAGCGACTGTGATTGCTGTTACCCCAACAGGAACTGGTGATAAGACAGAAGGTCTTCAAGGTCAGGTTCAAAAAGGTCATGTCACCTTTACGCCAGGCCATGAATTAGTTCCATTCCCAGCAGGTTCGACTCCGCTCTTTGGTAACGGAAAAAATATTAAAGAAGTACCAAATATCGGTAAGTTCGAAGTGGATGCAGATGGTATTATTACCTTCACTCCAGACAAACAGTTCAAGGGTGAAACACCAGAATTAGGGATTATTCGTGTGGACGCAAACGGCACTCCTGTTACAGTTAAGTACCAAGCGGTAGTGAAAGAAGTAACTCCGACAGGTACCACCGTTACGAGCACCGGTCCGCAGGGTATCCCGCAAACAGGAACCCCAACCTTCAAAGCTGCGGATCCACTAGTTCCAATTGATGAAACAGTCGAGCCAACTTTTGAAGATGGCAGCAAGGAAAAAACCATTCCAGGTCAAGGAACGTACACCATAACTCCAGATGGCGTAGTGACCTTCACGCCAGACAAGCAATTTGTAGGCAAACCAGATCCAATCACTGTTAAACGTGTGGATAAGAATGGAACGCCAGTGACTGCGACTTACAGTCCAGAGTTTACCAAGGTAACTCCAACAGGAACTAACGTTACGAGCACCGGTCCTCAAGGCCTTCCTCAAACTGGCACTCCGACCTTCAAAGGTGCGGACCCACTAGTTCCAATTGATGAAACCGTTGAACCAAGCTTTGAAGATGGCAGCAAGGAAAAGACCATTCCAGGCCAGGGAACGTACACCATCACTCCAAATGGTGCAGTGACCTTTACTCCAGACAAGAAGTTTGTAGGCAAACCTGATCCAATCACTGTGAAACGTGTCGATAAGAACGGCACACCAGTGACTGCGACCTACAGTCCAGAGTTCACCAAGGTAACTCCAACAGGTGCTGGAGCCAAGACAGAAGGTCTGCAAGGTCAAGTCCAAGAAGGCCAAGTCACCTTCACGCCAGGCCATGACTCAGTTCCATTCCCAGCAGATTCGACTCCATTATTCGACAATGGTTCTTCTGTTAAAGAAGTACCAAATGTTGGTAAGTTTGAAGTGAATGCAGATGGCAAGGTAACCTTTACGCCAGATAAGCAGTTCAAGGGTGAAACACCAGAACTCGAATTGACTCGCACTGATGTCAATGGCACCCCTGTTACAGTTAAGTACCAAGCGGTAGTGAAAGAGGTAACTCCAACAGCTACCACCTCAACCAGTACTGGCCCACAAGGCCGTCCACAAACGGGTAAACCAAACTTTGTCGGTGGCGACCCAGATGTACCACTGGATAATGACACTCCAGCTACTTTCGACGATGGAAGCAAACGCAAGGAAGTTCCAAATGTCGGGACCTTTGAAGTGGCACCAGATGGTTCTGTCACTTTCACACCTGACAAGCAATATGTTGGTACACCAGATCCGGTAACTGTTAAGC
The DNA here is from genome assembly GCF_963456385.1 of uncultured Streptococcus sp. GTDB lineage: Bacteria > Bacillota > Bacilli > Lactobacillales > Streptococcaceae > Streptococcus. The sequence goes on along the minus strand of NZ_CAUOLF010000005.1, from coordinate 7,330 downwards.
GGGTAGATAAGAATGGTACACCAGTGACGGCTAAGTACACACCTACAGTTGAGAAAGTCACTCCGACTGCGAAAGGTGCTCAGACAGAGGGGCTTCAAGGCCAAGTTCAAAAAGGTAAGATTACTTTTGAAGCAGGAAATCCGCAAGTCGGCTTCCCAGAAAACAGTACGCCAGTCTTTGATACCGGTACTAATCTGAAAGAAATTGCCAAAGTCGGTAAGTTCGAAGTAGACGGAGAGGGGAATATCACCTTTACTTCAGTTAAAACGTTTGTTGGTAAGACACCGGAAATCGAACTCAGCCGCGCTGATGTAAATGGTACAGTAGCTAAGGCTAACTACCAAGCAATTGTGACTGCTGTTACTCCGACAGGTACTAGCACTAAGACAGAAGGTCTGCAAGGCCAAATCCAAGAAGGCAAAGTGACCTTTACGCCTGGTCATGATTCAGTTCCATTCCCAGCTGGTTCAATTCCGCTGTTTGATAATGGTTCCGCAGTTAAAGAAGTACCAAATGTTGGTAAGTTTGAAGTGAATGCAGATGGCAAGGTAACCTTTACGCCAGATAAGCAGTTCAAGGGTGAAACGCCAGAAATTGAATTGACTCGCACTGATGTCAATGGTACCCCTGTTACGGTTAAGTACCAAGCGGTAGTGAAAGAGGTAACTCCAACAGGTACTACCTCAACCAGCACTGGTCCACAAGGCCGTCCACAAATGGGTAAACCAAACTTTGTCGGTGGCGACCCAGATGTACCACTGGATAATGACACTCCAGCGACTTTTGATGATGGAAGTAAACGCAAGGAAGTTCCAAATGTCGGTACCTTTGAAGTGGCACCAGATGGTTCTGTTACTTTCACACCAGACAAGCAATTTGTTGGGACACCAGACCCAGTTGTTGTTAAGCGAGTAGATAAGAATGGTACTCCAGTGACGGCTAAGTACACGCCTACTGTCGAGAAAGTGACCCCAATAGGTACTACTGCAACCAGCACTGGTCCTCAGGGTGTTCCTCAAACGGGTACTCCAACCTTTGCAGGTGGTGATCCATTGGTTCCGATTGACGAAACAGTTGAGCCAATCTTCGAAGATGGAAACAAAGAGAAAAATATTCCAGGTCAGGGAACTTACACCATTACTCCAGATGGCGTAGTGACCTTCACACCGGACAAGCAGTTTGTAGGTAAGCCGGACCCAATCACAGTCAAGCGAGTGGACAAGAATGGCACACCAGTAACAGCGACCTACAGTCCAGAGTTCACCAAGGTAACTCCAACTGGTACTGGTGTCAAGACAGAAGGGCTTCAAGGCCAAGTCCAAGAAGGCAAAGTGACCTTCACGCCTGGTCATGATTCAGTTCCATTCCCAGCGGATTCGACTCCGTTATTTGACAATGGTTCCACAGTTAAAGAAGTACCAAATGTTGGTAAGTTTGAAGTGGACGCAGACGGCAAGGTGACCTTCACTCCCGACAAACAATTCAAGGGTGAGACACCAGAACTCGAATTAACTCGCACTGATGTCAATGGCACCCCTGTTACAGTTAAGTACCAAGCGGTAGTGAAAGAGGTGACTCCAACAGGCACAACCGTAATGAGCACTGGCCCACAAGGTCTTCCGCAAACCGGCACTCCAACTTTCAAAGGTGCAGACCCACTAGTTCCGATCGATGAGACAGTAGAGCCAACTTTCGAAGATGGAAGCAAGAAGAAGACCATTCCAGGTCAGGGAACTTATACCATTACTCCGGATGGCGCAGTAACCTTCACTCCCGACAAGCAGTTTGTGGGCAAACCAGATCCAATCACTGTGAAACGAGTAGATAAAAATGGTACACCAGTAACTGCGACCTACAGTCCAGAGTTCACTAAGGTAACTCCGACTGGTACTGGCACTAAGACAGAAGGTCTGCAAGGTCAGGTTCAAAAAGGTCAAGTGACTTTCACGCCAGGACATAAATTAGTTCCATTCCCTGCTGGATCTACTCCACTCTTTGGTAACGGAAAGAATATTAAAGAAGTGCCAAATGTTGGTAAGTTCGAAGTGGATGTGGATAACAAGGTGACCTTCACTCCAATAAAACAATTCAAGGGTGAAACATCAGAACAGGGATTAATTCGTTTAGACGCTAACGGAACTCCTGTTATTGTCAAATATCAAGCGATAGTGAAAGCAGTAGTCCCAACTGGTAAAAATACCACATCTACAAATATCAAGGGCCATGTTCAGACTGGCAAACCTGTCTTCGAAGCAGGTGATCCATTGGTTCCAATTGATGAAACCGTTGAACCAAGCTTCGAAGACGGAAGTAAGGAAAAGACCATTCCAGGTCAGGGAACGTACACCATCGCACCAGATGGGACAGTCACCTTCACTCCAGAAGCTGATTTCCTTGGTCAGGGTACTGGTGTGACCCTTGTCCGTCGTGATAAGAACGGTACCTCAGTGACGGCTCGCTATGTTCCAACTGTGGTTGAACCATCAACCAGCAAGGACAGTGTGTCCAGTGGTCGCAAGGGTCAAGCTCAAACGGGAACGCCAACCTTTGAAGGGGCGATTGACCAAGCGGTAGCACCAACCTTTGCGGATGGTAGCACCGAAATGGTTGTCCCAGGAGAAGGAACTTATCGGTTCAATATGCTGGGAGCAGTGACCTTTGTGCCGGAAGCTGACTTTGTCGGAACTGCTCGCGGAGTCGTCGTGAAACGTCTCGATATTTATGGCAATGCCGTAACAGCGACCTATACTCCGACTGTATTGGGAAGCACTGATACTATAGACAGTGGAAGTACGGGGCTTAAAGGCCAGCCTCAGACTGGTAAACCTATCTTTGAAGGAGACGTGGATCCAACCGTTCCGCCAACTTTCGAGGATGGCAGCACCGAAAAGGCTGTTCCAGGCCAAGGTACTTACACGATTGCGCCAGATGGTACTGTGACCTTTGTACCGGAAACGGGCTTTGTCGGTCAAGCTGACGGCGTAACAGTGATTCGCAAAGATCGTAATGGTCAGACTATTTCAGCGGTTTACGTTCCGACTGTGACAGAAAATCCTGTTCAGCCAGAGCGGACGATTACACCAGTACCACCTTCTCTTTCCAAGAGTGAGGGTGCAAAAGCTCTTCCTAAGACTGGTACAGAAGAAACCTCATACTTGGCTGCAAGCTTACTTGCGGGAGTGTCTGGTTTGGGACTGATTGGATTAGAGAAGAGGAAGAAAAAGTCTGAAGACTAAAAATTAAGAATTTAGGTTTTAGATACCAAATTAAAATAGGAAAGATTCTTTTATGGATCTTTCCTATTTTTTGTTAAAAATAGACTGTTTTTAACAAAGTGTCTAATTACAATGTTAGTTTCTTACAATTATAGTTATATATATGGATAACTAAAATAGAATAGTGTATAATAAAATCTGCAATTTAAATGATTATTTAGGAGATTATTATGGGAAAAGATTTATTTAATCCTCACCTGCGTAAGTTTTCGATTCGAAAACTAAACGTCGGTGTTTGTTCTGTGCTCTTGTCAACCCTGCTTCTTTTGGGAGCAGCAACACAGGTTAGCGCTGATGAAACTGTTGGTTCTAATGCCCAAAGCGAGGTTTCGCAAACAGGTACAGCAGGTTCCGCAGGAAGTACTGCAGAATCAGTAAATTCACCAGCTGAGGAAAGTAATCCTGCCACTATTTCAGCTCAGGTAGAAGATGCATCTGCTGTATCGACAGCAAGGACTGATTCAGATGGCAAGTCAACAAGTGAGCAGCCGGCGGCAGAAACTGCCTCTTCACAAGCAGGTGTTCCCACAGAAGTTAAGTCTGAGGAAAATACCCAACCAGATCCTGCTCAACCAGTAGCAGTCGCAGAGGCAGCTCAGCCTAGTCGCTCTCGTCGGGTAAGACGGGATGCAGCACCTACTGGTCTGCGAGATGGTGATCCTAACAACACCATTGAGAAGCCTACTTTGGCTGATTCTGAAAAAAAGAACCCTACGGAGTTGATGAAGCAGATTAACTGGCTGGATCTTGGTGATAAAAGTGCCATCAGCAACTTAGATACGGACGATTCCTTTAAAGTTGGTACTGTTTATGAAAAAGAAATTTCGCCAGGCTATCGTATCAAACTGACAGTGACGGAATTAAAACCCTTCCACTCAACAGAGATTTATCGTGACCGCGTCAAGGGTACTGCGTATGAAAACAGCTATGATCCGAATGCGAAAAACACTTGGTTCAGATATGTAAACGAAGACTATAAAAAGCAAGAAGCCGAAGGAGATTCGGCTAGACCCAAAATTATAGGTTCGGAACAGAATCAATGGACAGCCGTCCGAGACCAAGGGATTAACACCAATGGTCGAAAGACTCAATTACAAGTCCCTAAAAATGGTGCTAGCTATGGTATAAAGTTCAAGGTGGAAGCGACTTACCTTGGGAAACCTGTAAAAGCAACCGTTATCATGTCTGATGGAGAAGAAGCTAACCCAGGGGAGTATGCTATCTTCACGACCAATGGCCAAGGATGGGAACACTTGGCAGAATGGAAACGCGTTCGGCCAGATGGTGCTGTAATTACGGATACCTATTCTCCAATGAACCCTAACAGATATGGTCAATATATAGGAGATAATGCGACTATACCTGTAATCGACTGGACTGCTTTTACTAATCCAGATCAAAAAACAGGAGGCTTAGGCTCCCAGGTCTTTGGTCCTAATACTTCTAAAGATCACACAGTTCCGATTGTGATGACACGTGGCGCTTCAGAAGTTGGAATTTATATTGCTTCTTCTGGTCAGCAAGCTGCTATGATTGGTTTTATGGTAGTTGATGAAGGGGATGCACCGGCCTCTTATGGAAATGCTGTTCATGCTATTTCTGGTTATGATGCCAATACAGGTGCAAGAACTCCTCAGCCATTCTTGGGTCGAGTTGAAGCTGATATTGATACTACTTCGGGTAATGACTGGAGACATGATGACGATACTGATCACGCAGACGAAGGGGTTGATCAGCTCTTGCCTTCTGATTTGACTGGTAAGACAAATAACCTCTTCCGAGTTAATCGTCTTCAAAATGGTGACTACTCAGTTCGTCTCCAAGCATCTGCCAATGGCAATAGCAAGGCCTATGTTCGTGCTTGGATTGATTTCAATCAAAACGGTGTTTTTGATGAAAATGAGGCCAGCGAATTTACTGAAGTAACAACGGCTGGCGACTATACTGTTAATTTTAAGAATAATCCAGCGATGACCAATCCTGCAGTTAGCAAGCTGGGAATGCGGGTCCGCATTGCCCTGAATAAGGGAGATATTGAAAAACCTACTGGAACAGCCTTTAGTGGGGAAGTTGAAGACTTAGAAGTCGTCTTGACCTATCCGCCAAAGGGTGAAAAGAAGGAAAGTACGGGAATAATCGGCCAGCGTCAGAAAGCTACTCTTCAGTTTACACCTCAAGGTATTGATCAAAATGATGAAAGCAAGAAAGTGGCTATTGATACAACTGTAGCACCTGTCGTTTTGGACAATGCAGGTCATACATTAACAGCAGATGGCGACGGTTGGTACAGTACTGCTGAGGGACGATATAAAGTAACAGCCAAGGGTGCAAATGTGGATGTGATATTTGAACCTAGCACTGGCTTTATCGGTACTACTCAAGGAATTAATATCCGCCGTGTTGATACTAATGGTGCAAGTACAGATTGGATTGCGAAGAATAATGGAGAACCTGTTATCAACGATAAGTTGAATAATATGGATGCCCGCTATATTCCGACTGTTTTGAATTTCACGGAACATCGTTCGACGGACGCACAAGGTTTGCCTCAAGTGCAAGATATTGTCTTTAATGATGGCAATCCTGCTAAGACACCTGCTCAACCATCTGCAACGAATCCTGTCTTTTTCTTGGATGCTGATGGCAATCGTATTGCTGGAACAAGTGCGAAGGCAACCTCGCAAGGCCAAGAAGTGGGAAGCTTTGAGTTAGATCCAGCTACTGGTCGTGTGACTTTCACTCCGAATAAGTCATTTGTAGGGACGGTCGACCCTGTTAACCTACAATTGTATGATACCGATGGAACAGAGCACCTTGCAACCTATCAACCGACAGTAACTCGTCTTGTTCCAACAGCACAAGGAGCAAACTCTGAAGGTATTCAAGGTGCTGAACAATCTGGTAATTTGATCTTTACGCCAGGTGATAATCGTGTGCCAATTAATGAGGCAGTTGCTCCAACTTTTGATAACGGTCAAACAACTAAGGTTATTCCGAATGTTGGAACTTATATGGTTGATAACGCAGGTCGCGTAACCTTCCAACCGGTTCCTAGCTACACTGGCCGTCCAAGTGCTGAACCTGTTAAACGTGTTGATATGAACGGGACAGAAGTAACCGCTGCTTATCAAGCTGAAGTTAAGGCCGCAACCCCAACAGGTCAAGATACACAGACTACTGGCCTCCAAGGGAAACTTCAAACGAGTCACCTAAACTTTACTCCTGGTCAAGCAACTGTTAATAACCAAACACAAACAGTCCCATTAAACCCAGCAGGACCACAATTCGTTGTGGATGGGCAGGTTCAACAGGGTAATACCTTGGCAGTTAGCGACGCAAGTGGCAAGCTACAAGGAACTTACACTGTTCAAGCTAATGGAGATATTAGTTTCCAACCTGCTCCTGATTTCTACGGAACGCCTACTCCTGCACATCTTCGTGTAAGGGATAAGAACGGTTCTACTGCAGATGCAGTTTATTGGCCAAACGTTACGCAAGTAATCCCAACCAGCATCAATGCTGAATCAACCGGCCTCCAAGGTCAAGCGCAAAAGGGGACGCCTACTTTCACTCCTGGCGACTCAACTGTTCCAATTGATATGGATTCTCCAATGACTTTCGAAGATGGTCAGCCTAAGAAGACTGTTCAGGGAGTGGGGATATACACTATTAACTCAGATGGTTCTATCACTTTTACTCCTGAGAAACAGTATGTTGGCACACCAACACCAGTTACAGTAAAACGTATTGATAAAAATGGCACGGAAGTGACTGCAACTTACACGCCAACTGTTACTAAGGTAACGCCGGTAGGTACTAATGCGACTGGCACTGGCCCTCAAGGTCTTCCACAAACGGGCACTCCAACCTTTGCGGGCGGTGACCAACTAGTTCCGATTGATGAAACAGTTGAACCGACCTTTGAAGATGGAAGTAAAGAGAAGAACATTCCAGGTCAAGGAACTTACACGATTGCTCCAGATGGGGCAGTGACCTTCACTCCTGAGAAGCAATTCGTAGGCAAGCCAGATCCAGTTACTGTGAAACGTGTTGAT